>CAZSBR010000186.1:3652-4979 GCA_964605165.1 uncultured Phycisphaeraceae bacterium
TGGCCGTCGCCTCCAGCGTTGCCGAAGTCATCGGCGATGTCGCCCGTGCAGCCCGGCGTGCCACCGGGGCACGGGCCCAGGATCGTCAGCGAAGCCAGGAAGTCACCGAAGCTCACCTGGCCATCGGCGCCGAGGTTGCCCAGGTCGTCGGCGATGTCGCCCGTGCACACCGTGCCGCAGGACACCACAGCGGCGATGCCCGTTGAGGCCAGCGGCGTGCCGGAGCCAACGCCCGTGGAGGGGTCCTGCCCGCCGACCTGCGTGAAGTTGCCGCCGACGAGAAGCTGATCGTCCCAGACATACAGACCAAACGCCGAGGCGAAGTTGCCGTTGACGGGCGGGTTGTTGACGCCGCTGCCCAGCACGGGCTCCCAGACGTTGTTGACGAGCTTGGCGAAGTAGCCGACCTCGAAGAACGCAGTGCCGCTGGCGTAGAGCGCGGGGCCGTTGCCATCATCGAAGACCGCCAGATCGGTCACACGGCCGCTGACGGTCTGACCGATGCCCGTCCAGTTGGTGCCATCCCACTTGGCGACCTGATACACCTGCCCGCTGCCATTGATGCGGAACTGACCGCCGGCGACATACAGCGCAGGCCCGGTGCCGTCGTCGAACACCTCAAAGCTCGTGAAGTTGTTGGTGATGCTTGTCGGGATGAGATCCTGACCGAAGCTCTCCCACTGCTGATTGGCGACGTTGAAACGCGCCACATTGATGGCGGGCACGCCATCCACCGCCCCGAAGCGGCCCGCGACATAGATCGCTCTGCCCGAGCCATCGTCCCAGTCCGCCAGAGCCGCAGCAAAGGGGCTGAAGGTCCCCTCGATGCCGATGCCGTTGCCCCACTGGTGGAAGGACGCGCCATCGAAGCTTGCCAGACCGTTGGCGGTCACGCCGCCGATCGTGCCCCAGCGAGAGCCCGCGATGTAGAGCCGCTCGCCATCGCCGATGTCCGCGGGCAGCAGGTCGTAGCTGGCACGGACCGTTGCCTGCGTGAAACCAGCGCCGACACCCTCCCACTGGTTCCCATCCCAGCGTGCGAAGCTGTTGCCCTCGTCGGAGCCGCCCGCAAAGTTGAACTGGCCGATGACGTAGAGCTTCTCGCCATCGCCATCATCCCACGGCAGGAGCTTCGTGAGGAAGGCATTGGTCGAGCCTCTGTCGATCCCCAGCCCGGGGCGAGACCATGTGCCCGTCGACGGGTCATAGATGCCCAGAAAGTCGATGGCCGACAGCCCGCCGATGTTTTCAGCGCTGCCGCCGACGTAGAGCTTCTCGCCCGTGCCATCATCCCAGGCGAGCATCGGCTGGATGTAACCCGTGCTCT
>CAZSBR010000187.1:0-3418 GCA_964605165.1 uncultured Phycisphaeraceae bacterium
CCGCACAGCCCGCTGCGGAGCCCCTCTCACATGCCAGAGAATTCGCAGGTGACGGTCAGACGGTTGCAGACGGGCTTCTAGGCCCTCGATTCAGCACGCTCGCACGCGGCGCCGCGACTCCCGAAGCCCGCCAACGCCACCTCAGGGCAGGCAACAGCCCATTCGCTCTGGCTCACGAGAAATCGCCCCGGAAGCCCCCTCTCCCAGCCCAGATCTCGGCCCTGTTTGACATAACATGGATTATCGGTCCTTTCCTGAACCGGTCCAGAATGGCGGGGGACTCGATCGCTGGCCTCGCCGGACCACGCAATCTGCCGGGCAGCAGCTCTCACAGGCTAGCATCACGCCACATGGCCATCTCTCTCAAACGAGTGCCCCGCGTTCTCGGAAACGACGCCGAAGCTGCCCGACAGGCCGCCAGATGCGTCGTCGAGGTCCACCAACGCCTTGTGGAGTTCCTCCGCCCAGGGTTGACGCTGGCTGAGATCGACCGTTTTGTCGCGATCACGCTGGCAGACCTCCGCTGCAAGTCCTGCTTCCTGGGCTACCGCGCGGGCGGCCTGCCGCCGTTCCCTTCTCATGCCTGCCTCAGCGTCAACGACTGCGTGGTGCACGGCACAGCGGGCGCCCTTGAACGGCCCCTCGTCGAGGGCGACCTGCTGAAGATCGATATCGGCGTCAACCATCGCGGCTGGATCGGCGACGCAGCCTGGACCTACTCGCTTGGCAAGCCAACCGATGAGGTCCGCCGCCTCATGGATTCCAGCAAGGACGGCCTTGCCCTGGGCATCCAGGCCTTGCAGGTCGGCGGCACCTTCATGGCCTGGGCAGAGGCACTGCAGCAGCACGTCGAGACGAAGTGCGGCTTTCATCTCGTCCGCAATCTCGGCGGCCATGGATACGGAAGAAAGCTCCACACCCCCCCTTTCGTGTCCAACACGCCGGTGAGCAGCTACGCGTGGCCTGATGGCAGCCGTGAGATCGAACCGGGAACGCTCGTGGCCCTCGAGCCGATGGTGGCTGTGGGCACGGGCAAGACTCGCGAGACGCCCAACGGGTGGCCCATCTACTCGGCTGACGGCTCCATGACTGTGCATCACGAGCATGATGTGCTCTTTACCGACGACGGCCCGGAGGTGCTCACGCAAGCGCTTGAGAGCCTCCCGGATGAGATCTCATGACCGACGCAGCATCCGACACACCTCCCGCCACCGAGAACTCGTCCGCGGGCCTCGATCGACTGCGGGCAATCTTCGAGACCGCCCGCACGGAGAACCGCGGCGTTCTCATGCCCTTTATCGTGGGCGGCTCGCCCCTTGGGTGTCAGTTGAGCGACGTGCTGGCAGGCCTTGAGCGAGGCGGAGCGGGCATCGTCGAGATCGGCTTTCCCTTCAGCGACCCCATTGCCGATGGCGGCGTCATAGCCCAGTCCATGCACGAGACGCTGCAGGCCGGAAGGACCGTCGAATCCCTGCTTCAAGAAGTCGAGGCAACCCGCCCCCACACCCCCCTCGGGCTGATTGCCATGGTCAGCGTCAGCCTTGTTGAGCGCATGGGCGGCGCCGCTTTCCTTGAGACGCTGTCGCGCGTGGGATTCGACGGCGTGATCATTCCCGACATCACCGTCGAGGAGGCGACTCCGTACCGTGATGCCGCAACCGAGCAGGGCCTTGGCTTCACCCTGCTGGTCGCCCCGACCACCCCCACCGAGAGAGCCCAGCGGATTGCGGAGGCATGCTCCGGGTTTGTCTACGTCCTCGCCCGGACGGGCATCACGGGAGAACGCGCCGAGACGCCGGATGTCGCCGGAACTGTGCAGCGGCTCCGTGGCGTCACAAGCACGCCCCTCGCGGTGGGCTTTGGCATCTCGTCAGCCGACCATGTTCGTGCCGTTGTGGCCGAGGCGGACGCAGCGATCGTCGGGAGCGCGTTGGTCAGGCGCCTGAATGAGACCCAGCAGCCCGCGGCGGAAGCCGAGGCCTTCTGCCGATCGCTGTCAGAAGGGCTGTCCCGGCACGCCTGAGGGCAATGCCCCGAGGCCTCGCGAGGCGAGGGTGTGAGCCCCCGACTTGCAAAGTCAGTCGCGATCGAGCACAATCGAGTGACCTGTAGGTAAACCGATCGAGTCCCGCCGAGGCGCTGCTTCTAGAATCGCTTCGGGAGGAGCCGTCCGGCACGGTGACCGCCGGTTTTCGGGCTCGATCCCACGCTCTCGCCCTCACCAGATTTTTTCTGCAGCGAAAAGGACCCAGCTCGTCATGGAACGACTCATGCTCAACGGCGGCGGCTTCTCGGTCGACCCCCAGTCCTCTCCCAGCCCTCACGCCCTCGGCCGAGCGGCCGAGCAGACGTTTGGGTGCGACGTCTTCTCCAAGCGCGTCATGCAGCAACGACTGCCCAAGGACGTCTTCAGGCAGCTCAGCGCCACCATCGACGCAGGCGAACGCATGGACCCGCAGATCGCTGACGTTGTTGCAGCGGCCATGAAGGATTGGGCGGTCGAGAACGGCGCCACCCACTACACGCACTGGTTCCAGCCACTTACCGGCTCGACCGCCGAGAAGCATGACTCGTTCGTGCGCCCCGATGGCCAGGGAGGAGCGCTCAGCGAGTTCACAGGCGAGATGCTCATCCAGGGCGAGCCCGATGCTTCGAGCTTCCCGTCGGGCGGCATTCGTGCGACCTTCGAGGCCCGCGGATACACAGCCTGGGATGCCACCAGCCCGGTCTTCCTCCGCCGGGGGCCCAATCACGTCACGCTTTGCATTCCCACCGCCTTCGTGTCGTGGACCGGCGAAGCGCTCGACACCAAGACCCCCCTGCTGCGATCCATGGACGTACTCTCCAAGGCTTCGCTCCGGGTGCTCGAATTGTTCGGCAACGCGACCGGCGTGAACCGTGTCTTTGCAACGCTCGGTGCAGAGCAGGAGTACTTCCTGCTCGATCGAGAGGCCTACCTCCAGCGCCCGGACCTGATCTCGGCGCGCCGCTCCCTTATTGGAGCCCCGCCACCCAAGCATCAGCAGCTTGATGACCACTACTTCGGCGCCATCCCCTCGCGGGTGCTCGGTTTCATGGCCGATTGTGAGCGCCAGCTCTACAGGCTCGGCATCCCTGTGCAGACCCGGCACAACGAGGTCGCGCCGTCGCAGTATGAACTCGCCGCGCACTATGAGATCGCCAACGTCGCCTGCGATCACCAGATGACCGTCATGGAGATCCTCCGCAGCACCGCACCGCTTCACGGCCTTGAGTGCATCCTGCACGAGAAGCCATTTGCGGGTGTCAATGGCTCGGGCAAGCACCTCAACTGGTCCATCGCAACCGACACAGGATCCAACCTGCTCAACCCGAAGGACGAGACGCATTCCAACATGCAGTTCCTCGTCTTCCTCTGCGCCGTGATCCAGGCCGTGAG
>CAZSBR010000187.1:3428-4971 GCA_964605165.1 uncultured Phycisphaeraceae bacterium
GCTTCGTGCCTCCATCGGCAGCGCGGGCAACGATCACCGCCTCGGCGCCAACGAGGCACCGCCGGCGATCATCTCAATCTTCTTGGGCGACATGCTCATGGACATCATCGAACAGATTGAGTCGGGCCAACGCAAGAGCACCCTCAAGGCGGGCAAGCTCGACCTCGGCGCAGACTCCATGCCGCATCTCCCGCGTCACTCGGGTGACCGCAACCGCACAAGCCCCTTCGCGTTCACCGGCAACAAGTTCGAGTTCAGAGCGGTGGGCTCGTCCTGCACCATTGCATGGCCGGCCACGATTCTCAACACCATCGTCACCGAGTCCCTGCACGAGATCGCCGACAGCCTCGAGATCGCATTCGGCAAGTCCCCCACTGATCAGAAGCGTCAGGCGGCTGTCAGCAAGGTCCTGCAGAAGGTCGTCAAGCAGCACAAGAGCGTGCTGTTCAATGGCGACAACTACGACAGCTCATGGGAGAAAGAGGCTGCCGAGCGCGGCCTTGCCAATCACCGGACCACCGTCGAGGCCCTGCCCGCGCTGACCTCAAAGGCAGCGCTGGATCTCTTCAAGTCGAGCAAGGTGCTCTCGCGAACCGAGGTCAAGAGTCGCTCGGTCATCGAGCACGAGCGCTTCGCCATCCAGGTCGACATCGAAGCCCAAACGCTCGGCTCGATGGTTCGCACGCAGGTGCTCCCCAGCGCCTTGCGTCAGCAGTCCGAGTTGGCCGATGCGTTGGCCGCTGCGGAAGTGACGGACGTCGAGGCCCCAGAGCTTCGCGAGTATTTCGAGCAGTACACCGCCCTTGTCGGGGAGTGCATGCGTCAGAACGCCGCTTTGCAAGCTGTGCTCGCAGCCGCCCCGCACGACCCCCGCAAGCACGCTCAGCATGCCCAAGACAACATTCGGCCAGCCATGAATGCTCTGCGCGTGACCTGCGACAAGCTGGAGGAGTGTGTGGCCGACGACCTGTGGCTGCTGCCCAAGTACCGTCACCTGACGCAGCTCAGCTGAGGCGAGGTGGGTAAAAACGCGGCCGGACCCACTTGAACTCGACCGCAGCGGCAAACCCCGCTCGATATGCTTCGTCTCGAGCACGCAATGCTCGCGCGGCCCCGTAGCTCAGCGGTCTAGAGCTGGCGACTCATAATCGCTCGGTCCCCGGTTCGAATCCGGGCGGGGCCATTGCCGCGTGGCGGCTTGTGTCAACGCACACACGGGTGGCCCTCCAGTCTGGGCTTACGGCATCGCTGTGCTTATCAGGTTTGGCTACGAAAGGAGCCCGCGGTCCTTTCGAACCGCGGGCCCTGAAGTTCATCTAGATTCCGATCACGGATTGCTCTTACGGGCAGGGGCCCAACAGACCCAGCGCGGCGAGGAAGTCGCCGAAGCTGACCTGGCCATCGCCGCCGGGGAAGCCGAAGTCATCGGCGATGTCTGCATCGCAGCCGGGCGTGCCGCCGGGGCAGGGGCCCAGCAGACCCAGAGCCGCGAGGAAGTCGCCGAAGCTGACCTGGCCATCGCCGCCGGGGAAGCCGAAGTCAT
>CAZSBR010000188.1:0-4968 GCA_964605165.1 uncultured Phycisphaeraceae bacterium
GCTCGGCTACCGCCACTACATCGCGCCGGGCTCACCCGATGCACCGCCCGTGTCCGATGAGACCCTGCGCGAGTGGGCCATCGACCGCATCTACGACACATACATCGACGAGGACCAGCTCCGTCTCTGTGACGACACCATGGCTGAGCTGATCGGCTCGCTCGAGCCCCGCCCGCACTCGAGCCGCGAGATCGTCGATGCGATGGGTGCGCACCTCGCAGAGCACAAGCCGCAGGCGGAGTCGATCGTGCTCGAGTGCCATCGCAGGCGCATCCCGATCTTCGTGCCCGCGTTCAGCGATTGCTCAGCGGGCTTCGGGCTTGTGCTCGATGCAGCCAGCGGCGACGCGGGCAAGGCAAGCGTGGACTCTGGCAAGGACTTCCTTGAACTGACCCGCATCAAGCTGGCCAACCCCAAGACGGGGCTGTTCATGCTCGGCGGCGGCGTGCCCAAGAACTTCGTGCAGGACATCGTCGTCTCCGCAGAACTCCTGGTGGAGAAGGGCCTCGCGGCTCAGTACGGCTTCACAAGCGACGAGGTGCCCATGCACGCCTATGCCGTGCAGATCACCGTGGCCGATGCGCGCGATGGCGCGCTGTCCGGCTCGACGCTTCGCGAGGCATGCAGCTGGGGCAAGGTCGGCACCGCCAAGGAGCAGATGATCTTCGGCGAGGTCACGAGCCTGCTGCCCCTGATCGCAAGCGATGTGCTGCACCGCCAGCAGTGGAAGGCACGCCCGCAGCGGATGCTGTCGGACCTTCTCGCCGGCGCCCCCGCCAACGCATGAATCGTTCAGGCACACCCGCATGCGTGAATCCGCACTGCTGAGCCACATTGCGCAACGTTCGGCTGACCTGAGCGGACTCGCTTCAGCGATGGGCACAATCGAGGCCGGGCCGGGCGATGATGCAGCGGTGGTGCGCCTGGCCGATGGCAAGGCGCTGCTGCTGACGGTCGATCAACTCGTGGTCGGTCGGCACGTCGAGGCTGGCACCCCGATCGATCTCATCGCGCGCAAGGCCATCGCGCGGAGTGTCAGCGACATCGCTGCCATGGGGGGCACGCCCGCGTGGGGTCTTGCGACGGGCCTCCTCCCAGCGGACGCCGAGGAAGCAGACGAGCTGTTTGACGCGATGGCCCGCTGGGCAAGGCACTGGGGCTGCCCTCTCATCGGGGGTGATATTGCCAGCAGTTCGCCGGGCGAAGCTCTGCCCCTGAGCCTGACGGTGACCATCGCGGGCACGATGGTGGCTCGCGCAGCCCCGGTGCTTCGCAGCGGGGCCACGCCGGGCGATGATCTCTGGCTGACCGGCCCTGTCGGCGGCAGCTTCGTGAGTGGTCGACATCTGACCTTTGAGCCGAGGCTCGAGGCGGGCCAGCGCGCGGCAGCGATGGGCGCACACGCCATGCTCGACCTCTCCGATGGTCTTGGCCGCGATGCTTCGCGCATGGGGGAGGCATCCGGTGCGAGGCTCGTCATCGAGGCCGAGCGCTTGCCACTTCATCCCGAGCAGAGCGACTGGCGGACAGCGTCGGCGGATGGCGACGACTACGAACTGCTCATCGCGCTTCCCGAACGCCTGCGCGGGTCAGCCCGGCAAGCCGGCTGGCTCGGGCCCGTCGGCCGGGTGGAGCCCGGGCCTGCCGGGGCGGTGCTCATCGATCGGTCGGGCGTCGCACATGATGCGGGCGACCTTGGCTGGGACCACTGATGGCGGCTATGTTGCGAACAGCCATGCACCTCATCTGCCAGAGCACAAGCCTCGAACAGACCGATGCCCTCGGCCGCGCTCTGGCCGGGGTGCTTCGGCCCGGCGATGTGGTGGCGCTGGAGGGCGATCTCGGCGCGGGCAAGACCGCGCTGGTGCGCTCCATCGTCGCGGGGCTGGAAGGCCGAGCGGAAAGCGTGAGCAGCCCGACGTTCACCATCGCCCAGGAATACCAGACGCCCAGCGCGACGGTCGTGCACATCGATGCCTACCGCCTCGACCCTGATGCTGAGGAGTTGGGGCCCGTCGGCTTCGATCGGCTGGCGGAGGATGACTCCATCGTGCTCATCGAGTGGCCCAGCAAGCTCGCGGGAAGGGTTCGCTTTGATCTCACGCTCACGCTTGCGCACGCGGGTGAATCGGCTCGCGACATCATGCTGAGTGTTCCCGAGTCGTGGCAGCAGCGGACGGGCATGCTCGCCCTCGAGGCGCTGTGCGAGGTGCCCAAGGAGGACACGATCTGCCCGGCGACGGGCGAGCGCGTCAGCGCGGACTGCCCGACGTGGCCCTTCTCATCTGAGCGCGCACAACTGATCGATCTTCACGGCTGGTTCAGCGAGAAGTACGCCGTGACACGGCCCATCGAGCAGCGCGATCTTGAAGAGGAATGACTTCCAGGCTCACTTCGGTTTGACGATTTCGCCACGCTCTCGGACGGCGATGCCATCGTTAACGACGAGATATCTCCAAGCAAAGATCTTCGGACCCCGCTCGACGTGGAGGGTCACCCAATCGCCTTCTGATGCTCGATCGACATCGACGTGCCTGACTATTGGGGCTGTCGCTCGAAGACCCTTGGCGGACAGCGTGAGATGCTTCAATCCCTCGGCCTGCTCGCGCCAGTCCCTGGGCGGGGTGGGTGCGTATGTCCCCAACAATGCGGGTACATCACCTATTGGGGTGGGAATCTTCAGCTCGCCAGATTCGTACTCGGCGTGGGTAGCGAGTACAGCGGCATCCATCGGACCGCTGGTCGAGAACATGACGTAAGTGAAGTTCGAAGGCACGCGCTCATTATCGGGGAGCCGTTCCATCTGGATCGAAAGACCCGAGTTGCCTCGCAAGGTCAGCCAGATGATCGCGATCAGCACCAGGGCGCATACCGCTGCGAGTAACACGTGATGTGAAGTTGCACCACGCTTGCTCTCACTCACAGATACACCTTCCGGTTGTAGACCCACCACTCGAAGAGCATGATCGCGATCGCAATGAGCAGCAGGTAAGGCCACAGCCTCTGCGCAGCCCGCGTGGTGCCGGTGTCGGTGGCGGCGACGGTCGTGGCGGCGAGTTGAAGCTGCGCTCGCGCGGGGATGTTGGACTCCCCAGAGTCCAACAGGCTGACGGCGTAGGTGCGCACGCGGCCGGAGCCGCCTGCAGCCTGATCGGCCTCGGTGCCCTGGCCCGACCACGTGACCGAGTAGGTGCCCGTCGTGCGCACGGGGCCGAAGACGATGCGGCCATCGGCTGCGGGCTCGAGGTTGAAGCGGTCGTTGTTGGCATCGGTGACGACCACGTTGGTCGCGCCGGCGGGCAGGCGATCAACCAGGACTTGCCCGGGCCGAATGACGCGAGCACCGGAATCACTCGCCGAGATCGACAGCCCGAGGTAGCGGACCGCTGCCGCGTTGAAGACGGGCCACGAGATATCAAGAGGCCATGTCGAACGGATGGAATCAAACGGAATGATCAGCGCGCGCACATCAGCCGTCGACATCTCGAGCAAAGCCGGCCCTGCATCGCTTTCGGCGAGGATCTGGCTGGCGGATCCGTCGGGCACCTGCACGCGGGGCATCTCCGCGATGATGACGCTGTCGAGATTGACAGCGCGGAGCACGGGATGGTCGCGGCGCCAGTCGATGAACTGTGCGCCCTGCACGGACTCGGACAGGATCAAACCCGATGGCGGCGGCGGCGCAGCGCCGTAGATGAGGTAGCGGCCCGGGGCGAGGTTGCCCTCTTCATCCTGCGGCGGGAGGACGTTGTCCATGATCGCCACGTCGTAGCGAGCGGCGGTGCCATCCTCGATGGCCTGCCTGTACTGATCGGGCGAGAACTGGTCCAGCGCTGCCAGCGGCAGGCCGAGCAGCGCCTCGGTGAGGTAGAGGTTGCCCCTCGGCGAGACCAGCGCGACGCTGAGCCGGCGCGCGGGCGGCACGATGAGCCACGCGCGGTCGTCGGTGGGCAGTGCGTCGGCCTCGCCCTCATCGATGAAGCTGATGGACGCTGCGAAGGTGCCGCCCTCACGGCGCTCGAGCGGAAACACCACGCCGATGGAACCGGGGATCCACTCCGTGCTGATGCTCGCCTCTTCCGCTCCGGCAGCGACGGCTGCACCCTCGGCCTGCTGAGCGGGCGGGAGAGAGACTTCGCGGACGCGTTCAACCACGCCATCGATGAGCAGCGAGACCTCGACCGTGCGCGCACTCCTCGCTGTGGATTCCAGTCCGACGAAGACGCTGAGCTCCTGGGGGTTGTCGTAATCGCGCTCGGCGCTGAAGGCGGTGATCGCAGCGTTGGTCGCCTCCTGTGAGCCCACGGAGACGAACTCGACGGGGTGGCGATCTGAACCATCAATGGCCTGCGTGAGCACCTGCGGCGCATCGGGCAATCGGCCATCGCTGAAGATGTGCACAGCGACGTTCCCAAGCGTTCTGCCCTCGAGCTGGGCCGTCTCGCCTGTGCGCGTGTCGTAGTACGTCAGGCCCGGCAGGTGCGCACGGGCAAGTGTCATCGCCTGCGAGAGCTCGCTCGGCGCGTCGGTTGCCTCGACGCCCTGAATGGCGCGGATGAGCGCTGCCTTGTCCGACGTGAAGTTGTGGACGACCTCGGCGGAGGCATCAAAGCTGATGAGCATGGTCTCGTCGGCTACGCCGCCGCCATCACCAAAGCCAAAGTTCACGCCGAGAAGCGAGCCCTGCCGCATGGCCTCGACGAGTTCGATCGCCTCGGCCTTGGCAGCGTCGAGGCGGGTTGAGCCGTCCTCGGTGTCGGTTGCGCTCATCGAGGCCGAGCGGTCCAGCAGGATGACACGCTTGACGCCCACGGACTGCTCGGTGTCCTGACGCTGAGGCTGGGCGAGCCCGAAGAGAATGGCCGCCAGCGCCAGCAGTTGCAGGAAGAGCAGGATGTTTCGGCGAAGCTTCTGGAAGGGCGCGTTGGCCTGCAGGTCCTGGATGGACTTCTTCCAGAGGAGGGTGGT
>CAZSBR010000189.1:0-4966 GCA_964605165.1 uncultured Phycisphaeraceae bacterium
CGTTGAGGATGTTCAGCATCGGAACCGGAAGCACCTTGGCTGCGCTTCCGCCGAGGTAGCGGTACAGCGGCAGCCCGCAGCCCTCCGCCGCAGCCTTGGCCGTTGCGAGCGAAACCGCGAGCATCGCATTGGCACCGAGCTCGCCCTTGTTGGGCGTGCCATCGAGATCGATCATCACCGCGTCGATCTGCTCCTGCTCGCGTGCATCCATGCCCTCGACCGCGGGGGCGATGCGATCGAGCACGTTGAGCACAGCCGCGCTCACGCCCTTGCCCATGTACACCGCGCTGTCGCCATCGCGAAGCTCGACCGCCTCGTTCTCACCTGTGGAGGCACCACTGGGCACCGCAGCTCGGCCCATCGCGCCCGACGAGAGCATGACCTCTGCCTCGACCGTTGGCTGTCCACGCGAATCGAGAATCTGACGAGCGGTGACGGTTTCGATTTCGAACATGTCGTTCCTCCGAGGCGGACAATCTCTGGTGCGGGCGAGGCGGCACAGGCCTCGGCCGGGGGGTGGATCTGGATGCCGGCGGGGTCGCCAATTCGGTTCCGCACGGCAGCCGAGCCGCATGCTACGCTACACGACCCCAACCACGCGTGCACAGGACTCCATCAAACCCTCATGCCCACCACCCCCGAAGGATTTCAGCAACGCGTCAACGACCTCAAGGGCGACATGATGGCCCAGGTCCAACGCGTCCAGACCCTCATGGATCGCTCGTTCGAGGCCGTCTTCAACCGCGATCAAGCCGCCGCCCAGAGCCTGATCCAGTCCGATGACGAGATCGACACCGTCGATGTCCTCATCGAGAAAACCGCGGTCAAGCTGCTGCAGGACGCCACGCGCGAATCCGCCTGCCTGACCGAGCAGCAACTGCGAGAGATCTTCACCGTCGTCAAGGTCAACAACGAGGTCGAACGCATCGCAGACCTTGCCGTCGAGATCTTGGGCCACGTGCCCACGCTCACCACGCTCGACGAAGAGACCCCCGCGACCTTCCGCGTGCTGACCAACAGCGTCGTAGGCATTGTTCGGGACGCCGCAGCAGCCTACGACGGGGCCGACGCCACCCTCGCCCGGGTGGTGCTCTCAAGCGACAACGCGGTGGGCATGTTCACCAACCAACTGCTCCGTGAGGCTGAGGAGCGGCTCGTCGCGGGCACACTCACCGTCGACATGGCCTTCATCCTGCTGGACCTCGCCCGCCGAAGCCAGCGCATGGCCGACCACGCCTCCAACATCGCTGAGCAGGTCATCTACCAAACGACCGGCACCATCGTCCGGCACACGCCCTCTGGATGGGTCGACAGCGCATCCAACAGCCCGCCTGCCACCTGAGCCACCAACCAAGCGGTCAGGCACCCGCCGTGGCCCGCTCGGCAATGGACCGAAGCCCGCAGCATGCTCGTCGAACCTCTTCGAGCGTCGTGAAAGGCCCGAAACTCAGCCGAACCGCACCGCCGCGGTCGTGCGTGCCGAACGTCTCGTGAGCCCGCGGAGCACAGTGCACACCAGCCCGCGCCAGAATGCCGTGCTCGGCCTCAAGTTCCTCTGCTATGGAAGCCGGCTCGAGTGCTTCATGGGCCAGAGCGAACACAGCGCAGCGATCCTCCACCGAATCAGGGCCAAGCAGGCGGTAGCCATGCTCCTCCCGCGGCGCTGCCTCCAGGAAGGCCTCCATCAGTTCGACCTCGTGCGCTCGCACACGATCGATGCCGCGTTCCATAAGCCAGCCAAGCCCCGCCGCCAGACCAACAAGCCCGACGGTGTTGTGCGAGCCGGGCTCGTACTTGTCCGGCAGGTCCAGCGGCTGGCGATCGCTCTCGCTGCGGGAGCCCGTCCCGCCCTCGCGGAGCGACTCCAGCCGGTCGGGCATCGATGCACTCATCCACAGCCCGCCAGTACCCAGCGGGCCGAGCAGCCCTTTGTGTCCCGGGAACGCCAACAGATCGATGTGCATCGACCGCACATCCACCGGCAGATGCCCGACGGACTGCGCCGCATCCACGACGAACGGCACACCTCGCTCCCGACACACACGCCCAATCTCAGCAATCGGCTGAACACTCCCGCTGACATTGCTGGCGTGCACCACGGCAACAAGCGCCGTATCCGATCGCAGCGCCGCTGCCACATCAGAAGCCCGCACGAGGCCCGTCCGGGGGTCCGCCGGCACGCACGTCCACTCGACGAGGCCCTGCTCCTCAAGAGCATTCAGTGGCCGAAGCACCGAGTTGTGATCCATCGCTGTCGTCACAACGTGCACCGGCAGGTCGGCTCCCGCCTTGATGCGATGCAGCACCGAGCCCTTGAGGGCCAGGTTCAACGCGTCGCTCGTGTTGAGCGTGAAGATCACGCGCTCGGGACCATCAGCCCCGATCACATCGCACACGAGCGAGCGACACTGATCCAGCAGCCGAGCGCCCTCCCGGCTCTCCGCATACGCGCCGCGTCCCGGTGACGCCCCCACCTCCGTCGCGTACCGCAGCATGGCCTCGTGCACGCACGCTGGCTTGGGAAAGCTCGTCGCTGCATTATCCAGATACGCACGGGTCGACATCATGACAGAGGCACTCTAGACGAGCGAGCCGTCCATCGCAGCCCGCAGGAACCTCCGCTCATACCACCGCGTTGGGCGGCTCCTCGCCCCGAAGAATCGCACTGGCATTGGCGCACGCCATCGCCGTCATGGCCTCGCGGAATCGGCGTTCCGCAGAGCCAATGTGCGGCGTCAGCACGACGTTCTCAAGCTCGGCAAGCCCGGGCTCAAGCGATGGCTCTCGCTCAAAGACATCCAGCCCCGCTCCCCAAAGCCGCCCATCCCTGAGCGCATGGACAAGGGCCGCCTCGTCCACGACAGGGCCACGCGATGTATTGATCAGCATCGCGCCGGGCTTCATGAGGCCCAGTTCTCGCTCGCCGATCAGGTGACGCGTCTCCTCCGTCAAAGGCACATGCAGGCTCACAACATCCGCCCGCTTGAGCCCCTCATCCAGAGACACCCGCTCAGCAGCGAGCGGCGCCAACTCGTAGGACCACTTCTGGCTGCGGCTCACGTACAGCACACGCATGCCCCACGCTCGGCTCCGCATCGCCACCGCAAGCCCGATGCGACCCGCGCCGACGACCAGGAGTGTCCGCCCAGTCAGATCACGCCCAAGCCACTCGCCCATCCCGAGAACGCCCGCCCGTTCCCACGCTCCGCTGCGCACGAAGCGGTCCGCCTCCACAATCCGGCGGGCCACCGCGAGCAGCAGCCCCCAAGCCAGGTCCGCGGTGCCCTCGGTCACCGCGTCGGGCGTGTTCGTCACACGCACGCCGCGCCGGCGACAGGCATCGAGGTCGATGTTGTTGAAACCCACCGCGACGTTGCACACGCCCTTGAGTTGGCGGCCCGCCGCATCGAGCACCGCGTCATCGATGCAGTCATGGTGCATCGAGATGATGACGTCCGCTCCCTCCACGAACTTCAGCAAATCGCTTCGGCTCGCAGTTCCATCCCCCAGCGTGCGCACGGTCGCGCCATCGACCTCGACCCTCCCCGGAAGCGTTCTCGTCAGTGCGACCTCAGCCATACATGCTTCTCCCTGCAGCCCACTTCCACCCGACGGCCCAAAGACCTTACCGTACCACGCTCCATGGCCCCCAACCTCAGCATCATGACGTGGAACCTCCGCCACGGGGGCGGGCCGACCCGCCTGCCCGAGATCATGCTCACCCTGCTCGATCTCGCACCGGACATCATGCTCCTGACCGAGTTCCGCCAGAGCCGCGGCGGGCAACTCGCAGCGGTGCTCCGCGACCAAGGCTGGTCCCACCAGATCAACACCGCCGAGCAGACACGGGGCAATGGGCTGCTGCTTGCTTCCCGCCACGCGCTCACCGAATCCCCCGATTGCTGCCCCCCCAACGCGGCCGTGGGCTCGCGATGGCTCGCTTGCCAGATCCCCGAGGCGGGTCTGACCTTCGCAGGCCTGCACATCCCTTGCCGCGGCGATACCACAGCTCGCACGCTCCTCTGGAAGCACGCCGTCGCCATCGCCCGCGCGCACAGAGACGGTCCCTTCCTGCTCATGGGCGATCTCAATACGGGCCGCAACGGCATCGACGCCCCGAAGCGAACGTTCGACTGCACCCAGAGGCTTGGCGAACTCGCCGCGATGCGCTTCACCGACGCGTGGCGCCGGCTCCACCCCTCGCAACGCGAAGGCACCTGGTCAGGCCCGCAGCAGCAGGAGCACCGGATCGACCAGGCACACCTCTCAGAGACGCTCGCACCGCGACTTCTCTCGGCCCGCCATGACCGAGTCGTCATCGAGCGGGGGCTCTCAGATCACGCCTGCCTCATGATCGAACTCGCCCGCTGAAGCAGGCGACCGCCGATGTCGTTGGCGTGCCCTTGCCCTCGAATCCCTCAAAAAACAGCATCAAATCGATCGCCGCACCGACTCTCCGTGTGGAAAACACTGTTTTTTCAGTGTTTTTTGGTCCTCCCGCCCTTGCTGGCTCCGATGAGTTGCGGTAGAAACCTGTCACTCTCGGACGAGGGTCGTTCGGAGAACGAGGACAAACAACGGAGTGTGGAGTCCACCCATGGCAAAGAAGACAGCTCGCAAGACCACAGCGCGTCGCAAGACCGCCACCAAACGTACCGCCAAGAAAGCACCGTCGGCGCGCGCCTCCAAGAAGGTGACCCGCAAGACGACCGCCAAGAAGACGGCCAAGAAGGCCGCACCCGCAAAGGCTGCTGCGGCACCCGCCCGCATCACCGGCGCCAAGGCCAAGGCTCGGACCAAGTCCGAGGTCTACGCCACGCTCGCCGAGCACGCAGGCATCTCCAAGAAGGAAGTCGCCTCCGTCTTTGAGACCATGCAGTCCATGATCGCCGCCGATCTTCGCAAGGGCAACGTGGGCTCGTTCAACGTCCCGGGCATGATGAAGGTCACCGTCCAGCGCAAGCCC
>CAZSBR010000190.1:0-4954 GCA_964605165.1 uncultured Phycisphaeraceae bacterium
GCTTCACCGGCATGCGGTCCGAGGGTGTTCGGCTCGCTCAAGAAGGTCACACAAGTCTCGAAGAGGTGCTTCGTGTTACCAAGAGCGATGACATCGCCGCGGAAGAGCCCGCCACGGCCGGGAGGCTCGCGGCATGAAGTATCGCTTCACAGCATGGGACCGCCAGGGAAGGTGCATCGAGGACACCATCGAGGCGGGGGGCGAAGAAGACGCGCGGCGTCTCATCGAGCAGCGAGGGCTGTTCGTCACCGAGGTTGTCGGCGCGGGCCAGGCACGAACTCGCATGAGAGGCGAGACCAAGCCGGGCCGAAAGGCGGGCGGCAAGCCGCTGATGCAGCCCGGGAAGACGCGGTTGCTTGCCGTGTTCGCCCGGCAGCTCGCGGTGCTCGTCACTGCTGGCACGCCGCTGGTCGATGCGCTTGAAGCGGTGGAGAGCCAGCTGGCACCGCGCGCGTTCAAAGACGTGGTGGCGGACATACGGGCGCGCGTGGAGGAGGGTGGTTCGCTCTCCGATGCAATGGGTCGTCACACCGACTGGTTCGACGCGGTGTCACTGAGCCTTGCTGCGGCGGGCGAATCCGGTGGACAACTTGATGTGATGCTTCAGCGGATGGCGACGCTCACGCAGCAGCAGGCTGCTCTGCGTAGCCAGCTGGTGGGGGCCATGGTCTACCCGGTGCTGCTGACGATCGTGGCGGTGTGCGTCTTTATGCTGATGACCGCGTTTGTGGTGCCGAGGTTCAGCGGCTTGTTCGAGTCGCTTGATGTTCCCTTGCCCATCACGACCGAGGTGCTCCTCGAGTTCAGTGGTGTGCTGCGGGGCTACTGGTGGTTGATCGCACCCGGTGTGATCGCTGTTGTTGCAGCGGTCGTCGTGTGGATCCGGTCGGAGCATGGTCAGCGGTCGCTGGACACGGCGATGATTCGCATGCCCAAGGTTGGCGACGTGACGCGGTCGCTGGAGGTTGCTCGGCTCACGCGGCTCATGGGCCTGCTGCTGTTGAGCAAGGTTCCCGTGGTGGAGGCAGCGCAGCTGACGAGGTCGTCCTTGCACAATCGGCATTACAGAGCGTTCATGGACGAACTCTGCGACCGCGTGCTGGGAGGCGAGAACCTCAGCGCCGTGATGGTGGAGAGCGACCTGATACCCCGCGGCGTCTCGCAGGCTGTGCGCAATGCGGAACGAGCCGGCAAGATGGGCGAGGTCATGACAAGCCTGGCCGACTCGATGGAGGATGACAACCGCGTGGTCATCAAGTCCGTGACGAGCATCATCGAGCCGTTGATCCTCGTCGCGCTGGGTCTCATGGTTGGGTTTGTCACCCTGAGCATGTTCCTGCCCTTGTTTGACGTCACAGCCGCGGCGGGAGGCCCGAGATGAGCAGCCGAAGAGCATCGGTGGGCGTTGATCTTGGCACACGGGTCATCAAGGTGGCCTGGCAGCGCCGTGGTGGTCAACAGATTGAATCTGCAGCATTCACGCGGCAGGGTGATGATGATGCGCACGAACTGGAGCGGGTCAGTCGACTGCTCGGCCTGAGGGGTGTCAGGAGGCCGGTCGTTGGCCTGTATGCGCCCGACCGGCTTGTTCGCTCCGCAGTGGTGGATGTGCCGTCCAAGGGCGGGCAGGCACCTCGAGAGGCCATCGCTGAGCAGGCGTTCCATCGCGAGCTCGACCTTCCGCCGGGCACGCGGCAGCTTCGCATCAGCGACACGCCGGCATCGTCTCGGCGCGGGTCGGCCGAGCAGATGCTCGTGATGGGTGTGGAGAGCGAGGCGTGCGCGCTGATCTGTGAGTCCGCTTGGAGTGCGGGCCTGGATGTTGCGTGCGTCTGTACATCGGCCGAGGCCGCGGCATACGAAGCGACCATGCGTGGCGATTCGGGTGTCATGCTGATACTCGACATGGGGTGGACCACTGCACGGGTGATGCTCGTCAAGGATGGGCAGGTCACGCTTCACCGTGCCAGTTCCAACATCGGGCTGCGGGATGTGGTGATCCCGGTGAGTGAGCAGTTGGTCGGCGGGGTTGAAGATGAGGCATCGGCCTTGCGTGCGCTGGACCTCGCGGAGGCGCTGCTGGTGGATGCCGAGGCAGCCGAGCGTCATCGTGCGCTGTGGAGCGGGCCCATCGAGCGGTGGGCCCAGCTTCTGGGTGAAGACGTGCGAAGCGGGCTGGCATACGCCATGCACCGGTACCCGGAGGCGGAGGTCGGAGAGTGCATCGGTGTCGGCGGGGGAGCCCTGCTTCCACTCGCTGCCGACGCACTGCGAGCCCAGTTGATGTGCGGGCTGTCCTTGGATGTTGACAGAGCACACACGTGGCAAGCCGAGGCGATGGTCCGGGCACTCGCTTCCATCGAGCGAGCAAAGGGGGCCGCGGCATGACATCCTTTAATGTCGAGTCTGGAACGCTTCAGAACCTGCTGCCGTCGTGCATTGCCCAGGCCCGGCGTGTTCGCAGTGTGCGCAAGCGGTGGACGATCTTCATCGCGTGCTGGTGCGGCGTGCTTATCGCGGGTGATCTGGCACTCAAGGAGACGATGCACGGTCCGGAGGCTGCGAGCGTGCGTGCGCACGAGCGGCTGGAAGCGCGGCTGGCGGAACTGGCAGCATTGACTGACGAGCAGCGCGCGACGTTGGCGGACTACCAGCGGCGAACCGAGTTGATTTCGCGTGTGACGATGCGGCCTGACTGGAGCCTGCTGATGGCGGCGTTGGCCCGAGCCAGCCGCGACCAGGTGATGCTGGCAAGCTGCAGCGTCGAGGAGCCGGCGCGCGATGGCGGACTGCGGCTGGTCGTCACCGGCGTTGGGCTCGAGCAGGCAGCGGTGCAGGCGTTTGTGCTGCAGGTCGAGCACACCGGTCTCTTCGGCGAAGTGGTGCTCGATGAGACTCGACGGGTCGCAACTGGGGGAGCCGAGCGGGTGTCATTTCGCCTCTCGGCGGATCTCGGGTCGGGTGCGGAGAGGTCGGCCCAGGCTGGAGGGGTGGAGGCGCCATGAGCCAGATGCAGGGTGACAAGGCTACGGAGTCGTCGACGCCGGCTCGCAGACGTGTGCCGCGAGCGGGTACTGTCCACGCTGTGAGCGCATCGCTTGCGGTGTGCGCCGCAGCGATGTTCTACTTCGCGAGCATCCGCCCGGCCTTCGAACGGGCCGAGCGGTCTTCTGAACTCGCCCAGGCGATTGACACGGCGTCGCAGGGTGTGCTCGCGGCCGAGCAGGAAGAGCAACGCGTCCGGAGCGAGCTCCATCGTGCTTCCAGCAGGCTTGCGAGCGTCAGCATCGAGCTTGTGTCCATCGATGCTCGCAATGAGCGGATTGCCGAGCTTACCGCGCTGGCTGACGAAAGCGGGCTTGCAGTCGATGAGATCACGCCCGGCCGGGTCACTTCCTCGGAGCTGTTCGACAAGGTCGAGATCCGGCTCCGCGGTCGGGGCGGCTATACCGACCTTGCCAGGTTCATCCATCTGCTGTCGCGGGACCATCCCGACACCGAGGTCCGGACGTTCCGAGCGGTTCGCGGCGTGGATATTGGGACGTTCGAGATGCTGCTTGTATGGCGTGCGCTGCCCCGCGCCGAATCGCAGCGTGCAGCGGGTTGACATCGCTGCGGGCGTATCGTGCTGTGAAGGCATGAGCCTCCAACCGCAACGCCTTGCTTCCATTGCGCTGATCGCTGTTGCCCTCGGGTTCCTTGCCTGGAGCGAGTTCTCGGGCAAGCCCGTGGGCCCTGCTCAGGCTTCGGCCGGATCTGTGGCTATGCCTGAGGACGTCGCGGACGAGGAGGGATCCTCGCTGCCGTCCGCCTCCGACACCGACGATGCCTCCAGCCGGGTTGCGTTTGCCGGCGTTCTTCGGACGTTTGCGGACGCTTCAGCACTGGATGTGCACTCGATCGAGGATCCGTTCGTCGAGCCGGCAAGTTGGCGCACGCTCGCTGCTGACCTGACGCCCGCAGCAGCGGTCAGTCAGCCTTCGATCGCCACGAGTTCGATCGCGCCCGCAGCGCTCGAGCTGACATCGGTGCTCAATGGTCCGAATGGAGCCGTGGCCATCATCAATGGCCAGACTGTGAGGCTTGGCCAGGCTGTCGATATCGATGGTGCTGGAGCTATCGAGTTGCTGCATGTCGATGGCCAGGGGCGCTCTGTGCGGGTTGCTACGCCTTGGGGTGAGCAACAGCTTGAGTTGTCGCGGGTTATTGGCACCGGCAATCGATGAAACGCACGGAATCGGGTCTGTCAGCGTCAAGCGATGCGGTTGATCTTCCGATTCTCAGGGTGTTCCAGCACCGGACATGATTACTCGGAGCCAAACTATCATGCGTACTGCCCATGCCCGCCGTAAGGGATTCAGCCTCATCGAACTGGTCATTGTCGTGGTCATCCTCGGCATCATCGGCGCCATCGCGATTCCGCGGATGAGTCGAGGTGCTGTGGGCGCTGCAGACTCGGGCGCGATCTCTGATCTTGCTGTGCTTCGCAGCGCCATTGATCTGTACCAGGCCGAGCACGATGGCAAGTTCCCCGAGCTTGCGAACTTCGAAGACCAGCTCACGCTGTACACGGATGCAGCGGGCAACACCTCGGCCACGCTCGACTCGACGCACATCTACGGCCCGTACCTCAGGAAGATCCCCGCCCAGAAGGTCGGCCCCAACAAGGGCAGCACCACGCTGACGGCAACCAAGGGCACCGCGGGCTTCGGATGGTGGTACACCGAGGCATCGGGTGACATCCGCATCAATGCTGCGGACACGGAGCTGGATACTTCGGGCACCGCGTACAACACCTACTAAGCCGATCCGCCCGCGGTGCGCAAGAGTCAAATGAACTGATATTCCCGCGGGGGCGTTCGGAAGAGCGCCCCCGTCTGGTTATGCACGAGGCACGCGGATTCCACCTCGTTGAGTTGGTGCTGGTCATCGCCGTGGTTGGTACAGCGGTGGC
>CAZSBR010000191.1:0-4952 GCA_964605165.1 uncultured Phycisphaeraceae bacterium
TGGTCGAAGTGGTCGGTCCATTCGTGGATGAACGCGCCGTTCTCGTAGCGGGAGTACTTGAACCAGTCGACGTACTGATAGACGGGGAGTCGGTCGGCTTCGACGGGGCCGACCCAGCTCTCGATGTTGGCGGCCCACAGGTTGAATCTCATCGACTGCTTGCTGACAAGTTCCCGAACGTTCGGGCCGTTCGCGCGGCGGATCTGTTTGCCATCGACGAACCATGTGACTGCTTCTGGGGTCCACTCGATAGCGAAGGTGTGAAAATCGTCGGCGAACGAGGCTGTTGCCTTATGGACCTGCTCGTCGTACTGGCGTGGTTCACCTGTGATGATGTTGGACTGCCAGAAGACGCCGTCGTCCCTTCCGAAGATCTCGATATCGATTTCTTCCCAGTCGACGCCGGGGAGGTAGCAGTCATTCTTGAAGAGGAAGAACGTGGCGAGCGTGCCGCTCGCACGGACGCCCTTGATGCTCATCTCGAAGCGGCCATAAAGAACGGATTCCTTCGACCACACCTCAGCGCCCCGAAAGGGCTTGTCTTGCGCATGGCCGGCCAGGATGCTGCCGGCAAGGAGTGCAGCGGTCGAGAGGATGCTCATGCGGGGAGTCTACAGGCAGCGCGCTGGTACCTGTTTCTTGATCCAGTGGTCGAAGGCTGGACTCCAAGACCAGCCGGCCTCTGTTTGGAGGCCAGGACACCAACTCCGAGGCACGCCGAGTTCCGCACCGGCAAGATCATCTTGCGACGGGGCCTTGGGAGGTCGCCCGAGCGTTCGGCCGTGCTGCTCGGCTCACAGCACAACTTGTCCTGGACCTGTGCCCGCCGTCCGGAATGCCCCCGAAGAACACCAGCCATACGCTCGTGGCTTGTTTGGGCGCCACGAGGCGGCTGTGGCGTTTCTGAGGTCGATGCTTTGCCTGTACAGTGCGCCGACGAACATTGCGAGCGCTGCCACACGTGGCGATCGAGAAGGGTGCGAGCGTGAAGGTGAGCGTTGTACAGATCATGGCCTTCGTTCAGGCTCGCCCCACGCGGCGCAACATCCGGTCGTTGCTGAACTTCGTGGGAGTACTCGCCGGGCTCGTTCTGGTCTACAGCATTCTGTTCCATTTCATCATGGAACTTGAGGGCCAGCAGCACAGCTGGGTGACGGGCTTCTACTGGACGCTCACCGTGATGTCGACCCTCGGCTTTGGGGACATCACATTCGAGAGTGACCTTGGGCGCGTGTTCTCGATGGTGGTCCTCGCGACTGGCATTGTCTTTCTGCTGATCCTTCTGCCGTTTACGATCATTCAGTTCTTCTACGCCCCCTGGGTAGAGGCCCAGACGGAGGCGAGGACACCGCGCAAGGTTGCGGATGGAACGCGCGGCCATGTCATCCTCACGGCTCACAACCCGATTTCCGAGTCTCTGATTCGTAAACTGGAGCAGTTTGAGTACAAGTACGTGCTGCTCCAGCCAGACTTCGACGAGGCGAGCCGCCTGCACGACATGGGACTGCAGGTCATGTTCGGCCCGCTTGATGCATCCGAGACGTACGAGCGAGCCCGCGCATCGGATGCAGCGCTTGTCGCAGCGACGGCCGACGATGTACTCAACACAACAGCCGCCTTCCTTACCCGTCAGATTGCTCCCACTGTGCCGGTGATCGCGACTGCGACGACGAGCACGGCCGTGACGATTCTCGAGCGTGCCGGCGCGACACAGGTGTTTCGATTTGGCGAAATGATGGGCCGAGCGCTCGCACGCTGCATGGTCGGCGGCGACGCGGTCACGCACGAGGTGGGCCGTCTTGACGAACTGCGTGTCGCGGAAGCCAATGCTCACCGCACGCCTTTGGTCGGCAAGTCGCTCCGTGAGAATCGGCTGCGCGACCTTGGCGTCAATGTCATAGGGCTTTGGGAGCGAGGCCAGTTCGTTCACGCGACGCCCGACACCGTTGTCGGAGAGCACACTATCCTTCTGCTCGCCGGTTCCGCGGAACAACTCGCTGCCTATGACGAGGCGTTCATTATCTATAACGTGTCGGTCAAACCCGTCGTGATCGTGGGTGGCGGCCGCGTCGGCTCCGCTGCAGCAGAGGCATTGGGGGCGCGCGGTGTTGACTGGCGGCTGGTCGATCTTGATGCGGAACTCATCACGGATCCGGACCGAACGATCCTCGGTGATGCACGAGACCCTGATGTGCTCAAGCAAGCCGGTATCGAGGATGCTCCGGCGGTCCTGATCACCACACATGACGACAGTCTCAACACCTATCTCACGATCTACTGCCGGAGCATTCGGCCTGATATCGAGATCATCAGCAGGGCAACGCTCGAGCGAAATATCGAGACGATGCATCGCGCGGGGGCCGACTTCGTTCATTCTTACGCGTCGATGGCGGCAACAACGATCTTCAACCAACTCAAGGGTGATCGCGTCGTCACCATTGCCGAGGGCCTTGATATCTTCAGGGTGCCGGTGCCCAAGGCGCTCGACGGCAAGACGCTTGTATCCTGCGGGGTTCGAGAAGAGACGGAGTGCACGATCGTCGCGCTGCGAGATACGGACGGCACTCTCGTGATCAATCCACATCCTGATACCACGCTCGTCGCCGGTCAGGAGATGGTGCTGGCCGGAAGCCAAACCGCCGAGACCAAGTTCCTCGAACAGTTCAGCGAATAACTGATCACTTCTGCTCACGCCAGTCGAGTGGCAGCAGCGCTGTGGCACATGTCTGCACATCCGGCCGTTCAGCGAGCGTAGTCTCGATGGCTGAAGCGGTCCGGAGTACAACGCCCTCGAAGATCGTCGCGCCATTGACCTGGACTGTCACAGGCTGATCGAGATCGAGCAGCGAATCCCTGAGCCGAAGCGTCAACGACGTCACATCTTGCGTAATTATCGAGATGACCTGGCCATCAACGCTTGCCTCCACGGTGGTGCGAGCGATTGGGTGAGCGACACTGAGCCAGTAGAAGCGCGTGTGCGTTACGTCATCCTGATGCCACACGACCCGCCTGGGCCATGGAGTGCGCTCGTGACGAGCCAACCAAGGGAGAATCTCGGCATCACGCCGCTGCATCCAGTGGCCCAGTCCCTCATAGATGTTGACCTGATGCGGGTAGCCCTCCGGATCCGATCTACGGAGGTCCTTGAGCTTGCCGCTCCACCGCTCTGCCACGGCGTTGCGATCATACGCCGCATCGTCCGCCCCCATGAGCAGTGCGAACGGGAGGTTACGAAGGCCAAGCGGCTTCGTCTCGTTGGGATGCCCCGCCATCATGGCAGCCGCGGCGAAGCGGTCGGCCATACGCGGGGCGAGTTGGTACACGCCATCCCCGCCCGCCGAGTAGCCCATCAGGTACACGCGGTCCGGATCCACTCCGCGCGTCGTGACGTACGCCGCGATGAGTTCGTCAAGCAGCGGATCGATGTGATCCTGATGCCACAGATTCCATGTGTCTGTCGGTGCCCGCGGCGCAACGTAGAACCCCTCCGTGGGTTCATAGAGGCCGATCTGATTCTCCCATTGTCGATCGTTGACCTCGGCTGGCGCCCCGCCGCCGCCATGGAGCGAGATCCAGAGGCTTCTGTTTCCGTCCTCGGCTTCACCAAAGACACGCTCCTTCCACCGCATGATGGTGTCCTGCGCCGAGATGACTCCTTTACGGATCACACGGTCGTTGGCTTCGGTGACTTCCGACGCGAGTTCTCGCCAACGCTCTGCTACAAGGGCCTCGGCCTCGTCACGGCCTAGGCCCAGTTCATCAAAGAACAGGTCTGCGATGGGCGCCGCAACAGTTGATGGCTCGATGATGCCGATGCGCGTCTTTCCGGCAAAGCTGACATGAATGCGTGTCGTGCCTGATGCACAAAGGCTAGCCCGAGGCATGTCGTTCAGGTCCGCTCGTCCGGCATTGGTCGTCACGGTTGACAGGGTGCTGCCGTCGGCGGCAAAGCTCTCGACCACTGCCTCTATCCGATCGCCACCGCGAGAGTCCCACGCACGGACAAACATCCCGGCATCCGTGGGCTGAACAGCTTCCTTGACAACGTATCGATGGGTGACGTCAACAGCCGGTACGGTGGTGTCATCGCGTGCCCAGACCATCGGATAGTGCCGACCGGTATCCCGCCACGAGGTTGCCCAGATAGCGTGCTCTTCCGAGCCAGGAATCGCCCTGCTTGCATCTCCCACGAACCAGGCACGATCCAGACCTTCTTCAACGTACTCGTCAGCACCGGTGAAGTGCCAGCCATCGTCCCAGATCTCTACCCAGGTGTGATTGCCGCGGTTGTCTGACCAATTCGCGACCCCGGCGATTCGCGCCGGCACGCCCACCGCTCGGCAGGCGTTCACCAGCAGAATCGAGAGACCCGTGCACGTTGCCCGTCCCTGGGCGATCGACTCACTCGGATTCTGATTCGGCAGCTTGCGCCCCGTGTTGTAATGAACGTTGATCTCATTGAAGAGATCGCGATTCAGACGCTGCGCAGCCTCCGTCGCCGTCGCGGCCCCCGCCACGATCGCGCGACACCGGGCATAGAAGTCCGGGCGCCATGACTCACGAGTCTCGTCGAGGGACGCGTACGGCAACACATCGTTGAAGAACAACTCATCCTCGACTGAAGCCGCCCATGGAAACTCAGCCCTCGCACGCAGGGCATAGTCGAGGTTGGCTGTCAGGATTTCCAACGCAATCTCTGCGTCACGATCTGGCCGATGACGCGCGAGAAACTCGGCGGCTCGTCGCCCGAGATCGCCATGCTCCCTGCCCGCAGTCTCGACAAATACCTCCCATGGATCAGCCCACGCAGGCTGCGGCAGGAACACCAACAGAACCGCCAGTATCGAGTATGCCACGCGAGTCATCATGCGGAGAGCGTACCACCGGGCAGCAGAGACGTCTGGCTGATCCTCGCGCGGACCGTCTTCGGGACCGAGGCACGCGCGGCGGGC
>CAZSBR010000192.1:0-985 GCA_964605165.1 uncultured Phycisphaeraceae bacterium
GATGAGATAAGGGCGACCGGCGCAACGGTGTACGCCGTCTCTCCTGAGTCGTGGGACAAGCTCGCGGTCACCGAGGAGAAGAGCAAGATTGGCGCGATCGAGACGGGCTACCTCCTGCTGAGCGACGCGTCGCAGGAAGCCTCCGACCAGTTCAACCTGTCGTTTGACGTCGATGAAGAAACGCAGAAGCGGTACCGTGGCTTCGGCATCGACCTTGCCGGCTGGAATGCCAATGAAAGGTGGAGCCTCCCGGTTCCGGGTGTATTCGTGATTGATGGCTCGGGCACCATCCGCTTTGCGCACGTGGACGAGGACTACCGCAAGCGGATCGATGTGGACATGCTGCTTGATCACCTCCGAGCCCCCGCCGACTGAGCATCGCCAGACACTCAGCAGATAGACTGGGTGCATGGATGTAGAGCACCTGCGACCTTTTCAGTGGCCCGAGCCGATTTCTCCGGGCCGCTTTGCTGCGCGGATCAAGCGGGGAGTGGACGCCTCGTGTGCGCTCGCTTTGATCGGCATGCCCGATGACACGGGGGTGGGACTCAACGGTGGGAGGCTTGGTGCACGCGAGGGTCCAGAGGCGATTCGCAAGGCTTTGGCGAGACTCGGTGCTGCAGAGCCGGCAGGCTTCGCATGGCCGACGGTGTGCGATGTGGGCGATGTTGAGCCCGCGGGCGATGATCTCGGCGAGACGCATCGGCGGGTGACCGAGGTCGTCCGAGCGGTCGCTGGGCAGGGCCTCGTTCCGATCGGGCTTGGCGGGGGACACGATCTGACGTTCGCGTTCGTGCGTGGTGTGCATGAGGCACTCGGGCGTCCGATGCATGGGGTGTACTTCGATGCGCACCTCGACGTCCGCGCAGAAGTCGGCAGCGGCATGCCCTTTCGGAGACTCATCGAGACGGGCTGCTGCTCGGGTCTGGACGTGCTTGGGCTCGATCGCTTTGCCAACAGCGATGTGCATGTGCAGTGGTTTTGT
>CAZSBR010000192.1:995-4899 GCA_964605165.1 uncultured Phycisphaeraceae bacterium
GCTGCATTTGGAGGGCGCTTGGCCCAAGGGGGATCTCTTCGTGAGCTTTGATCTTGATGTGCTCGATCAGGCGCACGCGCCGGGCGTCAGCGCGATGAATCCCGCGGGCTGGTCGTCGTCGCTCGGGTGCGCATGGGCACGGG
Source organism: uncultured Phycisphaeraceae bacterium (assembly GCA_964605165.1). GTDB lineage: Bacteria > Planctomycetota > Phycisphaerae > Phycisphaerales > UBA1924 > OFTM382. The sequence goes on from CAZSBR010000192.1 coordinate 1,139, forward strand.
CTGCGGGCCGCCAGCCGGGAGTGAAGTGCTTCGACGTTATGGAACTCAGCCCGCCTCACGATGAGGGCGGCCGAACTGCGAGGCTCGCAGCACGGATCGTGCTGGAGTTTCTGCGGGGCTTTGCTGAGCGCACCGCGCCGGCCGGGGGTGGCTCATGACGACGACCCTCATCATCAATGCCAAGCTCGCAACCATGGTGCCCGGGGGTTCACCGGGCAGCGCCGGTCGAGCGGGCGAACTGGGGATCGTGGAGCGTGGCTGGGTCAGGGTGGAGGCGGGGCTGATCGCCGCGATCGGTGCGGGTGACCCCCCGAGTGTCGATGGCGAGGCTCGCCTGACCGCTGTGGATGTGGGCGGGCGGCTGGTGACGCCGGGCCTCATCGATGCGCACACGCATGCGTGCTGGGCGGGCGACCGCAGTGAAGAGTGGCAACAGAGGCTTGCCGGCGCGAGCTATCTGGAGTTGCTCGAGCGTGGCGGCGGCATCATGTCGACGGTTCGAGCGGTGCGCGCAGCGTCAACGGAGGAACTGGCGAGCCTGCTTGCTGCTCGTCTTGACCTGATGCTGCGGCACGGCACGACCACGGCAGAGGTCAAGACGGGTTACGGCCTCAACACCGCGACCGAACTCAAGATGCTCGCTGCCATCGATGAGGCGGGCCGCCATGCGCGCGTGCATGTGATCCCGACGGCTTGCATCGGTCATGCGAAGGACCCCGAGGTTGACGAACCGGTTCGCGTGACGATCGATGAGACGCTCGCTGCTGTCCACGAGATCAAGGCCGAGGTCGCCATCGACGCGTACTGCGAGCAAGGTGCATGGAGCATGCGCGAGTGTGTGGCGTTGTTTGAGGCGGCCCGCTCGCTCGGGCATCCGATCCGTGTGCATACGGATCAGTTCAACTCGCTGGGGATGGTGGAGGAGGCGATTCGGCTGGGGGCGCGGAGCGTTGATCACCTCGAGGCGACGCAGCCCGCAACGCTGAAGCAGATCGGGGCGGCTGCAGGCGATGGGCTGTTTGCGGTGCTGCTGCCCGCCAGCGGCTTCCATCTGGACCAGCGGTATGCCGACGGCCGGGCGCTGATCGACAGCGGCACGCGGGTGGTGGTGGCGACGAACCTGAACCCTGGCTCATCGCCCTGCGCTTCGCTGACGATGGCTGCTGCTCTGGCGGTTCGACGCTGCGGCTTGACGCCGGATGAGGCGTTGCGGGCGATCACCAGCGAGGCGGCGGCGCTGCTCGGCCTGATGGACCGGGGGACGCTCTCGGCGGGCAAGCGAGCGGACCTGGTTGTCTGGGATTGTGCTACGCCGCTGGCGTTGACGCATGACTTCGGGGCCAATCTCGCATCACGGGTGATGGTGGGCGGCGTGTGGATGGGTTGACGCGTTCCCTGAGCGCTTGCTGGAGTGGCCTGCCGGAGCTAGTCTCTTTGTGTTCATGGTGCCCGCGACGAGCGGGTGAAGAGGGAAGTGCGGTGAAAAGCCGCCGCGGACGCGCCGCCGTAACGGGTGTCAACGCGGGTCCCAGATGCCACTGATCGCTTGAGCGATCGGGAAGGCGGGACCTCGCCAGGCCCGGAGCCGGAAGACCTGCCCTGAACATGTTTCTTCGGCCCTCGCGAACAGGGGCTGGAGCATTGTTGATGTGCGCACCCTTCCGCGCATCGGCCTGTTCCAGCATGGACCCGCCGCGTTGGCCAACCTCTGACGGAGGGGCGTCCTGCGCGGTCTTCAGGGCGGAGCAAGCCGGCATGGGCTGGCGGAATTGAGCGAGAGATGTTCAATCGAATGGTGCTGGTGGTGGCGGTGTGCGCTGCGGGTGCGCAGGCGGTCGGTCAGGATCCGTGGGCCGACATGGTGGTCGACTTTGATCCCGGAGTCGGAGGCGTGGCCGGGTTTGACGATCCCTCAACGGTGCTGGGCTCCCCGACGCGACTCACGTCGCCCTCGGACCCCTTTGGTGGACCCACGACGCCCTTTCGCGGTGCGTTCGGCAGCAATGAGGTGCTGAGCATCGGCGAGGGCGGGTTTGTCACGGTCCGCTTCGATGAGCCGGTGACCGATGACCCCGCCAATCCCTTCGGCATCGACCTGCTGGTGTTTGGGAATTCGTTCTATCTCGATCAGTCCTTCCCCGATGGCATCGCGGGCCCGCTCTCGGCGGATGGCGGGCTGATCGAGGTCAGCGTTGATGGTGCGAACTGGGTCAGCGTGACGGGCGTCGCAGCGGACGGGCTCTATCCCACGCTTGGCTTCAGCGATCTGACCGATGCGTTCGGATCGGCTGCGGGCACGGTCGAAACGGACTTCACGCGGCCGGTCGATCCGTCGTTCAATCCCGCGGGCAAGACCTTCGCGGAGATCATCGCCGGGTACAACGGCAGCGGCGGCGGAGCCGGGGTCGATCTTGGATTGCTCGGCCTGAGCAGCATCAGCTATGTCCGCGTGAGCAGCCCCCTCGGGAGCGGGCAACAGCCCGAGATCGATGGCTTTGCGGATGTCGTGCCCTCGCCCGGGGCTGCGGCGTTGTTGGCCTTGGCTGCACTTGGCCTCGGCGCGGGACGCCGGCGTGCGTAAGGCCTCGCGGACATCGCGGTGCGCAGCGGCGTCGGTGCTGATGGTGTGTTCGGTCGTGGGCGCCCAGGCAATCACCCCCAGTCCGAGCGCGGGGCGCGCAGATCGGTCCGTTGGACCGATTGCGCCTTTTGCGGGCGGGCCCGCTTGGGTGTTTCCTGCTTCGGATCCAGCGGTGACGGAGCCGCTCTCGTGGGATCCGGCCACGACGGTGGCGATCGGTCGTGAGCGCCTCTTTGCCGTCAGTCGGCAGAGCGGGAGTCAGCCCTCGCGGTTGATCGCCATCGAGCGCGTCACGGGCCATCGTGCCTGGTGGGCGGAGATTCCCGATGCGGTGCTGGATTCATGGTCCAGCCCGACGCTCGATGCGGCCAACGGCTCGGTGTTGATCGGGTCGGGCAGCCCGGGCGCGGCTGGCGGTGAGGTGCGAGCGTTCGATGCCGCCACGGGTCAGTTGCTTTGGGTGACTCCGCTTGCGCGTGATGTGGTCAACGCGAGCGTTGTGGTCACGGACGATCTGGGGCGTCGGGATCGAGCGGTCGTTGTTGACTTCGAGGGGTTCTATCAGGGCGGAGCCGGGGCTGCGGTTGTGTGCATCAATGTTGATGCGTTCGATGCGCAGCAGAATCCCTACCAGCCCGGCGAGATCGTCTGGGAGTATGACCTGTTCGATGGTGCATCGGGTGCGACGCCCGCCTATGCGGATGGCGTGGTGTATGTCGGCACAGCGGGCGATGCCTTGTTTGGCGTGGGTGGCAGGGTGGTTGCCCTCGATGTGCGCGCGACGAACGCCGGCGCTGCCGAACGATGGACGACGTTCGTCTCGGGCGATGATGGGTTCTTCGGTCCGCTGACCGTGGAAGACGGTGCGGTCTACGGCGCGACGTATGACTTCTTCGGTGGCGGGCGCTCCTCGCGGCTGATGAAGCTCGATGCCCTGAGTGGGGCGGTGCTCTGGAGCGTGGCGAGTGATCGCACAAGCACGGCCCCGGTGCCGATCGGTGACGGTCGCGTGCTGTTGTCGGCGGGTATCAACGGATTTGGGAGTGTGCCGAGGCTGACGCTGTATCGCGACGAGGGCGGTTCTGCGCTGGAGGTATGGGATTCGGCGCTCGACACCTGGCAGGACGATGGCGATGGCGTGCTGGAGGCGGGCGAGTTCCTGAGCGTGGGCGGCTGGTCT
>CAZSBR010000193.1:0-4883 GCA_964605165.1 uncultured Phycisphaeraceae bacterium
ATCCAGCTCACCCTCGCTCACTCGCCCGATGCTGACGACGTGGTCATGTGGTGGCCCATCACGGGCATGCGACACGCCGACGGTTCCCGCTTCGATGGCGATGATGGCCAGCCGGCGATCGAGACGGGCGGCGTCGAGTTTCAGCCGATTGGTGAAGATGTGCAGGTGCTCAATCGGCGAGCGATCGAGGTGGGGGACCTCGACATCACCGCGATCAGTGCGCACGCCTATCCGTACATCGCAGAGAAGTATCGGATCACGGCCTGCGGCGGGTCGTTCGGCGAGGGCTATGGCCCCAAGGTGGTCGTGCGCGATGACGATCCGAGATTCAGCCTCGGTGAGCCGCACAGATTGACGGGCGACGACATTCGCGTGGCGGTCCCGGGCAGGCACACGACCGCCTTTCTGACGCTGTCGCTGCTGCTGGATGCCGACGATGGACCGCCCTTTGCGTTCGTCGAGATGCGGTTCGACAAGATCATCGATGCGGTGCGCACGGGCGAGGTCGACGCGGGCGTGCTGATTCACGAAGCGCAGCTCACCTTTGAATCGCAGGGCCTGCGCATGCTCGCCGACCTTGGCGTGTGGTGGTCCGAGGTGATGGGCACGCCGTTGCCTCTGGGGCTCAACGTCATCAAGCGGGAGGCCGGCCAACGCGCGGGACCAACTCCGGGACATGCTCCGGATGTGGCTGCGATTGCCCGGACGCTCAAACACTCGGTGCAGCATGCGCGACGTGAGGCCGCAGCCTCACGCCGATTGCTCCTTGACCGGGCGGGGGATCGTCCCGAGTGGCGCGATGATGCGCTGGTGGCTCGATATCTGTCTATGTACGTGAGCGATCTGACGGTGGACATGGGTAAGGCGGGGGTGGAAGCGCTGCGGCTGCTCTATGACCGCGGTGCGGCGGCGGGGCTGTGCCCGGCGGTGTCTGCCCTCGACATCGTGTGACGTTCCAAGGAGAGATGCATGGCAAGCGATGCTGACGCTTCAATCACCTCGTCGTCCCTGCTGAGGCTTGTCCGAGATCGGGAGGGGCTGGCTGGGGTCGAGCGTCCTGATGGCTCGGTGCTGACCCTGCTGCAGGTGCTTGCTGTCGGCCGCAACTACAGCGAGCACGCTGCCGAGCAGGGCCTCAAGGCGCCTGAGCGTCCGATGATCTTCACCAAGAGTCCTTCATCGATCATTTTCGATGGCGAACCGATCGTGATTCCGTCCATGTGCGCGGATGCGGAAACGGGCGGCCCTGAGCAGGTGGACTTCGAGGCCGAGCTTGCGGTCATTCTTGGGGCGCCTGCGTTGAACGTGCCCGTTGCAAACGCGCTGGACTGCGTGCTCGGCTATTGCTGCGCGAACGATGTGTCGGCCCGGTGGTGGCAGAAGCATGGTTCGGGTGGGCAGTTCTGCCGAGGCAAGAGCCTGGATTCGTTCTGCCCGCTTGGGCCACACGTCGTGCTGGCGTCGAGCATCAGTCCCGACGATCTGGCCATCTCGTGCCGGGTGGGAGCCGTGGAACAGGGCGCATCGAGCAGCGGCATGGATCTGATGCAGAACGACCGCACGAGTTCCATGCTCTTCAGCGTCGCGGAATTGATCGCTGAACTGAGCCGCGCGTGGACGCTCTTGCCGGGGACAGTGATACTGACCGGCACGCCGAGTGGTGTCGGCATGGCGCGCACGCCGCCGCGCTATCTACGTCCGGGGGAATGGGTCGAAGTCGAGATCGAGGGCTTGGGCGCACTCCGCAACCCGGTGATGCTGGGCGGCGGTTGAGGTGTGGGTGCTCGCAGGTGGTCTGATCAGTCTTCCTCGTCGAGCAGGTCGTTGATGATCTCGCGGAGTCGCTGCTTGCCGTCGGGATCGAATCCAACCTCGTGGAAGGCGACCCTGCCGTCCTGATCCAGGACGTAGAAGGTCGGGATGCCGCGCACGCCGTAGGCTGCTGCGACTTCATCTCCGCCAAGCAGAAGGTCATAGTCAAAGCCCTTGTCGGCCATGAACTGGGCGGGGTCGCCACTCTCCCAGCAGTTCACACCGACGATGGCGACCTTGTCGTCGTCGAATTCCTCGTGGAGTTCCTGCAGGCCGGGCATGGCCATGATGCACGGCCCGCACCACGTCGCCCAGAAATCCATCACGACGACGCGGCCGCGGTAATCTGCCAGGGACACGGCCTTGCCGGCGGGGTCCGTGAGTGTCCAGTCCGGCGCGGCTTCGCCCACCGCGATGGCGCCGCTGTCTTCCATGCCGCCGCCGTCGAAGTCATTGCCCGCGGGTTCGTACTCGACCACTTCGTAGTCGGCGGGCTGGGCGAGCGTGAACGCGCTGTCATCGAGCGAGTCAACAAACTTGAAGAGTTCGAGATCAACGACGACAAGACCGAGATCGGCGCTGTCGTCGTAGTAGCCAAACTCGAAACGCACGGGCAGGCCTGTGCGCTCGCTGACGTACATCCATGACTCGTACTCGGTGACGCCGCCGTAGTCATCGAAGCAGATACGAATGACATGGCAGGACTCTTCACCGACCATGGCCATGCCGTCGTACTCGAGCGGATAGGGCTCGTTGCCGCCCGCAAAGGCCCCGCCGAGATGGTCGTTCCAGAGGAGCAGCCAGCTTGTGACGCCGGCACCGGCCTGGCCGATTGCTCCGAATGACGAGTCGAGCGGCCCGACGACGACCTGCTCATCGGTGTGGCGAAGGGAAGTTACCTGTTCGCCGTCGTAGCACGTGGTAAAGGCGCTGGTGGAGCCATCGCCGTGGTAGGCGTTGCCCTGAATGAGCAGCTTGAGGTCGCCTTCGTTGAGGGAGGCAAGCACCTCGGCCTTCTGGCGTGGTGTCGTGGCGTACGCACCCATTCCCGTGCGCACCCCGACGTACTGAAACGCTTCCGCCTCGGTCAGGCGTTCGTGGAGGTCGCGCATGATCTTGTAGGGGTCTTCATCCGCGGTGGGGGTGGACAGCGCTGCGGCCGAGAAGGTCAGACCGGCGAGAGCGAGCATGGCGACTGTGCGTTGCATCGGGGGCTCCTAAGCGAGGGCAAGTTCTTCGGTGAGTGTACCACAATCGCGTCTGCCTCCAAGCCGGCGCCAACAATCACGGTTCATGGCCAAGCGCAAGTCGAAAGAGAGCACCGACCGCGTGATGGAGAACCGCAAAGCGCGGCATCGGTACAGCGTGGGCGAGACGCTGGAGGTAGGCATGGTGCTCGCGGGCACGGAGGTGAAGGCCCTGCGTGATGGACAGGTCTCGCTCGGAGAGGGGTTCGTGCGCGCCACGGCGGAACCGCTGGGTCTGTGGCTCTACGGCGTGAACATCGGCGTTTATGCCCCCGCGGGTGCCAAGGGGCATCGGCCCGTTCGTCCCCGCAAGCTCCTTGCGCACAAGCGGGAGATCCTTCGGCTTGCCAAGACATCAGAGGAGCGGGGTGTGACCATCGTGCCGCTGAAGCTCTACTTCAGCGATGGATGGGCGAAGCTGCTGATTGGTGTCGGTCGCGGCAAGAGCCGAAGCGACAAGCGGGAGGATCTCAAGGCGCAGGACGCCAAGCGCGAGATCGACCGCGCGATGTCCAAACGGGTGTAAGCGACCGTGCTCGCAGCGGGTAACTGCTGCGAACGCATGCGTCAGGAAACCGACGCGGGCGGAGGAGCGGTTGTCAGTCTGGCTCAGATGCCCTTGATACGACCGTCCTGGGCGACTCGGAGCTTGAGGGCTGCGCGGCGGCGGTCTCGCTGGAGTCGTTCCTGAGCCGCGGCGGGATCGGGAGCGTCAGCAGGAACTGACCGGGCCTCGGCTTCAGCGATCTCCGCCTTGGCAGCGGTCTCGGTGATTTCCTCGGCGGGGAAGGCTGCTTCGGCGAGAATGGTCAGCGTGTTGTCCGACATCTTCACGAAGCCACCGTCGATGACATATGACCGCTCGCCGCCCTTGCCCGTGGTATCGGGAAAGGTAACGGTGAGTTGGCCCAGCCCGAGCTGAGCGAGCATGGGGGCGCGGCCGGGCATCACACCAAAGAGACCATCCCAGGCGGGGACATTGGCGTAGGTGACGTCATCGTCGAGGAGCTTGGCGTTTGGGGTGACAAGCTGGCATCGGAAGGTCTTCAAGGCGGATCCTCTCGAGGGTCAACGGGGACTGTTGACATGCTAGGGCAGCTCGCGCTTTCGCGGGTGCTGCCGCGGGCGGGGTAGGCTCAAGCCGTGTCGCGATCTGGCCGGGCCATCCTGATCACGGGCGGACTGCTCATGGCAGCGGTGGTGCTTCGTGTGTTCTCAGGCGGTGGCGGGCTCGGCTGGCCGGAGAGCGAGGTGATTCTCTCGCTTCGTGTGGACCGGCTGCTGAACGGGCTTGTGGTGGGGGCGTGCCTCGCACTTTCGGGCGTGGGGCTGCAGTGCCTGCTGCGGAATCCGCTTGCGTCACCCGATCTGCTTGGCCTTGCGAGCGGAGCGGGCCTGGGCGCCATGCTGGTGATGCTGGCGAGCTTTGCAGCGACGGGGGTGGTTGCCGCCTCGGCAGGAGCGCAGGGCGGCGGCGCGTTGCTGGGTGCGATCGGATCGCTTTCGCTGGTGTTCATGTTGAGTCAGCGGCGAGGGTTGATCGATCCCGTGACGCTGATCCTGGTGGGCGTGATCATCGGGTTGATGTGCTCGGCGGGCATCATGATCGTTCAGCATCTCCTGCCGGATCGGGGCGTGCGCACGAGCCGATGGCTGCTCGGGGCGATCTCGGACGACACACCAAGGCTTCGGCTGGCGGCGGTCGGGCTCGTGATGGTGTGCTGTGCAGCGGCCTGCCAGCGCTGGGGCCGGCTGCTGGATGCGGCATCGCTTGCCGAGGATGAGGCAGCGAGCGTGGGCGTGCCCCTGGGTCGCGTTCGGCTG
>CAZSBR010000194.1:0-4862 GCA_964605165.1 uncultured Phycisphaeraceae bacterium
ACGCCGCTGATGAGCGCGAAGTTCCCAGTAAGCATGAGCAGGGCGATGTGGTGCCCGTAGGCCAGGTCGAGGACGCTTCGGATGGCGTGCTTCATGCAGGCCATGTCCGTCTTGCCCGTCCAGTAGAACTCGGGCAGTTTGCCATGCTGATCGAGGCCGTTGCGGTGCTCGTAGTCGTCGCCCTCGTGGAAGTACACACCTCGGATGAACTCCCGCCAGCCGATGATCTGCCGGATGAAACCCTCCGCAGCGTTGAGCGGCACATCACCCGCCTCGTAGGCGTCAAGCACGGGCTGAACGACCTCCATGGGCCTCAGCAGTTTGAGGTTCAGGGTGGGCGAGATGACCGAGTGGTAGAGCGTGTGCTCGCCCGTCCACATGGCATCCTGGTAATCGCCGAAGTCGGGCAGGCGGTCCCGGACGAAAGCATGCACAGCGCTGAAGGCCTGCCGGCGGGTCACGGGCCAGTTGAAGCCCTCGACCGACCCCGGCAGATCCGGCAACATTTGCGCTACATCTTTCATCACCTGCTGCGTGATGGCATCGACGGCGTACTCGGGGAGGCTGGGCGGCTCGGGAGCATGCTTGAATGCCTGGCGGTTCTGCTTGTCGTAGTTCCAGTCGCCACCCTCTGGCTTTCCCGCCTCGTCCACCAGGATGCCGAGCTTTCTCCGCTGCTCGCGGTAGAAGTACTCCATCACCAGTTCTTTGCGACCGCTTGCCCACGTGCCGAAGTCCTCGTGCGAGCAGAGGAAGTGCGGGTCCTCAACGAGTTCGAGGTCGATCCCGAGATCGTCCGCCGCTGACTCAAGCTCGTTTCGGAGGCTGTGGGAGCCGGGCTCGATACATCGCAGGTGCTTGGGCTGCAATGCTTTGGCAGCACGCACAAGTTCGCCCGCAAAGGTGTGGGTGTTGCTGTCGTCGGTGAGTTCAACGTATTCGACCTGCCAGCCGTCCTCGCGGAGTGCCTGAGCATGGTGTCGCATCGCCGAGAGGAACAGCACGGTCCGTTGCACGTGGCTAGCGGGCGTTTGCGAAGCGGCTTTGACCTCGACCATGAGGAGCGTGTCCCGTGCGCGGTCGAGGCCCAACGCGCTCGGATACGCAAGATCGAGTTGATCACCCAGGATCAGTGCGAGCGTGTTGGTCGACATGCACTCCTCTGTTCTGCCCGCTGCGCGATCGGAATGAACTGAAAGCAACGTGACGGAAACGCTTGCTGAAGTCTGCCCCGTGCCAAGCCGATTCTGACTATCATCGGCCCCTGAAAGGGTTTCGCCTTTGGGTTCGATAGGAAGTACGCACTCGATGCACAACATGCTTCTCGTCATGTTGTGTGACCACCCGGCGTTCTCGGGGAGGGTCAGCTTGATTGCAAGCGGAGGCATCGCTTGTCACTGATCGCCTTGGGAACCTTTGCTTTGCTTGCATTGCTCTCGCCCTTGCTGCTCAAGGCGGGGCCGCGCGTGGGCGGGCTGATCGCTGCCCTGGTCCCGGCTGGGCTTGGGGTTTGGTTTGCCAGCAAGCTCAAGGCGGTTGGTTCGGGCGAAGTGCTTCTCGAGCGGACGGAGTGGCTGCCTCAACTGGGCGTTGACCTGTCGTTTCGCATTGACGGGCTCTCGCTCACGTTTGCGCTGCTGATCTGCTTCATCGGTTCCATGGTGCTGCTGTATGCGTCGTCATACCTGGCCAAGAACCGGCGGATCGGCTACTTCTTCAGCATCATCATCAGCTTCATGACGGCGATGCTCGGGCTGGTCCTCTCGGACAACCTGATCCTGCTGTTCATCTTCTGGGAATTGACGAGCATCACGTCCTTCCTGCTCATCGGCTTCGACTTTGACCGTGATGCAGCCCGCAAGTCTGCTTTGCAGGCCTTGCTGGTCACGGGCCTGGGAGGCCTGGCTCTGCTCGGCGGCGTGGTGCTGCTGGGCGTGACTGTCGGCTCGTTCGAGATTGCCGACGTCCTCAGCGCGTCCATCCACGAGCATCCTCTCTTCACGCCCATTGCGATTCTGATCCTGCTCGGGGCCTTGACCAAGAGCGCGATCTTTCCCTTCCACTTCTGGCTTCCCAAGGCCATGGAGGCACCATCGCCCGTCAGCGCGCTGCTGCACTCTGCGACGATGGTCAAGGCGGGTGTGTATCTGGTGGCCCGGCTGAGCCCCACGATGCACGGCGCGCCGCTGTGGGACAACACGCTGACGATCCTGGGCGGGTTCACGATGCTCTCCGCAGCGTTCCTCGCCACGCGGCAGAGCCAGCTCAAGCGGATCCTCGCGTACTCCACGGTGAGCTCGCTTGGCATCCTGATCATGCTGCTGGGCATGGGGGAAGCAAAGGCTGCAGCGACCTATCTGCTTGCACATGCTCTCTTCAAGGGCTGCCTGTTCCTCGTGGCAGGCAGCGTGACCAAGCAGACAGGTCAGAAGTACCCCGACGCGCTCGGCGGACTGCGGCGCGCCATGCCGATCACCTGCATCGCCGCGGTGCTCGCCGGGCTTTCGATGGCGGGCATGGTGCCGTTCATCGGCTTTGCCGGCAAGGAACTGCTCCTCAAGGCGAGCCTTCATCACGAGCCATGGACCGCTCTCTGGGCGGCTGCGGCTGCGCTCGCCGGCCTGCTGACCGTCTTTGCTGCGGCGATCGTGACAGTGCGCCCCTTCTTCGGCAGTGCAAGCGAGCACGTAGCCAATGCAAAGGAATCTGACTGGCGGCAGCTGCTCGGCCCGTCTGTGCTTGCCCTCGGCGGGCTCGTCGCCGGGCTCGCCCCCGCGCTGTTCATGAAGCCGCTGGTCGGCTCGATGATCGCCTCCATCGAGGGCGTCGCGCACGCCGAGCCGGTGAAGATCGGCTGGCTGGAACTCATCTGGCCGGTTACGACTGCGCTGGCGCTGAGTGTGCTCGCGCTGGTCGGTGGCGCTGCCTTCTATCTCGGCCGTTCGATCTACAACCGAGTGACAGCGCCGCTCGATGCGTTGAACGCTATCGGCCCGGATCGTGGCTACACGGGCGTGCTGGGCAGCGTGCTTTCGTTTGCTTCGCTGCAGACGCGCGTCCTCCAAAACGGCAGCCTGCAGTCCTACGTACGTATCACGCTGCTCGTCGCGCTGGGAACCGGGCTTGCGGCGCTGAGCCGGTCGGGCCAGCTCAATGGGCTCGCCGATGTGTCGATCCATCGCCCCACCACGCTCGAGATCATGAGTGTGCTCGTGCTGATCGCAGCGGCCATCGGCACAACGTTCCAGCGCACGGCCCTTGCATCGGTCGCCCTGCTCGGCGGTGTCGGCTTCATGGTGGCGATGCTGTTCTCGCTCTATGGTGCGCCCGATGTCGCGATGACGCAGTTTGCGGTCGAGACGCTGGTGGTCATCATCTTCGTGCTGGTGCTGTTCCACCTGCCGAGGTACAGCTCGTTTACCTCGCCTTGGCCGCGGTTCATCGATGTGATTTTCGCCAGTCTGATTGGTGTGACCATGGCGGTCATCACGTTCATCATCGCCAGCCGCGAGGCGCCCTCTTCCATCGCGACCTACTTCGCCGAGCGGGCGTATACCGAGGGCAACGGCCGCAACGTCGTCAACGTGATTCTGGTCGACTTCCGGGCGATGGACACGCTCGGTGAGGTGTTCGTGATTGGTGTTGCCGCCATTGGTGTCTACACGCTGCTCAGGCTCAGGCCTCTGACTTCGGCCAGGACCGAAGCCGAGGATCAGGGTCCCAGTGAGAACCAGCCCGGGCCCGGCGAGGAGCAACGCCCATGAACTCGCTCATCTTCCAGACCGCGGCCAAGGTCCTGCTGCCGGTGATGCTCGTGCTCTCGGTGGTCGTGCTGCTGAGAGGGCACAACGAGCCGGGCGGCGGGTTCGTCGGCGGCTTGCTCGCGGCTTCTGCATTCTCGCTCTATGCACTGAGCCACGGCGCGGCCGAGGCTCGGCGCGTGCTTCGCATCAATCCCATCACGCTGATTGGGCTGGGTCTGGTGATCGCTGTGCTCAGCGGCGTGCCGGCCTTCTTTCAGGCCGAGCCGTTTCTCAAGGGGCTCTGGGTCACGATCCCCCTGCCGGGGTTTGACGATCCGATCAAGTTCGGAACGCCCGTTGTCTTTGACGTCGGCGTGATGATGATCGTGCTCGGCGGGACGCTGCTGATGGCCATCACACTCGAGGAGCTTCGGCATGAACCTGCTATTCGCGGCTAGCGTCGGCGTGCTCTTCGGCACCGGCGTGTACATGCTCATGAGGCGGAGCCTCGTCAAGCTCGTCATGGGCCTGGCCCTGCTCGGCCACGGCGCCAACATCGTCATCTACGCCACGTCTCGCCCCCTGCGCGGCAGCCCGCCGCTGATCGATCAGGGCCAGAAGATCCCGCCCGTGCCCCACAGCGACCCCTTGCCCGCGGCTCTCGTGCTGACCGCGATTGTGATCGGGTTTGGGATCGTCGCGTACACGATCGTGCTCATCAAACGGGCCTACCAGGATGTTGGCACCGATGACCTTGCCATGTTCACCACCACCGACCGCTCCTGACCAGCGCTGACCGCCAACGGAACCTCACTCCCGTGCTCACCGTCCTGCCCATCTTCCTGCCGATGCTTGCTGCGGCGCTCTGCGTGACCGCTTGGGGCAGGGCCAAGCTGCAAGCCGCCACCATGGTGCTGACCACCGCTGCCATGGTCGCTGTCGCCATCACACTGCTGGTAACGGTCTGCAACCACGGGGTGCAGGTCTCCATGCTCGGCGGGTGGACCGCGCCCTTTGGCATTACCTTCGTCGCCGACCGCTTTGGCAGCCTGATGGTGCTTCTTGCCTCGCTCGTTGGGCTGGCAGGGATAGCGGTGCGGGATCATCCGCTGGATCAGC
>CAZSBR010000195.1:0-4835 GCA_964605165.1 uncultured Phycisphaeraceae bacterium
TGCGGACGAGGTCCTCAGCCAGTCTGGCAAGGATCGGGGTTGGGTTCCCGTTGCTGTCTGTCATCACCAAGGACTCCACCTGCGGGCCCTAGACTGCCCGGATTCGCACCACGCTGCAGGAGCACCTTATGTCACTTCTCTCCGGTCGACGGGCCCTGATCGTCGGCATCGCCAACGAACGGTCGTACGCCACCCACATCGCCCGTGCGCTCATCGAGCATGGCTGCGAGTGTGCCTTCACCCACCTGCCGGGTGAGAAGAACGAACGCCGCCTCCGCCGGACGCTGACCACCCTCGGCCTGGAGTCGCCTTGGCTGGCCCCGATGGACGCCTCGTCCGACGAGGACATCCGCAGCGTCTTTGAGAAGTACGCCAACGACTTTGACCGTCTCGATGTGCTGACGCATTCCATCGCCTTTGCGGATCGGACGTTCCTTGCACCGGGTGCCTTCCACACGACGCCGCGGGAGGCTTACCTCTCGGCGATCGACATCTCGGCGTACACCCTGCTGGGGCTGGTCCGCGAGGCGGTGCCGCTCATGCGCGATTCCGGCGGCGGGTCTGTGATGGCCATGAGCTACTACGGCGCGGAGAAGGTCGTTCCGGGTTACAACATCATGGGCGTGGCCAAGGCCTGCCTCGAATCCACCGCCCGCTACCTCGCAGCCGAGCTTGGTGAGCACAACATCCGCGTCAACACGATCTCGGGCGGGTACCTCCGCACGCTCGCCAGTTCGGCGGTGGGCGGGGTGGACGACATCGAGAAGCACAACGCCGTGCGCGCGCCGCTTCGCCGAAATGTCGAGGGCGAGGAGGTTGGTAAGACGGCTGTCTACCTCGCGAGCGACCTCTCGAGCGGGGTGACGGGCGAGAACATCTACGTCGACTGCGGCGTCAACACGATCGGCGTGTGACGCCGGCGGGTCCGATAGCGGGCCGCAGCCTGGGCAAGCCACGGGGGCACGGGTAGGTTCTCGGCCCTTGGCTGAGCGGGCGTTCAAGGGCCGGAGCGTGAAGAGCCGAAATCTGGTCTATGACCGCCTTTAGCGCCGCCGCCATTGCATCTTCGCTCGCGGGGACCTCCGCAGCCGAGCAGGTCAAGAAGGCCGAGGAGAAGCGGGCCGAGCACACGCGGACCAAGCCCCGGCCTCAGCAGACCGACGAGGTGGAGTTGCACCAGGTTGAGGCTGTGGAAGCCATCGAGGGCGCGGAGGCGACGCGGACGATCCACAGCAACACCGACGAAGACGCCAGCGAGGACCATCGCCAGCGGGCGGCTTCGTACACGCCCGAGGGATTGGTGGCCAATCGCGGCAAGGCGCGATCGATCGATCTGAGAGGCTGAGCCGCTCGTTCGATGGGCGAGCGATCAGGCCGCGCGCCGCGGGAAGCGATCGCTGCTCACTTCGGGCTCGTCCACCTCAATGGCGGCCAGCCGGCGGAAGACGTGGGCGAGCAGCGTGGTGTCCTGATCGCGCCCAATGAGCCACCTCGCGTATCGCGCTTCGTCCATCATGTCGTCGCGCAGGTAGTCGAGTTGATCCTGCGGCGTGGCGACCATCAGCAGGGCAAGACCCGCAGCGACGCGGCCGACGCTCGCCGGTTCGTCGGGGCTCTGCTGCAGCGCATCGTCGAGGAAGGCTGTGTGGATCGAAGCATCCATCCGTTCGTCGGATTGTCTCAGCAGCGTGTAGGCGCGGGCCAGTGCATCAAGCCCGCTGTGATCATCGCGGGCGATGATGCGTGCTGCTGCCAGACGAAGCTGAGTGCGCACGCAGCCGGGATCGAGGAGCGCAGCACGTTCGAGGAGACCTCGGCGGGTGTGGTCCTCGTTGCCCACCTGGCGGTCCGGGTTGCTCGCCGCCCATGCGCTGATGGCGCCGACACAGGTCGCGTTGGCCGATGTTCTCTCGGTGCCTTCGAGAGCCTCGATGAGTGCGGTGGCAAGCATGCCGGGCGTGTCACCCCGGGCCTGCTCGATCGGCCGAAGCGAGCGAAGCCGCTGCCTGCGGGGCATCGGTCGCCTGCCAGCGAGACGATCCGCCAGACTGAGCCTGCCCTGAGAGCGCGTCAATGCAGCGATGAACTCGATGGCGGCTCGATGCACACGGACCGGTGCTGCGGGCAGATCGACCGTCGCGGGGTCGGCGCCGTGCGGGAAGAGCGTTCCCAGGTTGATGCGGCGGCTGAAGGTCCAGTCCGGCAGAGACGCATCATGCCCCTCGCGCCTGAGCGTCACAACCCGGAGCAGACCCTCGGGAGTGGCCGAGACGAGCGCATCAAGGCCGTGGGCTTCGCAGAAGGCGTTGGGATCTTCTTCGATATCGGCCTCGGTGATCTCGAACCAGACGATATCGGCAACACCCGGTGAAGCGACGAGCGCAGCGCTGACCGTGCGGGGCGTATCGAGCCCGATGCGCAGCGGGGTCTCCCACCAAGGCAGTCGATCGTGCAGGCGGCACAGGGCATCGCTCCACGCCCGGCTGCGGTCCTCGCCGAGCGTGAGGGTCGTGAGCTTGGCGAAGGCAAGCGTGGCGGATTCGGCGAACCTCCAGGTCAGAGGCGTGAGCCAGGCAGCCAGGTCGGCGCTGGTCAGCCCCGGCAGGCGGCGGCTGAGGATCGCAGCGATCCCGAGGCCCAGGGCGACCATCCAGATGCCGACGGGCACCCCGATGACCGGTGCAGCCAGCCAACTGAGCCCGAGCACCCAGCCAGCCATGACGGCGCCGAGGGCGGCGATGGTCCAGACCCCCCATTGCCATGCAGCAAGGGGACGAGATCGAGTGGGTGCTTGCTGGGGCATGAGCCGAGTTCATCGGCTTGCTGCGGGTGCAACCCCAGCCGGCGTGAGAGGCCGGTGGTTCAGCGGGTGCAGACAGATGGCTCAGCGGCGCAGGAGCGTCCGAAAATCAACATCCGGCCGAGCGTGCCGACCGCTGGTGGGGCTCAGTCGTTGCCCTGGAACCAGCGGCTGATCGCATGGAAGGTCGTGGCGCGTCCCATGGCGGCGATGGACTCGGTCAGGGGGATCTCCTTGGGGCAGACCTTGACGCAGTTCTGGGCATTGCCGCAGTCGCTGACGCCGCCCGGACCCATGAGGGCATCGAGGCGCTCGCCCTTGAGTTGCTTGCCGGTTTCATGCTCATTGAAGAGCCTCGCCTGGCTGATGGCGTGCGCGCCGACGAAGGTGCTGTCCCACTTGCTCTCGTCGGCTTCGAGGTTGAATTGCGGGCAGGCCTCGAGGCAGCAGCCGCAGGACATGCACGTCGAGAGGACGTAGCGGGTTTCCTGCTTCTTGGGCGTTTCGGTCGGGCCCGAGCCGAGGTCGTAAGTGCCGTCGATGGGGACCCAGGCCTTGACGCGCTTGAGGTTGTGGAACAGGCGCGAGCGGTCGACCCAGAGATCACGGACGACGGGGAACTTGCTCATGGGTTCGAGCGTGATTTCGTCGCCATCCTCGGGGCAGTAGACATCCATGAGGCACGAGCAGGACTGGCGAGCCTTGCCGTTGATGACCATGGTGCACGAGCCGCAGACTTCTTCGAGGCAGCCCGAGTCCCAGACGACGGGCGTGGTGGGCGTGCCGTCGGCCGTGACGGGGTTGGCCGCGATGGTCTGCAGCACGCTGATGACGTTGGCGCCGGGCTGGACGGGCACCTTGAAGGTCTCCCAGCGCTCGGCTCTGCCGGGGCCATCGCATCGCTTGATGCGCACGCGGATGGTCCGGGGCTTGGCGGGCTTCTTGCTGACCTTCTCGGTCGCGGGTGCTTTGCTGATCATGGCTGAATCCTCTCGCCGATGCATCGGCACGCAGGGCGTTTAAGCAGCACTGCCGGATGGAACACCTTCGGGCTTGTGCAGGCGGAACATCATCATCTGGGCCCGCTCGGGCCTGTGGATGCCCCACATGCGGTCATACGTGTGCGCGATGAAGCGGAGCCTCCTGGGGACGAACGTATCCCACTGCACACATGGATAGAACATGAACTCGATCTCGTCGAACACCGTGCCCTCGTCTGCGAGGCCTTGAACGATCCGGGTGACCTGCGCGGGCGTGTTCATGCGGTAGTACGCGGGGTAGTCGTTGATGTTCTCGGCCTGGGATGCGAGACGGTCCTTGAGACCGAGTGCCTCGACCATTCTCACCGCAATCGGGAAGGGATGCTTGCCGTTGGGCGTCGTCGCGTAGAAGACCGCGCCGGGCTTCATCGCTCGGTGCACCGCCCTGAGGAACGGCTTTGGGTCATCAAGGTGCTCAGCGACGAAAAACGCGAAGACCGCGTCGTACGCAGCCTCGGGGATCTCATCGATCTCCTCGATCAGGCCCACCCACTTCTCCGTCAGCGTTGGGTTGAGGCGCATCCGCTCCTGCGGATCCACACCATCGACCTGCGTGGCGCGCTCGAAGATCCGCTTGAGCAGTTCGTGCGGCACCTTGGCACAGCCGACATCGAGCATGCGGCCCCTGACACGCTCGTCGGCGAGGATGCGATCGCTAAACCCTCGCAGCCAGCTCGAGCGGTCTGCATCCAACGCGGCGAAGTCGCCGTAGGCCTCCGGGTTGGCAAACACGCAGGTGCTCAAAGCTGCTGCAGCCCCGCCGCGGGCGGCAGCCGTCGGGTTGGCGACCGCGGGCTGACTCATGCGCTGCTCGTTGCCGCCTTGGCATCGCTCTGCTTGCTGTCAGACTTGTCCGCGCTGGACTCAACCTTGCCGTAGGTCCGAGGCCTGGGCTTGACGAGGGAGGTGTCGACCTCGCCCCAGGTGAGCTCGTGCGGGTTGACCTTGTTGTCCGGCTTGTAGGCAACGATGGTGGTCTTCAGGAAGCGGTCGTC
>CAZSBR010000196.1:0-4817 GCA_964605165.1 uncultured Phycisphaeraceae bacterium
ACTGCCGGCGCGAAGATTTCACCACCGCCGCCGGGAAGGCTGTCCATGCCCGCTTCGCGGAGTTGGACCATGACCCAGCGGATTTTCTCAGCGAGCGTCGACCCGGGAGGATCGAAGAACGAGACGAACTCGATGAACTCGGGCGGGCTGAAGCCGTGGACGTGAACGGTGGGGTACTCGCTCTTGATGCGGTGCAGCAGTTCGAGGTACCAGTCCAGCGGCAGGTCGGGGTTCATGCCTCCCTGCATGAGGATCTGCGTGCCGCCAATCGCGACGAGTTCACCGATCTTCTCGAGGAGCTGTTCGTACTCGAGCGTGTAAGAGTCGTGGTCCGTGGCATCGCGGCGGAATGCACAGAAGGTGCACTTGGCGTTGCACACGTTGGTGTAGTTGATGTTTCGGTCGATGACGTAGGTGCGGAGTTCGTCGCCGTGGAGCGCCCGGCAGCGGGCATCGGCCCATCGTCCAAGCATGTGGAGGGGGGCGTTGGCGAGCAGATCGAGCCCCTGCTCTGGCGTGAGCCGAGCATGGCCTTCAACCACGGCCTCGAGCAGCCCTGCATCCATGGCCGGGAGGTGGGGGTGGGTGGCTGGAATATGGAAGGCTGACATGCCGCGCTCCTTGGTCGTCCGTCCTACACAAGCTTTCCACGCTGTTCGCTGGAAGGCGAGCGTTGATTTCAGAATTCCTTGAAACAATGCGTTCTCGCAGCGGAGCGGCGTGCTTGGGGAGAGATCGATAGCATTATGTTAGGATATCTCTTCATCGGGTCTGGTCAGGCGTATTGCGTTCATCCTGGCGGCCCGAGCGTTTGCGGCTTGCCTGCTGGCGCGCGATGCGGTGCTTTCCCTTGGCCTTGCGTCTGCGGCTCTCGGCCATGGCCTCGGTGAGGCCGCTGCCGAGCAGGGCGGTGGGGACAGCAATGACTCCGATGCCGATGGCGGCGGTGATGGCGACGATCACTCGGCCGAGGGGCGTGACGGGCGTGACGTCGCCGTAGCCCACGGTTGTCAGTGTGACGACGGCCCACCACATCGCGCGCGGGATGGAGCCGAAGGCCTCCGGCTGGAGGTCGCCCTCGACCAGATACATGAAGGTGCTCGCGATGAGCATCACGGTGAACGCGGCGAGCATGGCAGTGATGAGCTCGGGCAGGCGATCTTTGAGAACCTGCAGGAACATCCGGCTGATCTCGCTGTGGCGGCTGAGTTTGAGCAGCCGGATCAGGCGGAACATCCGCAGCGCAAAGAGGTCGACGCCGAGGAACGGAAGCAACGAGGGCAGGATCGCGATGAGGTCGATGATCATCAGCGGCGTGGCCATGAACTTCAGACGACCCCAGACGGGGTGGCGGTAGTCACGGTGTTCGACACACGACCAGACGCGGGCGAGGTATTCGGTCACGAAGATCGAGATCGAGGCCAACTCGATCACGATGAAGACGGTGCTGAATCTCGCCCAGAGAGTCGGTTCGGTGGCGAGCACGAGCGAGAAGACACTGATCACGATGGCCGCTGCGAGAAAGGCCTCGAGGAGCGCCGGCGGGCCGTGCAGTCGGCCGCCATACCGGAGCGCGGCGAAGGCCAGGTGGCGAGGTGAACGCTTGCGCATGGGGCCAAGGTAGCGTTGAGACAGTTTCGGCGTTCTTCGGCGCACTTTCGGCTCTGGCGTACGCCGGAGGATGTTGTCCTCAGATACGCTCGGGCATGCGTGTCGCCCTTGCCACCTGCCTCGAACTGCCCGATCCGGATATCGACATGGCCCCGACGCTGCGGGCGTTGACACAGGCGGGACACGACGCGGCGGCGCCGGCGTGGGACGATGACGCGGTCCGGTGGGACCGCTTTGATGTGGTGCTTCTCAGATCGCCCTGGAACTACGTATGGGCGTGCGAAGCGTTCATGGCGTGGGTTGATCGCGTCTCACGCATGACGCGGGTGTTGAACAGCTCGGCGCTGGTGCGGTGGAACATTCACAAGCGGTACCTGCTCGAACTGGAGGCAGCGGGGGTGCTGATCGTGCCCACGGCTGTGTGCGATCGCGGGGTGGCCATCGACGTGCGTTCGATCGCGGAGAGCCGGGGCTGGGAAGCGGTGGTGGTCAAGCCCGCCATCGGGGCTGGGTCATGGCGGACGAGGCGGTTCGTTCGAAGTGACTTCGACGCGGCGGGTGCGTTTGCGACATCGATTGCAGATGATGGCGATGTGCTGGTGCAGGAGCTTCGCAGTGAGTTTGAGAGTCCGGGCGAGCGTGCGATCGTGTGCATCGAAGGCGAGCCGACGCACGTTGCTGTGAAGCGGCCGCGCTACGCGGACGACGAGGAGCAGGTGACGCTTGGCACGCCGGCGACTGTCGAGGAGCGCGCGCTCATCGATCGTGTGCTTGGTGCGTTGCCCGAGCGCACGCTGTATGCGCGCGTGGACGTCATCCCGACGGATCGAGGGCCGATGCTCTCTGAGCTTGAGGTCATCGAGCCATCGTTGTTCTTTCCGCTGTGCGAGGCGTCGCTCGAGCGGTTCGTCAAGGCTGTCGAAGCGTGGGGAGGCGGAGCATGCGAGTGATCGCTGATCGGCTGGCCGGCTTTGGCACAACGATTTTCTCGGAGATGAGTGCGCTTGCGCAGGAGCACAAGGCGATCAATCTCTCGCAGGGCTTTCCGGACTTTGATGGCCCCGCGGTGGCGCGCAAGGCGGCCCGGCGCGCCATCGAGCAAGGCGAGAACCAGTATGCCCCCATGCCGGGCTTGCCGGCACTCAGAGAAGCGATCGCCGAGCGGTGGGAGCGTCTGACGGGCACGCCGGCGGACCCCGCGAGCGAGGTGACGGTGACGTCGGGCTGTACGGAAGCGATCAATGCCTCGATGCTGGGGCTTCTGAACCCGGGCGATGAAGTGGTGGTCTTCGAGCCGTACTACGACTGTTATCGTGCAGCCATCGCGATGGCGGGGGGCGTTGCACGGTTCGTCACGCTGGCACCACGCAGCGAGGGTGGCTTCGGCTACGACCCGGATCAACTGCGGCGTGCGTTTACGGAGCGCACGCGGATGGTGCTGTTCAACACGCCTCACAACCCGACAGGCAAGGTGTTCTCGCGCGCAGAACTCGAAGAGATCGCTTCGCTCAGCCTCGCGCATGATGCATGGGTCGTCAGCGACGAGGTGTACGAGGACCTGACGTACGACGCGTGCGTGCATGAGCGAATCGCCACGCTGCCGGGCATGGCCGACAGGACGCTGACGCTTTCAAGCCTCGGCAAGGGCTACAGCCTGACGGGCTGGAAGATCGGGTGGGCGATCGGGCCAGCACACCTGACCGCGGCGGTGCGCTCGGCGCACCAGTTCCTGACCTTCTCGGTGGCCACGCCGCTGCAGCACGGGGCGGCCGCTGCACTCCGAGAGGGCGGTGCGGAACTGAGCCGATTGCGCGCGCACTACAAGGCACAGCGGGATCGGCTGGCAGCGACTTTGGCGTCGGTCGGGTTTGAGGTTCATGCCTGCGAGGGTTCATACTTCCTGCTCGCCGAGCATGGCCGGATCAGTCGAGCCGTCGGGCTCAAGGACGATGTCGAGGTGTGCCGATGGCTCACGCGTGAAGTGGGCGTTGCCGCGATACCGCCCAGCGCCTTTTACGACGATGCACATCAGGGCCGATCGATGGTGCGTTTCGCATTCTGCAAGCAGAGCGGGACGATCGATGCCGCCATGGAGCGACTTGCCCGCATTACTGACCTGGCAGGCGCGTGATGCGTCCCTCGCCGTGCTCGGCGTAGGCGGCTCCCGTGAGCACACCCGCGTCGCCTGTCAGTGAGGCGATGTAGCCCGCGACGGCCTGCTGATAGCTGATGCCCGATCGGCTGTAGCGGCCCTCGGCGAATGGACCGAAGTCGTGCTGATCGCCGCCGTTGGCCGTGAAATCGTTGGTGGCGACCGCGATGCGTTGATCGCTGATGACCTGGCCGTCAGCGATGAGCTGCGTGCCGTCGGCGAGCCAAACGGACTGCACGCGCGAGCCCTCCTGCACCACGCGGCCGGCGCTGTCATAGCGTCGCGCCGGACGACTGGGGTCGTAGGTGAACCGCAGGCCCGAGACCTGCAGGAAGCGGCCGTCGCCGCGCTCGACGCGGCTGACAGCGTTTTCAAGTGTCCGCTTGAGTGTCTGGACGTCAACATCGCGGATGAGGCTTACGAAGTTGGGAAAGGGCAGCGCATCGAACGTGTGTCCCATGGTCATGGTCGAGCCGGGTCCCAGCACGACGTCATTGCGGATGCCGCCGGCATTCTGGAGCCCGATGACGGGCTGAGTGATGTCGTAGAGCTCCATCATCTTCCAGCGGAGGGCATCGGCGATGAGGTTGCCCATGCCCGTCTCACGCGTGCGTACCTCGGTGCGGCGCCCCACGAGCGATACTTCTGAGCCCAGCGTGGCGACGACCTGCTCATCGAGCGAGGCGCTGAAGGCTCGGACGGGGTCGAGCAGGAAGCGGTTCATGGTGGCGTCACCCCGAACGCCGTCGCTGATGGTGGCGTTCGGAGTATTGAGCGATGCATCGATGACCCTGACGGGTGAAGCGTTGTGAAAGCCCGCGAGCTGTCCGTCAGCATCGAACCGCAGCGTGATGCGTCCAAGGTAGCGGTACTGGCCCGACGTGGTGACGACGGGTACCGGGATGCCGTCCGCGTTGCGGATGACTTCGGCCTCGCCATCGCCATCGAGATCGAGTTGGGTGAGTGGATACGGCCCGGCGATGACTTCATCTTCGTGGCTTGGCACGAGCAGCGTGTCTTCGTTGGCGAGCAGTTCGTCCCCGCCGCCAGCGAT
>CAZSBR010000197.1:0-4805 GCA_964605165.1 uncultured Phycisphaeraceae bacterium
GTCGATTCCGGGTGCAGCACGCCCGCGGGCACGCCATCGACGTGGCGGGGGATCGCCAGCCCGAAGATCGGATCCGTGTCGTAGTCCTCGCGTGCGAGCGTGCCCGTTTGGATGGCGCTCACCATGTTGCGGGTGTATGCAAGCTCAAAGCGGTGCCCCGTGCCGTAGGGACCGCCCGTCCAGCCTGTGTTGAGCAGCCAGACGTTGACGCGGTAGCGCTTGATGCGCTCAGCGAGCATCTGGGCGTACTCCATGGGCGGGCGGGGCAGGAATGGCCCGCCAAAGCACGGGCTGAAGTTCGGCTCGGGTTCCTTTACGCCTGCTTCGGTGCCCGCGAGCTTGGAGGTGTAGCCATTGATGAAGTAGTACATCGCCTGCTCGGGGGTGAGCTTGGCCACGGGCGGCAGCACGCCGAAGGCATCTGCCGTCAGGAAGATGACGTTCTTGGGGTGCGTGCCGACGCTCGGAATGACCGCGCCGGGGATGTAGTCCACGGGGTAGGTCACGCGGGTGTTCTCGGTGAGAGAGCCATCGAAGTAGTCGGGCTTGCGTGTGCGCTCATCAACAACGGTGTTCTCGAGCACGCTGCCGAACTTGATGGCGTTCCAGATCTGCGGCTCGCCCTCCTCGGTGAGTTTGATGCACTTGGCGTAGCACCCGCCCTCGAAGTTGAAGACGCCCTGTGGCCCCCAGCCATGCTCATCATCACCGATGAGCGCACGGTGCTCGTCGGCGCTGAGCGTGGTCTTGCCCGTGCCCGAGAGGCCGAAGAACAGCGAGACGTTCGTGGGGTCGGTCTTGGAGACGTTGGCCGAGCAGTGCATGGGGAAGACGCTCTGCTCGGGCATGTCGAAGTTCATGGCAAAGAAGATGCTCTTCTTCATCTCGCCCGCGTACTCCGTGCCGAGGATGACGACCGTCTTCCTCGTGAGAGACTGGGCCACCAGGACCGGGCTGGAGACGCCGAAGGCCTCTTGCTCTTCCTCGGTCAGGCGTCGGCGGCCGGCATTGATGACCGTCCAGTCGTGGTTCCAGGTCGCGTCCTCGCCCGCCGCCTTGGAGCCCTGCTTGATGAAGAGCGTTTCGGCGAAGAGCGCGTGCCACGCCTGCTCGGTGATGACCTTCACGCCCAGCCGGTGCTCCGGGTCAGCGCCCGCGAACCCCTCGAAGCTGAACAACTCATCCTGCTTGGCAAGATGCTCGGTGGCCATGGCCAGCGCTCGGTCGAAGTGGTCGGGCGTGATGGGCCTGTTGACCGCGCCCCACCAGATCTTGTCGTGGATGTCGGGCGTGTCCTCGAGGTACTTGTCCTTGGGGCTTCGGCCTGTGCGATCGCCCGTCATGCAGATGATCGCGCCGTTGTCCGCCAGCCTGCCCTCACCCCTGAGAAGGGATCGCTCGACCAGTTCAGCCGTTGAAAGGTTCGTGTGCATCCGCCCGTTCAGGGTCGAAAGGTCCGTCGCCATGCTGGTCATCGTGCGCCCTTCCCGCGTGCCATCCGGCGTCGGCCCTGCACGTTTGGGCCCTGCGTGCACGCGTCAAAATGTTGCGGTATCGAATACTAAGGACCACGCGGGGCAAAACCACCGATCACAGCCCGCCTTGGTGCACGAAAGCGATTCTGCAGCAGGATCATGCCCACAGTGCCTGCCAGTCGTGCATGCATCCCGGGTCGCGCCGTTGCAGGCCCCGGCCGATGGTCGGGTCGACAACTCGCAGGCACAGCCCCGGCAGCGTCCGCCGAGTCCGATTGCCTGCCGCGGGGCGGCGCACTATCGTTGCAGCCGCTGCCGGAAACCGGCAGCTTGCCGCTGGATGGCGATTGTAGCTCAGTTGGTTAGAGCACCAGGTTGTGATCCTGGGGGTCGCGGGTTCGAGTCCCGTCAGTCGCCCTTGCCGTCAGGACGTCCCCACGCGGACTTCAGGCGGCCCTCTGATTGGCCTCGTCTTGGCACGCGCTGATCACCCCGAGCAGCGATGCGATCGACTTCTCGATGCTCTTGCTCAGCGTGAGTTCCTCGGCAGCGTCACGGGCCACCGTTGACACGCTGTGAAGCTCCGCCATGTTCGCCACGCCCTGAATCTGCTCGCACAGCGAGATGCACGCATGCACATCGCGCAGGCCTGCAGCAGCACCAAGATCGCTCGCAAACTGTCCAAGCCGCTGACGCGCAGGCACACCGCCAGCCATCGGCTCAGCATCCGTCGAGGTATCGCGCGTGTCGCGGTCGACCGTGAACTCCGCCACCGCCTGCAGCAGGAGGGTGTGATCCAGCGGCCTGGGCAGCAGGGCATCAAGCCGCATGGCCAGCGCCGCCGTCTTCGTCTCAGGATCCTGGTTTGCGGTGATCACCGCCAGCGCCGCACGCGAGCCACGAGCGCGGATGTCCGAGACAAGCTTCGACGGGTTGGGATGCTCGATGGCGTCGGAGATCAGCACGAGATCCGTCTCGCTGCTGAGCCTGATCAGCGCGGCGCTGCCGTCTTCTACCTGTTCAAGCTTGATGGATGTATCACGCAGGAAGTGCTTCATCAGGCTGCGATCGACTTCCTGCGGCTCGACGTGGAGCACCGTGCCGGTCAGGGAGGGCGCGTCCACATGCTCGCGGCTGAAGGAATCGATCAACAGATCGAGCCCGACGAACTCCCGTGCGCTCAGAGGGGTGTTGAACTCCACGCCCACGTCGTGGACGCGCCCGCCGCGATGCAGACACCGCCGGATCGTGCCCTCGACCACCACCTCACCCTTGCTCGGGTGCGGCAGGTGGACGCGCACCGCCGAGCCCGGGTGCACGAATGAACCATGCAGCACCCCGATGCCGCCGCAGGAAAGGTTGCGGCACACCACCGGAAACTCCGAAATGCTGCCGCCGGGATGAACGACCGCGAGCTTCACGTTGTCAAGCCGAAACCGCCACCGCGTGAAGGCGCGCTGGATCTGGTGCTTCTCGCCAGCCGCCGAGCTATCGAGGATGTCGAGCATCGACTCGAGTTCACGAGGCGAGAGACCAAGTGTGTTACGTCTGCCGCCGGCATCGTGAGAGCCGCTCTGTCTGCTGCCGCTGCCAGCGTCCTTCACACTCCACCCAGGCGATACGCGTGCCATCGGTGTCCCCTTGCGATGTTCCCTCGCAGCATGTTGAACGCTGTGAACATCGGAGCATCGACGCAATGACACGATGGCTTGTTGGAGTTTGATAGGTCGTTACAAACAACGGTCTCACACGGCCCGCTCGTGGCCGGTCAGGCGGCCTGCCCCGGTTGCGCCTGCTCGCAAGCGGTGGAGAGGTCCAGTAACACACGGATGCACGCTTCGACATCCTTGGTCGATTCGAGTTCTGCGTGCGCACTGTCGGCCAGATTGGCAATCGCTTCAAAGCCAGAGCGTCTGCCGACGTTGCGAAGCTGACCCACAACAGCCAGACAACTGTCATACTCATTGCCAGAGAGCGCCTCATTGAGCTGCTGGCCCAGCCCGCGAAGCCGATCACGCATCGCGGCCAGAGCCTCACTGCCGCCATCCCGCGACGCTGTGGCGCCGTCCAGCAGGAACTCCGCCATGGCTCGCATGAGCAGATCCTGGCCGAGCGGCTTGGTGAGCATCGCATCGAGCTTGAGCGAACTTGCAAGCGAGGCCGTCTGGGGCGAGGCATTGGAGGCGATCAGCACGATCGGAACGACCGAGCCCTCAGCACGAAGCTGCATCACGAAGTCGAACGCACTGGGATCATCGATCTCGTCGCTCAGCAGAATCAGATCCGTCGGGTTACGGCTGAGCTCCAGCCCTTCCTCGCCGGTCTCGGCCTGCCTGAGCGTCGCATTGGTGCTGCGGATGAAGTGCTGCACGATCTTGCGATCAAGAGGAGAGGGCTCCACATGCACGACGTTGCCCGCGAGTTGCTCGAAGTCGATCGCCTCGCGGCTGAAGCAGTCGCTCAGAAGGTCCATCCCCAGCGCTTCACGCACGTTGATGGGTTCATTGAACCTGATGCCGATGTCGTGGATCTTGCCCTCGCGGTGATCGCATCGGCACACCACACCCGGGATGTCCTTGATGCTGGCCGACCCAGAGACGACCTCGAGGTTGATAAGCACCTGCGAGCCCGGGTGGATGTAGTTGCTGTGCAGCACGCCCACGCCACCGCTCGAGAGGTTTCGGCACACCACGGGAATCTCGACAACGCTCCCGCCCGGGTGGGTCGTCTTCATCACGACGCGCTCCACCCGGAACTTCCACCGCGTGTATTCGCGCTTGGCATGCCCGCCGCAACCAGCCGCATCAAAGCGGTCCAGAAGCGTCTCGATCTCCTTCTGCGAGAGTCCAAGCGAGTTCTGCCGTCCAGTGGTGTTGGGATGCGATCCACCCATATGCCGAGTCTCCGCCCAAGGTGATGCTGCGACCGCCTGCCCGTCAGCGCGACGGGATCGTTGCCAAGTCCATCGGCACGATGCCGAGGCCACTGGCATGGCAAGGCTTGTCCCGCGTGAGAGCACGTGGGCAGCGATGTTCTCGGTCGTCCCAGACCACCGTGTTCGGCATCGGATCGCCAGCCAAATGCCACCCGAGGCAGAGCGCAGATGACCACTCGACGTCGGCCGCTCACACGTCGAGGTTCTTGACCTCGAGCGCGTGGTCTTCGATGTACTTGCGCCTCGGCTCGACCTGGTCGCCCATGAGCGTGCTGAAGAGGTAGTCTGCCTCGTGTCCGATGTCCCACGTCACGCGCATCAGCGTGCGCCGCTCGCGGTCCATCGTGGTCTCCCAGAGCTGCTCGGCGTCCATCTCGCCCAGACCCTTGAAGCGT
>CAZSBR010000198.1:0-4793 GCA_964605165.1 uncultured Phycisphaeraceae bacterium
ACGATCTCCTTATGCCCGCCCCTGAAACCAGCTCGCCCCAGAGCGCCCCTGAGAACAGCGCCCCCTCCGGCGTCTTTGCCACGATCCCCGAGATTCTCGATGAACTCCGGGCCGGGCGGATGATCGTGCTGACCGACGATGAGGACCGCGAGAACGAGGGCGACCTCGTCTTGCCGGCGGAGTTCTGCACGCCCGAGGCGATCACCTTCATGCTCAGCGAGGCGCGGGGCTACCTCTGCTTGTCGCTCACCGAGGCGGACTGCGACCGGCTCGAACTGCCGCCGCAGGCTTCGGTGAACACGACGCTCCGCGGCACGCCCTACACGGTGTCCATTGATGGCCACCCCAAGCTGGGCTTTGGCACGGGCGTCTCGGCGGCGGAGCGTGCGCGGACGATTCGCATGACGATCGATCCCGAGCACGGGCCTGCGAGCTTCGTGCGCCCGGGGCACGTCAACCCGCTGCGCGCGCGTGACGGCGGGGTGCTGGTGCGCATCGGGCAGACCGAGGGCAGCATCGACCTCTGCAAGCTCGCGGGGCTCAAGCCCGCAGCGTGCATCATCGAGATCATGCGTGACGATGGCGAAATGGCCCGCGTGCCGGACCTCATCGAGTTCTGCAGGAAGCACAGCCTCAAGATGTGCTCGATCAAGCAGATCATCGAGCACCGGCTGGCCCAGTCGCCCATCGTTCAGCGGCTCGAACCCGTGCAGGGCCGAACGATCACGACCGACCTCGGTGACTTCACGCTCCTGGCCTTTCGCAGCATGGTCGATCCCCAGCCGCACCTCGTGCTGACCGTTGGCGGCGTCGGCATGCCCGATGCTGAGGGACGCGTCACGGACACCGATGAACCCACACTTGTGCGCGTGCATCGACGCGACCTGCTGGGCGATATCTTCGGCGATACGCGCTCCACCAAGGACGATGATTCGTCGCGCGATGTCCTTCGCGGCTCGATGAAGGCCATCCAAGAGGCTGGTCGAGGCGCAATCGTCTACCTCCGGCCCGCAGAGGGCGGCGATGACTGGCGCGCCGAACTCCAGCGGCCCTTTGATTTCAGCGATGAGGACACGCCCGGCAAGAGCGTGCAGCAGGGCGTGCTCGAATACGGCACGGGCAGCCAGATCCTCCGCGAGCTTGGGCTCAAACGCCTCAAACTCCTGACCAACAGCACCACCGAATACCCGCAGCTCCAAGCCTTTGGGCTGGAAATCGTTCAGCGCGTCAGGGTGGCTCGCCCGCAGCCCTGATCACAGATTTCACTTGATGACCGCCCGGTGCCTCGGCCATACTGGACCTTGCGCCTTGGCCGCTGCCACGGACACCCCCTTGGCAGGGCGCCGCTTGATCAAGGAGACTGCCATGTGCTGCCTGAACGCCAACGGATCGAACGTCGCGGGCCTCATCGCCAGCGGTGTCGCTGCTGCAACACTTCTGCTGACCGCAGCCGATCAGCCCGCCGCACGACAGGCCAACGCTCCGTCGTATCTGAGCGCCCAGGACGGCGGCCTGATGCAGGAGGGCAAGGAACTGCTTCAGGACGCTCAGCAAGCCGTGCAGGACGCGAAGGACTTGATGCAGGATGAACTCGACCCTGATGCGATGATGCAAGCATGGATCGATGCCAACAAGACCGGCGAGCACCATCGCATGCTCGATGACATGATCGGAACGTTCAACGCCGACATGACGATGATCAACGCCCCCGGCGCCCCGCCGCAGCAGGCCACGGGCACCTGCGTCAACACATGGGTGCTCGACGGCCGCTACGTCAAGACGGAGTTCACGGCTGTCTTCGAGGGCATGGATTTCAAGGGCCTCGGCTTCACCGGCTACTCCAATGCCGACAAGGAATTCCAGGGCATCTGGATGGACTCGATGAGCACGCACATCGAGTACGCCAAAGGTCACGGCCACGACAACGGCTTGCACATGACCACGACCATGACCGACCCCATCATGGGCCAGAAGATGAAGATCGACGAGTCATTCACAATCCAGAGCCGTGATCAGCACACGTTCACGCGCAAGACCATCGCGCCCGATGGCACCGTCGTCGGCGAGATGACGATCGTCTACACGCGTGCCGGCTGATCGTCACGCCACCGTCGTCATCGCACCTGAGGCTCAGAATCGCTCGAGCCTCGGCAGTTCGCCGACGAGCGGCCGGCAGTAGTCCATGAAGGCTTCGCTGACGTTGCTTGTGCCGTCCATGTATTCGCTCGGCAGGTGCCGCGTCTTGGCGGCGACTTCCGTCAGGTCGACGCGCTTGTACGCCGCGGCGTAGGGCTTGCCGGAACTCGGCTCATCCACACGCGTGATGGCGATCGAGCCATCGACATCGCCCGCGATCGCACGCTCTGCAGCGAACCTGCCGCTGCCGCGCGCCTCCTGCTGATCAATGGGCGAGGCGTCCGGCCAGCAGCGCTGGAGGTAGCCAAAGGTATCGGCCCGCACGCGGGGCGCCTTGCCGTTGATCTTGCCGAGCCTCTCCTTGAGCAGATCGCTCAGCGCATCGCCCAGCGCACCCGAGCCGCTGAGCTGCACGTTGCCATGGTCATCGACCTGCCCGCTCTTGATGAGCGTGGCGCCGATGGCCTCGCCGTCTGCGTTCTGGATGCCTTCGCTGACAGCGATCTGGCAGCGGCCAAGCGTGCCCAGCCGGCGCGCGACGTCGTCCACGAAGCGGTCGGTATCGAAGGCCACCTCGGGCACGTAGATGAGATGCGGTGCGCCGATCTCGGTGATGTCCCGCGCCAGCGCGCTGGCTGCGGTGAGGAACCCGGCGTGCCGACCCATGATGACGTTGATCTTCACGCCGGGGATCGAGGCGTTGTCCAGGCCGTCTGCGGCGCAGGCCATCGCGACGAACCTCGCAGCCGAGGGAAAGCCCGGCGTGTGGTCGTTGGCCATGAGGTCGTTGTCCACGGTCTTGGGCACGTGGAAGCAGCGCAGCTCGACGCCCTTGGCCTTGGCGAGTTCGTTGACGATGCGGCAGGTGTCCGAGCTGTCGTTGCCGCCGACATAGAAGAACAGCCCGATGCCGTGCTTGGTGCAGGCCTCGAGGATGCGCTCGCAGTAGGCCTGGTCGGGCTTGTCGCGCGTGGAGCCCAGGCCCGCCGAGGGCGAGGCAGCGATGCGATCGAGGCGGGCATCGTCGATGTCCGTGAGGTCGACGAAGTCGCCCTTGACGAGGCCGCTGACGCCGTGGCGCATGCCGTGGATCTTGCCGCCGCTGGCGACAAAGCCGCCATCACGAAGCCCCTGCACGACGCCGACGACAGACTGGTTGATGACAGCGGTAGGCCCGCCGGACTGACCGATAACCGCAATGGTGCTCATGGCGAGGGGATCTCCATCGAAAGGCGCTTCGGAAGCAACGCACGCGGAGCGTAGCACCCGCCCCGGCGGGCCGTGACCCACCCCAAAATGCCGACCAGAATGCAAAACGAGTGTTATGCCACAAAACTTGTGGTTTTTATGCCTTTGGAACCTCCCATCCAGGTACGTTGTCTGGACGGGGCACACACCTCCCCTGCTCGGGCCTCGGCCGAGAGGCCCGGGGTTGGCCTCGACTCTCGCGGGGCTGATCGGACGGACTCAGTGCCCACCGCTGCGGCCCGCCTCACCGGCGGATCGCGGGCTTCGACGATTCGTTTCTCACAGCTTCGCCGGGTGGGCGCCCCCACTCACCCCGCCGCCCGTGACACACCGGCGGCGACACCCGGCACGAGGGAGACCAAGAGATGAGACAGTCGCCGCCAACCCGCTGCCTTGCTGGGCTGCTTGTGACCGCTGCTGCGGGCACCGCCAGTGCGCAGGGCTTCGTCGATGCCTTCGACACGATTGACCCGTCCTGGGTCACGGATCGCTTTGAGCCCAACGGCTTTGCATCCATCGCCGACCCCACGCCCCGGGCCACGGGCAACGTGCTCAACATCCAGATCGATGATGCACAGGCTGCAGCCAACCGCCCCGGCGGCCAGAGCGGCGCGTTCTACGACACGCAGGGCCGACAGCGCACGCTGACCAACCCCATCACGGGCGACTGGTCCGTCAGCGCCGAGATCTACATCGACAGCTCGTGGGCACCCGCCAATGGCAACAGCCGGCGATCCGATGTGTGGATGCGCGACAACAACCCCAACGAGCCCTCGGCCTATTACGGCATCTTCGGGTTCAGCGTCTTTGATGTCGATGACCCCTTCGGCACCGACCCCAACAACGTCGAAGACTTCCGATTCCGGCTCCGAGCCTGGGATGCGAATGCGGGCGGCTGGCAGGTCGTCAGCCTCGCGGCCTTCAACGGCTTTGACTCATGGAACACCCTGACCATGCAAAGCACCGGCGGCGTGACCGAGTACCTGCTCAACGGCTCGACCGTCTACACGGACTTCAACACGTCCCAGGCCGGCTTTGGCGGCATCCGCACCGTCTACATGCAGGCCTTCAACTTCGGCACGGGCGGCTACGACGTGCAGTGGGACAACCTCAATGTCGTCCCGGCGCCCGGCGCCGCAGCGATGCTCGCTGTTGGCGGCCTGGCCATGGCTCGCAGACGCCGCTGATAGCAAAGTTCTGACCCCGACTCTCCCGCGGGCTTCGCAGCCCGATCACCAGAAGTGAGTGGTGTGCCGCCTTAGGGCGGCGCGCCACTCTTCGAGGAGCACCCTCGCCCCGCCTTGCCGGGTGGGCAGCCTTCACCCGCTTCTCATTGACGATTCGACACCCGGCGCACAAGGAGACAGAGACATGACGATCAAGACCTCGCTCACCGCTTGCCTCATCGC
>CAZSBR010000199.1:0-4729 GCA_964605165.1 uncultured Phycisphaeraceae bacterium
TCGCGCCCGGCGTCACCATCAGCGTGGCGTGGGGCGCGGCGTGAGACTCTGCCCCACAGGGGGCTTTTTCTTAGGGGTCAATAAATCGCTGTCACAACGTCACAGCCGAGACGCCGGACTTGGCTCATGAGTCCATCAGCTCGGCGTATAGCCTCGACATCCGCGCAGCCACAGGCTGAAGTCGGTCTGGGGGGCTTCAGCACCACCCGCTCCTCAGCCGGGTGGCACCACAAGCGTGCCCGTCACTGTGTCACAGGCATCACGACGATCCTCCTGCAGCACGGACACCGCCCCGCCTGAGGCCACAACGACAGAAAACGCAACTGCTCGCGGTTCCAGAGAGAGATGGGGGCACGGAGCTGTGACGCTGTGACAACGAACTAACGCCCTCTTCACGTTCGTTGACTTGACGCTTCACGTCGCGAGGCTAGTCTTTGAATGCCTCTTGGCTTATCACCGACTGCAAGGATCTGGCACTGCCTATCGAGCCCATTGGGCTCAAGTCCAACCAGTCACACCGCCACATCTTGTGGCATACCGAGCCGAACCCGTTCACTTGCTCGGACATCCCGACCCTCCGCATGTTGTGGAGGGCGTTCATCTCCCGGGATGAACCCGCTCTGCTGCTCCACGAGTCACAGGCTCGCGGATCCAGCGGTGGTTTGTGTGGTTCATTGCGGGAACATGGATGTCGTATGCAATGAACACGGATCGGCTTCAGGCTCGCACCCGTCCACATCACTACCAGAGCAACCTGTCGCCCCAGGTGACCGGCCCGCTTTGTCTGGTTTGCGCCGGTGATAGGCAACGCCTCACCTCCACGCATCCGCTGGATTCCCGGGCCCATGCCCGTCCCGCGATTCGCCCTGGCGGTCCCTGGTTCGTATGCGACCAGACTCCAAGAGGTATTTATGTCTTTGTTTGATTCATTCTTTGCCCAACAGGGCACTATTTCCCACGCCATCTCCGGCCTTCTCGATGAGTTCTCCACCGTTGCGCAGCGATACGCGGCGGGCACCTTGGATCTCGCCGATCCGAACACCCCTCATCGCACCGAGGAGCTCACCACGGATGATCCACACACCTCAGCCAGACGGTTCCTCGCCGACCTCAAGGGGGAGCTCGAGATCATCCCGCTCGTCTCGGACTACGCCCGGCCGGGCACGTTCGAGCTCTTCTTCAAGGGCCTCTACCACGAGCTACCCAAGCAGCGGCTGCGAGCCCTCTTCGAGGGCTACTGCAGGCTCCCCGCGGTCTTCGAACGCGACGGGGAACGCACCGTTCAGGCCCCGGCCCGTGCTGAGGCGAAGTTCACCCGGGAGGTCCTGGACCAGATCGGGCTGCTGTGCGGCTTCGATCGGTGCCCGGTGGCGGGCCTCGAGTGGCGCGAGAAGCACGACGGCGATCCTGATGTGGGCGACCTGATCGTCTGCGCGAATGGCGTGGTGGACACACGCACCTCCACGCTGCTGCCCTCGACACCCCGCCTGTACGCGACCAGCGCCTCGGACGTGGTGTTTGATCCCGACGCGGGTGAGCCGGTCGAGACGCTCGGGTTCCTGAAGGAGATCTTCGACGGGGAGCATGAGCAGATCGACACGTACTTTGAGTTCATGGGCGAGGTGCTCTCGGGCACCAACAGGACCCAGAAGGCGCTCATGCTGAAGGGCCCCACGCGCTCGGGCAAGACCACCTGCGTCGAGCTCATCAAGGCGGTGATGCCCAAGGGCAAGGCCGTCAGCAAGTGCGTCGTCGATCTCGGCAACCAGTTCGGCCAGCAGAGCCTCGTCGGCAAGCAGCTCTGCGTCTTTGAAGACGTTCGGACCGTCAACAAGAAGGGCATGGAGCGCCTCCTGTCCCTGATCGCCGGTGACGCCGTCTCGGTCGCCAAGAAGTACAAGGAAGACTTCGTCGGTGTCCTGCCGCTCAAGTGCGCGCTGGTCACCAACGAGACCCTCGACGCGGACTCGAGCACCGAGGCATTCATCGCTCGACTCGTCGCCCTCAGGACGACGAAGTCGTTCGCTGACGCCATGGACACGGGCCTGCTCGGGAAGCTCCTCCAGGAACGCTCCCAGATCCTGCTCAAGGCGATCGACGGGTACCAGCGACTCCGTGCACGCGGGGACTACGCCCAGCCCGCCGGATCGGCGTCGGTGCTCGAGGACATCAACGAGTTCTCCGGGGAGATCCCGGAATTCATGGAGGACTGTGTCGAGGTCGGGGATGGCTTTGTTGAGGATCGAGCGGCCCTCTACGAGTCGTACTTGATCTGGTCCGAAGGCGAGCGCCTGAAGGCTCGGAGCCCAGCGGAGTTCAGGAAGCTGTTGCTTGGCTCATGCCAGACGGCCAAGGCCGAGAAGCAGCGGCGAGTGAAGGATCCCGTACGGACCGATCTGAAGGTCCGAGCCATCTCGGGGCTCCGACTCAAGCCTGAAGCGATGCACCAACTCGTTCCCGGGCGGTGGCATCGCTACTCCTTCGCCGAGGACTCGACCATGCAGCTCGTCCGTACCCCGTTGGAGGCCTGAGAGCACGTGACCGCGTGACGAGGCACGGGGCAACGCCTGCAAGAGCGGGCGTTGCCTCCTCTTTTGCGCGCTCTTCGAGAAGAGTCTTGAGGCGGGCATACAGCTGCTCGCTGAGCGGGATCATCCGACCCAGACCGCACCCCTCTCTATCCCGGGACTGTGGCCCCCGACACGCCGACCAGAAGAAACTGCAATTTATTATATGTTTCTACGGTTTTGCCGCCCACGAGCGAACACGTGTTTGGTACACTGTGTGTTCGACCGACATGCCGCGGCATGTCTGAATACGACGCTCGTTGCACCGTCAGACTGCGGCGCGAGCCCACCCCCGACAACACGGAGGCCCTTACGGAATCACTTTGCTAGAGGAGGTATGAGTGCATACCCCCACCACCCTTGGCGATCCGAGTAACGATCGCACCCCCACTTCACCGACCGGCTGCGTCGCCGGTTCCGAGTCCACGCAAACGTCTGCGTCGGACTGCCTCACAGCGGATGGAACAGCGCGTCTCGATCCCACTGCAGGACTGCCCAGCGGCAAAGTCGCTCCCCAGCGCTCCCTCTCAGCACATGAACTCGAGGCGCTTCGACAAGTTGGCAGCCTCACCCCAGAAGAGCGAGAGGCCTTCTGGAACTACATCAACGCCGTCGCACCCCACAGCCCGATGGACAAGGTCCTCTTCGGAGACATGCCCGAGAAGGAGATCCGGAAACACATGCCGAAGTCGCACAGGCAGGCTGCGCTCAAATTCCTCGGCGAGCTACGCGAGAAGTACGCCCTCGACGAGCGCGATCCGATCGTCGCCCGGCACCACAAGTCGTGGTACGTCTGGCGTGGGACGGACTACGAAGGGCTGCCGGATGAGGTGGCCGACAAGATGTTCATCGAGTGGGCGTCGTCCAAGGTGACGTTCACCGACAAGCGTGGCAACCACACCGACGAATTCGAGGCCAGCACGAAGTGGCTGCGCGAGTTCAAGGCCCAGCTCCTCGCCCTTGTCCCGCACCCCGAAGAAGCGCGTGCGTGGCTGGTTGACGATCAGGACCTGCCGGAACTCAGCCACCTCTACGCGTGCCAGAACTGCCTAGTCGACCTGAAGCACCAGAGGACGCTCCCGCTCACACCGAAGCTCTTCCAGACTGCGAGCACCTCGCCGGTGACGTACGACGAGCAAACCCAGGAACCGAAGGTCTACCTCCGGTTTATGAGCGATGCTTTCGGTGATGAGGACAGCATCCGACTCGCCGAGGAGTACGCGGGTCTGCTGCTGACCCACGACACCTCCTTCCAGAAGCTGCTACACATCGATGGCCACATGCGATCCGGCAAGGGCACGTTCCTGCGGCTCATCGCGGCGATGGTGGGCGACGCCAACGTCACGGCCCCCACGGCCGCATCGCTCGCTGACAACCACGGTACGCAGCCGCTGC
The DNA here is from genome assembly GCA_964605165.1 of uncultured Phycisphaeraceae bacterium. Taxonomy (GTDB): domain Bacteria; phylum Planctomycetota; class Phycisphaerae; order Phycisphaerales; family UBA1924; genus OFTM382. Next base: position 3,963 of record CAZSBR010000199.1, read on the forward strand.
TCGGCAAGACCGTGGCGCTCATGGGCGACTCAGAGAAACACACGCCCACCGAGATGCGCAAGGCCATGCAGATCATCAAGATGATCGTCGGCGAGGACGTGATCCATGTGAATCCGAAGAAGATCGGCGCCTTCTGTACGAGGCTACCGGTCCGCTTCGTCATCGCTGGCAACCAGGAACTGGCGTTCGACGACCCCTCAGGTGCGCTCGTGTCGCGGTATCTGATGCTTGAGACTAAAGGCAGCTTCTACGGCGAGGAAGACAACCAGCTCGAAGCCAAGCTGATGGCCGAACGCCCCGGCATCCTGAACCGTTGGATCAAGGCCTACACCGAACTCAGCATGCGAGGACGTTTCCTGGAGCCCAAGCACTCCGTCGAGCTTCGTGAATCGCTGTCGAAGTCGTCGAGCCCGATCCAGGAGTTCGTGGACACGGCGCTGCGGTACGGACCAGGACTTGATGTGCCCAAGAGCGTGCTGCATGCCGCATACAAGCTCTTCTCGATAGCACGGAGTGAACAGCCGGTCGGTCTGGCCCAGTTCACACCGCCCTTTAAGGCCGCCGTGCGAGGCCGAGGAGTAGGTAAGGGTAAGAGGACCACCAAGCCGAGGGTCAACGTCTGGAAGGGTGTACAGCTGTCGCCGGAGTGGCAGAGAGCAGTCGACGATGACTGGGATCCAAAGAGGGTCAGGATTCTGCTTGACCTATGCCCTGAAGATGCAGAGCAAGTAGAGACAGAGCAAGGCGATACTGTCCAGGTGGTCCAA
>CAZSBR010000200.1:0-4720 GCA_964605165.1 uncultured Phycisphaeraceae bacterium
CCCACATGGCCTGGATCGATGGTCGCGACCATCCGATCGGCGAGCTGATCCTCAGTGAGTTCATCCCGGCTGCGCGCGATGGGCTGGATCGCGCCGGTGTGGATGCGAATGACTCTGTCCGTCTGCTCGACATCATCGAACAGCGAGTGCTTACTCGACAAACCGGCGCTAAATGGCTGCTCGATGGTGCTGCCAGAATGCACGGGAGCGGAACACAGAGTGCGAGGCTGGCGGCATTGACCCGTTCCATGCTTGCCAATCAGGATTCGGGCACGCCAGTCCACGAATGGCCGATGGCTGCGACACCGGATGTATCGGCTTCACCTGCCCACGAGTTTGCACGGGTCTCGCAGTGCATGACGACCGAGTTGTACACGGTGACCGAGCATGACTGTCTCGATCTGGCAGCATCGATTATGGATTGGGAGCGAGTTCGTCACGTTCCCGTGGAAGATACTGAGCACCGCCTCGTCGGTCTGGTGTCGTATCGCAAGCTCCTGTCGGTGTTTGGAAGAGTCAGCGCGGGCACGCAGTCTGCCGACGTTCCGGTCAAGGACATCATGATTCCAGACCCGGTGACCGTCACGCCCGATACTCCGACGCTCGAGGCCATCCGCCTGATGTGCGAGCATGGCGTTTCGTGCCTTCCGGTCATCGAGGATGGTCGCCTCGTGGGCATCATCTCCGAGAGAGACTACACAGAGATTGCACGTTCGCTCCTGGAACGCACTTTGGAAGATGGAAGCGACGATTGACGCGTATCGAGGGTTTGACTGACACTGCTACACACCCCACCCGACTGATCGGCGACGATGCATCCGCTGTTGATGGACCAACCCTCATCGTCATCGGGGGGCTGCACGGCAACGAGCCTGCCGGCATTGATGCTGCCTGCCATGTCCACGGCGCCTTGTCCGAACGGTCACTTTCACTCACAGCCGGACGCTTTATCTCCCTTCGTGGGAACCTCGCGGCACTCTCGTCATCCACACTTCCTCGGCCGAGGTTCATCGACGAGGATCTGAATCGCGCATTCACGGGCCGCGTCGACGACGGACCACCGGTCACAATCGAACAGCAACAACGCGAGGAAATCAGGCTCGTGCTCGACACCATCGTTGCAGAAGCCTCGCACCCGGTTTATCTGCTTGATCTGCACACAGTTTCCAGTGAGAGCCCGCCCTTCGTTGTGCTGGAGGACTCGCTTGCTGCTCGTCGCTTCGCTTCGGCGTTTCCACTGCCCAAGATGCTTGGGCTCGAGGAGGAACTGCAAGGCCTCCTGATTGATGAGGCCACCCAGCGGCTTGGATGCGTTGCGTGCATCATCGAGTCCGGGCGCCATGATGACCCACAGGCAGTCATCATCCACGAGGCCTTGATTCTCCTGGCGCTTGAGCGACTGGGCATGATCTCGCCGGGCTCTCGAACACTCACCGGTGTCGAGCCTCGCCGAATAGCACGCCTTGCTGCAGGAGATCGCGCGGGGCACTTCTACGATCTTCGCCAGCGTGTCATCGTCTCGCACGAGTCCTTCGAGATGCTGCCGACTGCCGAGGCGTTCTGCAGGGTGAGAGCAAGGCAGACCATTCTTGCGATGGAGCGGTCTCTGCCGTTGACTGCGGACGCAAGCGGCTTGCTGTTCATGCCCAATCGTCAGCCCTTACGGCGGATCGGAGAAGATGGCTTCTTCATCATTCAACGCATCGGGCGGCCCTGGCTGGTTGCCTCGGCCCTCCTGCGGCGCGTGCCCGCACTTCATGTAATGTTGCCAATGCTACTGCCCGGTGTCAGGCGTCGACCAGGCGATCCACACGCAATCATTGTGGCACCGGAGTACGCTGCAATTCTTCGCCGGGAGGTGCTCCACCTGCTCGGCTATCGGCTCGTTCGCTGGGATCACACGCCTTATCTCAAGATGCATCAGCGAATCGTGCGGGGGGTGACCGCACTGTGCGCATCAGTGCTCGGCATCCTTGTCCGCGCTACAGCAGGTGGAGAGAAGGCCGCGCTTCCTGCCGAACGAGAAGTGGACTGGATTGCGCGAAGACGAAAGCTCGATGTCGAGCCACCAAGCCGATCGATAGAGGCCCATTAAGCCCGATCGGCTGTTTGGTGCCACCGACAGGTTCCTTGCCTTGTCAATCAAGAGGCAGAAACACCCACAGCGAGGGGCGACCCGCGTTGCAGTGTACGGCCCGGCCTAATGGTGACAGACCGGCCAACCCGAGAAACGCTGCAGTGCGGGCGACATCCCAGGCAGCCAGGCGAGCGGACCTGAGCGTTGGCTGACGCGACGTCACATTCGGGATCGGGTGAAATATTGCTTCGATCCACGCAGCCCGGCTCGGCTCGTTGTCCTGCATCGCATCAAGTTGCGCGGCGAGTGCACGGAGAGCTTCGGAATCCACGCCTTCTGCGCGCAGCCTGTGGTCCACCGCAAGAGAAGCGCGACGCGACAGTGTCGGAAGCACGAGCAAACCAACAAACGACCAGAGTGTGAACACGGACGCGAACACAACGACGCCGCCAGTGGTCCCGGCGAGTTCGCCCACCTGCGTGGACGCTGCGACCAGCCCCATCCATACGAAAGCCAAAGCACTCATACGACCCCGCAACCAGAGACCCGACGTCACGGCTTCCCGCCGTCGACGGAGGGCGAGTTGCAGTTCCTCTGCAGCAAGGCCGTCGATCCACGCGGCTGGAAGCCAGTACTCTCGCGCGTGGAACACGCCGCACATGCCTCCCGTGAACCCTGGATCGGTGGATGCGACAACGCGAACATCGCGCGGCAGTTCGCCCGAGGTCTCCCGGAACGAAAGCCCTCCAATCACGCGTGCCAGAAGACCGCGAGCAGCCAGCAGCATCAAGCTCATCGAGGCGCCTGCCAGAACCATGCCGACGCTTCCGGCATAGCGCGAAGCGATCAGCAAAGCCATACCCACGGCGAAGGCGGTGAAGGCATAGCCCAGCACGCCGCGAAGCCAACGCAGAGCAAACCTTCCAAACTGCTCGCTCGATCGACCATGCCTGCGGGGAAGCACGAAGCCGCCCAGGAGATCGAGCGGACTCTGGATCAGCACCATGCCCAGAATCAGGCCACACAGAGCAAGGACATTCGCCAACACGCTGCTGCCGGTCGCCTCCAGCAATTGTGCGGGCAGCCCCCCCACGAGAACGAGCGATGCCACAACAACCCACACCCCCACGCCTGTTATGCCCAGCAGCAGCCTGGCCCGGCCGTACGTGATGCCGGACGTGTGCACGCTTGCCAACGTGGCAGTCTGGCTATCCGCAGCCTCTGGTCCGATCATGTCAACCATCCTCTCGGCGGGAGTGCTTTCGGCAGTCGTTCGCCGAAATGCTCGCTCGGGAGTCAGGTTCGCGTCCGTCAAGTCAATTTCTTGGCCTGCGACCGCAGCTCAGGGCACCGTGAATTGGCCGGCTTGCCAAGGCACGACGCCATAGATGGCACCCCGGCGGACGTGGGCGCTTCAACTCACCGATGACCGTTCAACTCCCGCGAAGGATCAGGCCGGCATGTCAAATCGCCCGAGGTTCATCACCTTGTGCCAGACCCTCACAAAGTCGGCCAGGAACTTCTCCTGACCATCGGAACTCGCGTACACCTCGCACAATGCGCGAAGCTGCGAGTGAGAGCCAAAGACAAGATCGACGCTTGTCGCCATCCACTTCACCTCGCCGGTAGAGCGATCCACGCCCTCGTAGAAGTGCTCGCAGCGGGGCGAGACGCGCCACTTGGTCTCCATATCAAGCAGGTTGGTGAAGAAGTCGTTGGTCAGCGTCTCGGGACTTTCGGTCAGCACGCCGAGCTTGGAGCGCCCCGTGTTGGCGTTGAGCACTCTGAGCCCGCCAAGCAGCACTGTCATCTCCGGAGCCGTAAGGGTCAACAAGTTGGCTCGATCGATGAGCAGATGCTCAGCGGGACGGGTGTGGTCGGGCGAGATGTAGTTGCGGAAACCATCGGCCGTCACCTCGAGCACCGCAAAGGATTCGACGTCGGTCATTTCCTGCGTCGCGTCCGTGCGTCCCGGTCGGAACGGTACCGAGATGTCGTGACCCGCTCGCCGCGCGGCCTCTTCCACTCCGGCGTCGCCCGCCAGAACAACGACATCCGCAAACGACACCGCCTTCCCGCCACCCGCAGAAGCATTGAACTCGCTCCGCACCTGCTCGAGCAACGGAATCACCCGGTCCAGGACCTCGGGGTCATTCACCGCCCAGCCGCGCTGCGGATCGAGCCGGAGCCGGCCGCCATTGGCGCCGCCTCGCTTGTCCGTGCCGCGATAGCACGATGCCGCCGCCCAGGCAGTCGAGACGAGATCAGCGACGCTCAACCCTGTGGCCAGAATGCTCTTCTTGATCTCTTGCACATCGGACCCGTCGATCAGCGGATGATCGACCGGGGGCACCGGATCCTGCCAGAGTTGCGGCTCGGGAACCTGATCGCCCAGCAGCCTCTCGTGCGGGCCCATGTCTCGGTGCGTGAGCTTGTACCAAGCACGTGCGAAGGCATCAGCAAATGCATCAGGATTCTCGTGGAAGCGTCTCGAGATCTTCTCGTAGGCGGGGTCAACACGCAGCGCGAGATCCGTCGTGAACATGATGGGAGCATGCGTGACGTCCGGATCATGCGCGTCCGGGACGAGTGTCGCCGCGCTTTCATCCGTGGGGATCCACTGCGTGGCTCCACCTGGACTCT
>CAZSBR010000201.1:0-4681 GCA_964605165.1 uncultured Phycisphaeraceae bacterium
CTCGATGAGGGCGCTGATGTGACCGAGGGGCGGGTCGTAGAGCACGGGGCTTCCGACCCTGGTCGTGCCGAAAGCGGGCGGGGCTTCGGATTCCGCGGCTTGGTCTGTGCTGGCGGACATTGACGGCGCGGCGAAGACGCCCGCATCGCGGGTGAGTTGCCAGACCTCATCGAGTTGGGCAGCGGAGAGCTGGCGTGTTCTTGCTGGGAAGACGGTGGGCTGCGCAGCTGCGCCCGTAGCGGCGCGGAGCACGCCGTCGGCCTCGATGATGTATCGCCCGGGCCTGAGTGCCCTGGGCAGGGAGGCGTCGTCACGCCCGGCAAGGGGCGATTCGGAGGGCTTGGCGTAGACGGTGACGCCCAGCACGAAGTCGTCCGGCGGTGTGCTGGCATCGATGGTGCCGGGCGAGGCGCACCCGCCGGCAAGCATCGCAGCGATGCTCAGAGCGAGGGCGAAGAGGCCTCGGCCTGATCGGGCTGAAGACAAGGCGGTGGCTTTGGCAGCGTGTGACACGGCAGGGAGTGTAGTGGAGCGCGGCGGAGGGCTGTGAACAGGCGGTCAGCCGGTCCTGACCGGGGTAGGCTTGCCCCCCATGGATGTATCGCTCAAATGGCTCAATTCGCTCCTGGAACCCGCGGGCCTGACCGCAGATGAAGCCGACGAGGCGCTGACCTCGGCGGGCTTTCCCATCGAGGGCGCCGAGACGCTCGCCGATGGCGACGTGCGGCTGGATGTCGAGGTGACGTCGAACCGCGGCGATGTGCTCAGCCACGTTGGCACGGCTCGGGAAGTCGCAGCGGTGACAGGTCGACGGCTTGTTGAGCCGGCGTGGGATGAGCCCGAGCGAAGCGAGCCCGTGACCTCGATGCTCACGCTCATCAACCATGAGCCAGAGGTGTGCCCGCTCTTCACAGCGCAGGTCATCCGCGGCGTGAAGGTGGGGCCAAGCCCGGCGTGGCTGGTCGAGCGTCTGGAGGCGGTGGGGCAGCGCAGCATCAACAACGTCGTGGATGTGACGAACTACATCACGATGGAACTGGGCCACCCTTGCCACGTGTTTGATCTCGACAAGCTTGCGGGCCGAACGCTCGAGGTGCGGTACGCGCACGAGGGTGAGGCGCTCACAACGCTCGATGGCAAGCAGCGCACGCTCAAGGCCAACGAGTTGGTGGTGGCGGATGCGGAGCGTGCGCAGTCGCTTGCCGGTGTGATCGGCGGCGAGGACAGCGAGGTCACGGAGGCGACGACCAACGTGGTGCTCGAGATGGCCACGTGGGATCCCGTGACAGTGCGCACAGCGGCAAGGCGGCTGGCGATCCGCACCGACGCGAGCTACCGATTTGAGCGGGGTGTGGCGGCCAGCGAGATTGCGCGGGCAGCGTTCCGCACGATGGCGTTGATTCACGAGGTCGCTGGCGGCCAGGTATGCGAGGGCATGCTCGAGGACGGCCGGGACATCGATCAGCCCATCGAGCTAAGGCTTCGCCCCAAGCGCACGCAGTTGCTGCTGGGCATCGAGCTCTCGAGGGAGCAGCAGCAGGCGTTGCTCTCCCGCGTGGGAGTTGTGGTGCGGGATGCGGATGATGGCTCGCTTGCGTGCGAGCCGCCGGCGTATCGGCTGGACCTGACGCGCGAGGTGGACCTCATCGAGGAGGTTGCGCGGCTCAACGGTCTCGAAGCGATTCCGCAGGCGGATTCGGTGGGCGTGGTGGTTCAGCCACCGAGTGCTGACGAGCGCGGCAGGCGTGAACTGAGCGCGCTGCTCGTGGGGATGGGGTTCTACGAGACGGTGACGTTCAGCTTCTGCTCCGTGGAGCGGGCCAAGCCCTGGGTTCAGCGGGGCCATCGCACGGTGGCGGTCGATGATGCGAGGCGGGGCTCGGAGCCTGTGCTTCGGCCGAGTGTGCTGACGGGTTTGTTGAGCTGCCGAAAGAGCAACCAGGATGCGCAGGTGCGCGTGGATGGCGGGGTGCGGCTGTTCGAGTTCGCATCGTCATTCTCGGAGCTTGATCAGCCGGGGCGCGAGCACATCGAACGCCCGGTGCTCGGCTTGCTGATGGATGCGCCGGCGGAGTTGAAGCGGGCCGAAGCGATGCAGCTTGGGCTCCGGCAAATGCGAGGCGTGTGCGAGGCGCTCGTGCATCACCTGGCGGGCCACCGCGAGGAAGTGCGTGTTGAGCCGATCGCAGATGCGTGCTCGGGGTGGGATGCCCGGGGCGCGGGCACGCTTCTTGTGGATGGCCGATCGATCGGGGTGTTTGGTCTGCTGACGGAAGCGCTGACAAAGGCCGAGGGTCTCGATGCGCCGGTGATCGCAGCGGAGCTTGATTTGGCGGCGCTGCTCGCCACGCGGCGGGAGCGCTCGGGCGTCGAGCCCTTGCCGCAGTTCCCGCCGATCGAGCGGGATCTGACGCTCGATGTGCCCGAGGCGTCGCGGTGGTCGGCGTTTGAGGCGTTGGTGGAGGAGGAGATGCAGGCCGAGCCGAGGCTGCGGTCGGTGCAGCTTGCGGGTGTGTATCGCGGCAAGCAGACGGGCGAGGGGCGCAAGAGCGTGACCGCACGGCTGGTCTTCCGTGATGCCGAGGCCACGCTCCGGCGTGAGGACGTCGAGCCGGCGATGCAGAGGCTGACGGAACGCGCCCGCACAGCGCTGGGCGCTGAAGTGCGGGGCTGAGGCTCTTGCCCGCGGGCGAGGACCGAGAACCACCGGCCGGCTGCGCAGGCCGAACGCCAGGGGTGGATTGAAGGTCAGAGCGGCTTGCAGGTTGGCCATGCCATTGGGACTTCCCATGCAGGAGGTGCCGCATGAGCCGAAGCAGCACAAGCACGATGACCAAGCGAACAGTTGAGCGTCACGATGTCGATTCTGTCGAGTGGCAGAATGGCTCGGTGGTGAACATGTCCACCCGAGGTGCTTGCATCGTCGATGACCGGGCGATGAGTTCGCTGGCGCCGGGTGTGGTGGAGACCATCCGGTTCGCGAGCGAGGGGCGGATGCTCTCGCTGCGGGCTCGCGTGGTCTGGACGCGCAAGCCGTCGGCTTCTGAGGGCACGCTTGCTGGCCTTGAGTTCCTGGATGTTTCGGCCAAGGAGACGGTCGAGATCGAGCAGCTGGCCAAGTTCGGCTTTGCCGATCCCGAGCGTGCTGCCGAGCGTGCAGCGGATACTTCGGTGGAAGACGAAGCTGGCTCGATTTGCTTTGAGTTGGGCAAGGAGGTCATCGATCTCTACGGCGTGCTGGGCATCCGGCCCGATGCGAGCGAGGCAGACATTCGGGCTGCCTTCCGCAAGGGTGCTGCGAGGTGGCATCCCGATACATGTGAGTCCGCGGAGGCGGCAAGCCGCTTCATGGACATCACCAAGGCGTACAAGGTGCTTCGTGATGCCCGCACCCGCGACATGTATGACTCGATGCTGAGGCGGAGCGAGGCTTCCAAGGCGCCCGCGGAGTCGAGCAACTCCGACCGCCGAGACAAGGGGCGTCTGCGGTGCGCGGACATCCGCTGCTCGCTTGGCGAGATCGTCAATGCTTCCTGCGATGGGCTGCAGGTGATCGGCCGCAAGCGCTTTGGTCACAAGCGTGGCAAGAAGGTTCGCCTGACGCTGCAGGACGGCAGCGAGCGGATGGAACTGACCGCGGAGATCGCTTGGCTCTTTGATGTGGGCATGGGCAAGCGGCGCATGGGCCTGCACCTGCAACTCGAGAACGAGGTCCAGCAGCGCACGTACTGGAACTTCATTCGCGGTTCGGCGCAGGTGGCATCGAGCATCTTCACCGGCCAGAGCAGCGGCAACAGGGCGGCCTAGGGCCAGCCCGCTGTCGGCGCGATGGCGTCAGTCCTCGGGGACGTTGTCGCTCGTGACGATCGCACGGAACCGCTGGCGGAGGTCGGCGGTGATGGGGCCCTCGCCATCTGAGATGACGTGAGCCTTGTCGATCTTGCCGGCGGGTGTCTGGGTATCGACCTGCGTGATGGCGATCATCTCGGCTGCGGAGCCGGTCATGAAGAGTTCGTCTGCGTTGAGCACGTCATCGAGTTCGAGGTCCGTCTCGTTGACCTTGAGGCCGGCCTGCGGCGCGAGCGTGTCGATCACGAACCGCCGCGTGATGCCCTCGAGCAGACCAGCGGTCACCGGCGGGGTGAAGAGCTCTCCATCCTTGACGATGAAGAGGTTGTCACCCGAGCCCTCGGTGACCTTGCCCTTGGTGTTGAGCATGATGACTTCGAGGCAGCCGTGATCGATGGCTTCGACCTTGGCGAGGATGTTGTTGAGGTAGTTGAGGCTCTTGATGCGCGGGTCGAGGCACTCGATGGGCGTCTTGGGCCGATTGGCGACGACGACGCGCATGCCCTGCTGGTACATTTCGGGCGGGTAGAGGGTGATCTGGTCCGCGATGCAGACGATGCCCGGCGTGGGGCACTGGTAGGGGTTGAGACCGAGCGTGCCCACGCCGCGGGTGACGACGAGGCGGATGTAGCCATCGGTGAGTTCGTTGGCCTCGACGCATCGGCGCTGGATCTGGATCATCTCTTCGCGTGAGATGTGGATCTTGATGCCCAGGGCCCCGGCGCAGGTCCAAAGGCGGTCCATGTGCTGACCGAGCTTGAAGATCTTGCCGCGGTAGACGCGGATGCCTTCGAAGACGCCGTCGCCGTAGAGCAGGCCGTGGTCGTAGACG
>CAZSBR010000202.1:0-4628 GCA_964605165.1 uncultured Phycisphaeraceae bacterium
CTTTGTCATCGGCGCCTTCATCGTTCCCGCGATCGTCGCCGCCGCGATCCCGCTGATCGTCATCTTCACGAATCAGGCGGTCGCCCCGCAGGTTGTCGGCCGAATCGCCCTGATCGATCGAGCGCAGGACGTCGCCATCGAACTCGAGAAGCGACTCGATGAGGAACGCGCCGAGGCGAGTCGGCAGACCATCGAGGCCGAGAACGCGCTTGATGAGAGCGCGGACTTTCTTGAGCAGATGCGTCAGCAGCAGCTTCAGCGTGTCGCTGCCAGCACCCCGCTGCTGACCGTTGAAAGGCTCGACCCCTCGCTCACCGAGGAACAGGCCAAAGACCTCATCCGAAACGACACCGCCCAGGGTGACGACAAGCTCGTCGCCGTCATCGAGGTCGATGCCGACGCCACCGAGAAGCCGGCGGACCAGGAACAGTTCGGCGGCTTTGCCGTCTACGTCACGCCGGGTCTTGATGAACGCAACATCAGCTACATCCGTGATGCCATCCGCGGTGCCATCAAGGTCGCTCGCTACGCCAAGAACGATGTGACAGCCTCCGAGGTCGAGGCCCTTGTCAACGTCATCGGCCGAGACACGCAGGAAGTGACCGCCACCGGAGAGCGCCAGGGCACGGAGGTGCTCCGTGTGATGCTGCCCTTCGCCTTCATGCTGCTGCTGATGATCTCCGTCATGATCGGCGGCCAGTACCTCCTCACCACAACCGTCGAGGAGAAGTCCAGCCGAGTCGTCGAGATCCTGCTCAGCGCGATCTCGCCCATGCAGCTCATGACCGGCAAGATCATCGGACAGATGGGCGTGGGGTTCACCATCATGCTCATCTACGGCGGGCTCTCGGGCGGGGCGCTGCTCGTCTTTGGCCTCAGCGATGTGCTCACCATCCAGAGCGTCATCCTCCTCTTTGCCTACTTCATCCTCGCGTACTTCATGATCGCCTCCCTGCTCGCCGCCGTAGGCAGCGCCGTCAACGACCTCCGCGAGGCCCAGTCGCTCCAGACGCCCGTGATGATGATCACGATGCTGCCCTACCTGTTCTGGCTGCCCATCAGCCAGGACCCTAACGGCCCCCTGGCCGTCGTCCTCAGCTTCATCCCGCCCATCAACCCGTTTGTGATGATCATGCGCGTGACCTCCACCGCCCCGCCGCCGATGTGGGAGGTCGGCGTCAGCCTGCTGACGGCGACGATCGGAGCATGGCTCTGCGTTTGGCTGGCCGCCAAGGTCTTCCGCGTCGGCCTCCTGATGTTCGGCAAGCCGCCGAACCTCGCCACGCTCATCAAGTGGATCCGCATGGCATGAGCCAGCCCACCGCGCATCTCACACGCCACGACCTCTACGAACTCTGCGTTGTCAGCCCGGAGCAGCTCGTGCCTTTGCTCGCCGCCATCCACGGCGAGGAGCCAAAGCACCTCGCTGAGGACTTTGCGGGCACCGCATGCCTCTGCGATCAATGGGTGCGCGACATCGCGGGCGGCTCCAGCACCGGCATCGATCAGGATGCCGAGGCCCTCAACCACAGACCGCTCATCGATGGCGTCACCAAGCACTGCAGCGATGTGCGAGACGCGTCCGTCCTCGGCCTGCCCAAGGCCGACATCATCCACGCTGGCAACTTCTCCATCGGCTACATGCATTCCCGGGCCGACCTGCTGAGCTATCTCCGTCTTGTACGCCAGAGGCTCAAAGCCGATGGTGTCTTCCTCTGCGATACCTACGGCGGGGAGGGCACGTACATCCTCGGCGAGGTCCACCGTGACCATGTCATCCCCCATGGCCCCCATGCGGGCAAACGCGTCCGCTACACATGGGAACAGCGCGAGGCTGACCCAACGACAGGCATGGTCACGGACGTACTGCACTTCCGCGTTGAAGAAGGCGGCCACATTCTCGAAGAGTTCGAAGATGCGTTCGTCTACCGCTGGCGGCTGTGGTCCATCCCCGAACTCCGCGATGCAATGGACGAGGCCGGGTTTACCTCAACCGAGGTCTACGCCAAGGAACCCGATGCCATCGACAGCGATGGCAACGTCTACATCGAGCCCATCGCTGACCCAGACGATCTCGATGAGAGCTACATCGTCTTCATCGCGGCGCGCGGCTGAAACCAGTTCCCGTGCTTTCCAAGTACACTTCCAGCTATGCCGACGCCCTCATGCTGGAAATGCGGCTACCTGCTCAGCGGTCTCGGGGTTGATGACCTCTGCCCCGAGTGCGGCACCCCGGTCTGGTCCTTCAAGGATCCCGATGCCGACCATCCGGGCCTTGCCAAGAAGGCCAGCTCGGCCATGACCTGGGGCATCGTCTCCCTTGTGCTCTTCTTCGCCTGCCTCGGCCCGCTCGCCGGGCTTGTCGCCATCCCGGCCATTCTCAAGGGCAACGAGGTGCGCGCCGTCGCCAAGGCAGGGTCCATTCCGGCCTCCATCGCGGGCAATGCCAAAGCCGGCCTCATCTGCGGCTGGATCGCTGCGAGTCTTTCCGTAGTGACCATCTTCGTCTATGCAGCGCTGCTCATCGGTCTGGGCTTCTAGCCAGGACCGCTGCGAGGCCGACTAGCCAAGCACGCCCCGCCTGCGCAGCACTCCCAGCAGCACGTCAGCGGGGTCTTCGTTGCTCATCACCGTCATCAGGTTGATGTCCCGCGATACACACGCACGACTCACCCGCTGGGCATGAGCCTCAAACCGCTCCCTGTATCGCTCGAGCACGCCGCGAGAGACCGTCACCTCCACACCGACGCTGGACTCAATGTCCGTCAGCCGGAGATCACCCGTCAGGCCTGCATCACGATCACGCGAAGGATCGACCTCAGCGGGAGCAAGCACCCGGATGCACGCCGCATCGAAGCCGCGGGGCACGACCAGTGCGTTCAGCGCCGTCTCCAGCCCCGTGCCGGCATCGCCGTCATCCATCAGCAAGTCGCTCAGGAGCACCGCGACGCCCTGGCCCCTGCGAGCCAGTGCCAGGCGACGAAGCTGCGCGCCGAGGTCAACCCTCGGCATCTCGCGCGCTGCATCGGCCAGCGCCTCGACGAGGAACTCCCCCGCACGCCGTATGTTCCGCCGGCCACGCACCGGCTGCAGTGTGCGTATCCCCTCGGCTCCGGATAGGCCAGTCCTTGCAGCGGATGCCAAAGGGCGCTGCGGCACGCCGAGCACGCTGATCACAACCCGGTTCTGCTGGCTCAGCCCCACCGCAGCCAGGGCCATCGTCAGTCGCGCCGCCGAGACCAGCTTGGTCGGCTGCGCGGAGCCGCCTCCAGCAACGGCGGCCTTGCCACCGGCGAACATCGATGCCGACGCATCCAGATACAGGTGCAGCGTCTGGTCCTCCTCCTCGCGGAAGAGCTTGAGCACCAAGCGGTCGAACCGCGCCAGCACATTCCAGTCCAGATGCCTGAGGTCATCGCCCCGCGTGTAAGGCCGGTAGTCATCAAACTCGACGGACTGCCCCCGCCGCTTGCTGCGACGCTCGCCGGGCAACTTGCCCGCAAAGAGCTTCCTGCTCAGGATCGTCAGGCGATCCAGACGCGTCAAAAGCTCCGGACCGATCAGGTCGTCGACGCTCTTGGGCAGATCGATGTTCGCAGAAACGAGCACATCAAAGGGTAGAAAGCTGGCCACTGCCGCGCGCTGAGAGAGAGCCCAACCTTGACATCAAGCCGCCGCCGCTCAATCAGGCTGACCGTCGCGCATGGCTCGTGGATTGCCCGCCGGCAGACCGTCGGCGTACTCCCACACCACGATCGGGAGCGTCTGCACGCCCCACTTCCGTGCCTGGCGAGCGGTCGGGAAGAGCACATCGAGCTCGTGACCCTTGATCGCTGCCCCACGGTCCAGCACGGGCACCACCCGGCCCTCGTCGTAGCCCGGCACGCTGACCAGGCTTCCAAAGGGCAGAATGCTCGTGTCAGCCGCGACCAGGTTCATGGCGTTGGTCCACACGGAGTGAAGCGTCGCGGTCCGGCCGTCTGCATAAGGAGCGCAGGACTCGGGGCCCGGCGAGTAGGCCGTGACCTTCATCCATACAACCCGCGCCGGGCGGATGGGTCTGCCATTGAAAGTGGCTTCAGCCCTCTCGGCCGCGGCCTGGTTCAGCACTTCAACATCGCCAGCGTTGCGACGCTCGGCCGGTGCGGGCATGACCGGTTCCACCCGAGGCTCAGGGACCTCCGACGGAGCGGGCGCCACGCGCTGCACCACCGCCAACGGCACCGTCGAAGCTTCCTTGGCCGCGATGGCCGAGAGCACGGTCACCGCTGCTGCGATGGCCCACATCGCCGAGGTGGCGAACGATCGGCTTTGAGCGGCTCGGAGCACGCGATGGCGTAAGTTCTCAGTGCGCATGGAAACTGTCCCGCAGTGCCGTCCATGGCCTGACCCAAGATGCTGCGCCCGAGTCCCCCCGATCTCACGCGGAGGCTCAACCGAGCCACCCGCCGTCGGCGCAAGCCGATATGGTAGCGCTGCCACCCCTGCAGTCCCACCCGGGGGCCTTACGGGCCTCCAAGGGGCCTTTATGGCCTCCATGAATGGAGCACACCCCTGGGCTTGGAACATGTGATCATCGCGGTGCTGATCGGACTCGGCGCAGGGCTCGTGGGCGGGCTCTGCGGCAT
>CAZSBR010000203.1:0-1660 GCA_964605165.1 uncultured Phycisphaeraceae bacterium
GAGGTCGAGGAGACTTCGCGCCAGGCGCTGGAGCGTCGCTACCGCCTGATGCCGTACCTCTACACGCTCTTCCGCGAGGCGCACCTGACGGGCATGCCGGTGATGCAGCCGATGTTCTTCCACGACCCAACGGATCCGGCGCTTCGGGCAGAGGATGATGCGTTCCTGTTCGGCGCGGACATGATGGTCGTGCCCCAGCACTCGCCGCAGCGCAACAAGATCGTCGCCAAGCCGCGGGACTTTGCCGAGGGCGGCTGGGTGGAGTTTGACTTCGGTCACGGCGACAACGAAGACCTGCCCAAGATGTTCCTGCGTGCTGGGTCGATCGTGCCCACGGGGCCTGTGATGCAGTTCACGGGTGAGAAGCCGCTGGACCCCATCACGCTGCTGATCGCGCTTGATAAGAACGGCCAGGCGGTGGGCGAACTCTATGAAGATGAGGGCGAGGGCTGGCGCTTCCGCGATGGCTTCTTCCTGCACACGACGTACCGCGCCGAGCGCACTGGCAACGTTGTGGAAGTCACCGCTGAGCACACCGAGGGCAAGATGCCCCGGCCCGAGCGGAACATCGTGGTCCGCGTGCTCATGCCCGATGGCAGCGAGGCCACAGCCTCGGGCGTGGATGGCGAGATGATCCGCGTGAACCTCAACTGAGACGAATGCAAGCAACGCGGCCGGCCGGACGTGTGATGCACCAAGGCCGCCTGAAGGAGACAACCATGCTTTCGAGAGCATTGATGCGTGTGGTGATGGTGGGGTGCTTGGCGCTGGGTGCTGCCGGCGCTACCGCGCAGGATCTGATTCCCGCCGAGAGGCTCCCGGGCGGGGTCATACTCGTGGTGCGGGACCTCGCGGGTGTTGCGGACACGAACTCGCCGATCTACATGGCCTCCAACTACGTCGGCTGGAGCCCGGCGGACCCGACCCAGCGGCTGCAGGGCCGGAGCGATCTTCGGTGGCAGATCTTCCTGCCGCAGAGCACGCGGGACCAGCGCCTTGCCTTCAAGTTCACGCGTGGCTCGTGGGAAACGGGCGAGTGCAACGCGGACTTTACCGGCATCGAGAACCGCCTCTTGCCCATGGTCGATCCCTCGACCGTCGATCCCAATGAGCCCTACCTCATCGAGTTTGAGATTCCCGCGTGGAACGACATGAGCCCCGAGGCGCGCGAGGCGCAGGCAGCGACCGACCCCAATGCCGAGATGCAGATCGCGGGCGGCTCGGTGGTCAAGCTCGAGTTTGCTGGCGGCGGCGGGGCGATGCAGGGCGTGGCGCGCGAGATGATCATCTGGCTGCCCGAGGGCTACCACGATGCGGAGAACGCCGACCGCACCTATCCCGTGCTCTACCTGCACGACGGGCAGAACCTCTTTGAGAAGCATCGCGGCATTCCCGCCGAGTGGCAGGTCGATGAGACGCTCGTCGAGTTGATCGGTGCGGGTGCGATCGAGCCCATGATCGTGGTGGGCATCCCCCACGCCGAGGGTTCTCGCGCAAGCGAGTACCTGATGGTCGATGCGATCGAGGGTGTCACGCCCGATGCGGATCGGTACGTCTCGATCCTGGCTGACCAGATCGTGCCGCGGGTCGAGGCGGCATTGCGCGTCGATCGTCGCCGGGAATCCCGCGTCGTCGGCGGGGCTTCGCTCGGCGGGCTGAT
>CAZSBR010000203.1:1760-4589 GCA_964605165.1 uncultured Phycisphaeraceae bacterium
CAGGACGACGCCGAGCACACCGAATCGGCCTGGGCGGACCGCTTTGACGACGCTGTGCGGTTCCTGTTTGACTGATCCGGTGGCGGGCGGATCATCGCCCGCGAAACAACTTGCTCGGTGAACTTGCTATATTGACGCGGCCCGCCCCTTCGGCGGGCTGCGTCGTTGTTGGCTCGGAGCCCATTGGCCCGGGCAGCGTGCGCGACTGCGACGCGTGAACCAGACCATGGGAGAACGGTTGTGTCAGACTCTACCAACACTGCTGGCGGCGAAACCGGCAGCGGCGATTCAGGAAACCTGGGCTACACGCTCGGGATCGTGAGTGTCGCGGCGCTGGGCGGCTTTCTGTTCGGCTTTGACACCGCGGTGATCAACGGCGCGGTGCCCGTGCTCCGCGAGATGTTCACCGCTGCCGACGGCTCGTTCCGCGCGATGTTCAGCGCAGACCAGGTCGACCTGATCGTCGGCCAGTCCGTGGCGATCGCCCTCATCGGTGCTGCCATCGGTGCGTTCAGCGCCGGGCCCATCACCAACAAGATCGGCCGCAAGAAGAGCATGGTCATCGCAGCGGTGCTGTTCCTCGCTTCTGCGATCGGTTCGGGCCTTCCGTTCACGATCCTCGACTTCACCTTCTGGCGATTCCTGGGCGGTCTTGCCTTCGGCGCTGCATCGGTGATCGCGCCGGCGTACATCGCGGAGGTCAGCCCCGCAGCCCTTCGAGGCCGACTTGGTTCGATGCAGCAACTTGCGATCGTCATCGGTATCTTCGTGGCGCTGATGAGCAACCTGCTGATTGCGCGGGCTTCGGGCGGCGCTGCACAGGAATGGCTTCTGGGGCAGGCCGCGTGGAAGTGGATGTTCTGGATCGAGGCCATTCCGGCGCTGGCGTACCTCATCTTCGCGACGATCATCCCCGAGTCGCCGCGCTACCTCGTCATCCAGGACCGGGATGCCGAGGCGCGCAGCGTGCTCACCAAGGTGCTCGGCCCGACCGCTGCCGAGGGCAAGGTCGCGGAGATCCACTCCACGCTCAACAGCGAGCACAAGCCCCGGCTCAGCGACATCCTCGCGGGCGGCACGTTCAAGAAGATCGTGTGGCTGGGCATTGGCCTGTCGGTCTTCCAGCAGTTCGTGGGTATCAACGTCGTGTTCTACTACTCCAACCTGCTGTGGGAGTCGGTGGGCCTCACCGAGGACAAGGCGTTCATCAACACCGCCATCGGCGGCGGCACCAACGTGCTGACGACCTTCATCGCCATCGCGCTGGTCGACAAGATCGGCCGCAAGCCGCTGCTCATGTTCGGCTCGGTGCTGATGGCGCTTTCGCTTGGCATCATGGCCTACGTCTTCGGCACCTCGCCGCTGGACGAAGCCACGGGCCGGCCGATCCTCTCGGGCGACAACGCCGGCGCTGGCACGCTGGCTCTCGTCGCACTCAACATGTTCATCGTCGGCTTCGGCGCCTCGTGGGGCCCGATCGTCTGGGTCATGCTCGGCGAGATGTTCAGCAACCAGATCCGCGGCGCGGCGCTCGCGGTCGCGGCAGCCGCCCAGTGGGGTGCGAACTACCTCATCAGCGCGTCCTTCCCGCTGCTCGCGGGCTGGAGCCTGGCGGGTGCCTACGGCTTCTACTGCGTCTCGGCGCTGCTGAGCCTGGCATTCGTGGCGATCCTCATCCCCGAGACCAAGGGCAAGGAACTCGAGGCCATGGGCGAACTCGAGAGCGGTAAGTAAGCGAAGCAACCAGGCCCGAACGGGCCTATCGACCGAAAAACGCTGGTTCAAACGAGTCCATCGGTTCGATACAATGACCTCCACAGGGAGGTCATTTTTATGCGCACACGTGGTCATCGCTCAGCGTTCACCCTCATCGAACTGCTCGTGGTCATCGCGATCATCGCGCTGCTCATCGGCATCCTGCTCCCGGCGCTCGGGGCGGCTCGCCAGACCGCCAAGCGCGTGACCTGCTCGGGCCAGCTCCGCCAGATCTCGCTCTCCACCGCGATGTACATCACCGACTACCGCGAGACCTACTACTGGCGAGGCGAGAACCCGGGCCGCGACGGCATGGACTGGTATGTCTACGGCGGGCGCTCGACGGGCAACCTCTACGAGGGCGGCCAGGGCGACTTCTTCAACCGCTTCGACCCCCGCCCGCTCAACGAATACGCCGACGACAACATCGAGATCTTCCGCTGCCCGCACGACTTCGGCGGGTGGGAATGGTCCGGTGGGTTCAGCCACTTTGATTGGGTGGGCAACAGCTACACCTTCAACGCGGTGGGCCATCCGTTCACGCCCTACGACGGCGTGGCGGGTATCGCGGGCTACCGCGAGTCGCGGCTCTTCCGCCCGAGCGAGACCGTGGTCTACCTCGACACCGCGATGCACAAGGCACCCGGTTCATGGCACGGCGAGAATGGCAACATCGCCTACGCCGACGGCTCGGTGAACTTCAGCCCACTGGGCGCCAACGAAGAAGACTCCGACGACCTGTGGCGGCCTTGAGTGCCCGGGCTACTCCATCGCTCGCGTCAGTGACTCGGGCAGGTCGTCGCGGCCGTTGAGCAGTTTCAGCATCTGCTTGCGCAGCGTCTTGTTGGCATCCAGGAGCTCGCGCACCTCGGGAGAGATGTCCCACTCGGGGCGGAGTTCAGCGCTGAGCTGTGCCGCCTCGATCGCTTCATCCACGCGGTCGGCAGCGAGCAGTGCAAAGACGATCCGGGCGACCCCTTGCTCATACATGGGCCGCGTGAACTTCTCGGGATCGAAGTCGGCCTCTTCGTCATTGATCTGCACTTCTGCGCGGCTGAGCACCCCCTGGCTCAT
>CAZSBR010000204.1:0-4588 GCA_964605165.1 uncultured Phycisphaeraceae bacterium
ATCGCTCTCTGCCAGTTCGAGTCCCCGCGGGAGGTGGCGGCCAGTCTGGAGGCCCACCTGCATGAGGTAGGCCGTGCCGCCGATCAGGGATGTGACCTCGCTCTGTTTCCGGAACTGTCGCTCACGGGCTACGAGCCAAGCCGGGCCCAGCACTCTGCTATCAAGCCCAGCGATCCGATTCTGGAACCGCTCCGTGAGATCAGCCGCAGGCGGTCTCTGACCACGGCGATCGGAGTGCCCTTGCGCACCGACGGCGGCATCGAGATTGGGCTCGTGGTATTTCATCCCGCTGGCTCTCAAAGCACTTACGCCAAGCGGCTGTTGCACACCGACGAGCAGCATTCCTTCATCGCCGGACAGCGGTGGCTCGATCTGTCGATCGCGGGGCACCGGGTGGCTCCGGCGATCTGCTACGAGGCCCTGCAGCCATCGCACGGGTCGGCGTCGATCGAGCGCGGTGCGACGCTCTATGCGGCGAGTGTCGCCAAGCACGCAAGGGGTATGGAAGAGGCCCATCGATACCTCCAGTCGTTTGCCAGGACCAACAGCATCCCGGTCGTCCTTGTCAACGCAGTCGGCCAGAGTGAAGGATTCGAATCCGCAGGCCGAAGCGCCGCCTGGCGAGGGGATGGCTCGTTGGCTGGCGAACTCGGCAATGACCCGGGCCTGCTGGTGGTCGAACTCTGAACCAACAGGCAGCAACGAGGTGCCGCCGATGACCGACGCACGCGACCAAGCAAAATCTGACTCATCGCATCGCTCTCTGCCAGAGAACCGAAATGACGCGGCATCGCGAGGTCCGAAGCCGGATCGAACGGTCGTTCTTCGAGCGCTCAACGCGTTGCACGATCGATACCGTGATTGCGATGAGGGTCGGCTTGCTGACTACATCCCGGAGCTTGCCAAGGCGGATCCTCGCTGCTTTGCCATCAGCATCGTCACCGTGGATGGCGAGGTCTACGAGGTGGGCGATACTGAGCAGGCGTTCACGATCCAGTCGCTCTCAAAGCCATTCACCCATGCTCTTGCGCTCGCGGACCGCGGCCGTCAGATGGTCATGCGGCGGGTGGGTGTCGAGCCTTCGGGCGACTCCTTTGACAGCATCATCCGCCTGGATGCCAGCAACCGACCTCACAACCCGATGGTCAATTCCGGGGCGATCGCTGTGACTTCCATGATCGCCGGGGAAACGCCTACCCACCGGCTCGATCGCATGCTTGACATGTTTGGTCGCACCATCGGCAAGCGGCCGGAGATCGATGAGACCGTCTTTGAGTCCGAGCGTGCCACGGGGCATCGCAATCGGGCCATCGCTCATCTGATGCTCAACTTCGGAATCCTGGATCGAGGTGTGGAAGAGATACTGGATCTCTACTTCAAGCAGTGCTCGGTGCTTGTGACGCCGCGAGACATGGCGATGATGGCTGCCACGCTCGCCAACACAGGGCTCCACCCGCTGTCGAGGGAAAGAGCCGTTGAAGCGGACTACATCCGGGATGTGCTGACGGTGATGCATACCTGCGGCATGTACAACTACGCCGGCGAATGGGCGTACACGGTGGGCCTCCCCGCCAAGTCCGGTGTTTCGGGCGGGATTATCGCCGTCGTTCCCGGGCAGTTCGGAATCTGCGTGTACTCCCCACCGGTAGACGACCGGGGCAACAGCGTCCGCGGCATCAAGGTCTTTGAGGATCTGAGTCGAAGTTCCGGCATGCACGTCTTCGAGACATGGCATCAGCAGGGTCGCGTGCTGAGCCACATCGACGGCGTGATTTCGCCCTCGCCAGCCCTGCCGGATACCGGGCAACCCGTTGGCGATGCAACGGTCTATAAGCGTGAGATCAACGACCCCCCAGCCGAGGTGCAGAGGCCATGATCGACTCGCGGGTTCGATGAGCGCGCCACCTGAGCTCGCTCCCCGACGTCGTTCGCCTCAAGCGCCCCGCAGAAGGAGCCGCCACCGTGATCCGTACCCTTCAATTCCGCGTCACCTTGGCGACAGTCTGCCTCATAGCCGCAGCGATCCGCGGTCAAACGTCGGCAGATTCCGCCGAAATGCCTGCTGCGGAGCTTCCTGTCTTTGCCACGCAGTTCGAGGCGACGGGCGCACTCAAAGCGATACAGCCGATTGCCCGCGCGAACAACATGTCGCTCCTACCCGACCCCGCGCAAGCCTCCAACAAGGTGCTGGGTATCACGGTGAAGGAGGGCGGGCACTACGGCGGGTCCTTCCACGTACGCCTTGGCGAGCTGATGGGTGAGGAACCAACCAGCATCTACTTCCGCTACCGGCTTTGGCTGGATGGCTCATGGGCACCCGAGCACACGGGAAAACTGCCGGGGTTCAACGGCACCTACCAGCGGGCGGGTTGGGGTGGCAAGCCCTCCGACGGCACCAATGGCTGGTCCGCCCGCGGCATGTTTGGGCCGCTGGACGACGATGGGCGGACGCCCATCGGGTCTTACATCTACCATGCGGACATGGTGGAAGATGGGCGGACCTACGGCGTCGGCAAGTGGTGGGATGCCCGCCTCGAGCGAGAGCGATGGTACACCATCGAGCAGCAGATCCAGCTCGACAGCATCGGCGAGGATGGAGGCCAAGGCGATGGCCGACTACGCGCATGGATCGACGGGGAACTGGTGTTTGACGACCGCAGGCTCCACGTCAGGGATACGGATGAACTCCGCATCGAGTCCATCTGGGCCAATGTGTACTACGGCGGAAAGACCCCCGCCCCGAGCACCATGTCCCTGCTGATCGATGACCTGTGGGTGGACACCACACGAATAGAAACGACGCGTTCCGAGTGAGCGAAGCCACTCAGAGCCGCGCAGCGATCGACTGCCCGAGATTGGGCAGCCATCGTCGTGCGGTGGACACGTCAAATCGTGGCGGCCAGTCCCGAATACCCTCATCCAGAAGGGCCTGAAGCACCGCCCCCACCACTGAGCTTGGCGGTCGCGAACCAGTGCTCAGTGCGTCATGATCGACCCACGACAACTCTACAGTGTGCGTCCCAATCAGCTCCCCTGACGAAGACACACGTGCCACGCGGTACGACCAACCCGCTGCGGTTTCTGTTTCCTGGCCGAGTTCGATGTGATCTGCGAGCACTGAAACGCCTCCTCGGCTCCTTCTATCGGTAGAGTAGCTGCCTTGATTCTTCTCGAAACCATCAAACTTGCCCTCAACGACATCCGCCTTCACGCGCTGCGGAGTGCCCTGACGGCCCTTGGCATCATCTTCGGTGTCGCTGCGGTCATCACCATGGTCTCCCTGGGCGAGGGCTCTAAGCGGGAGGTCCTGCTGCAGTTGGAGGTCCTTGGCGCCCGCAACATCATCGTGCGATCCGAGCGGCCTGCCGAGGCGGCAAACCAGCAAGGCGGTCAGCAGCGGAGCTTCATCAACCGCTACGGCATCACACGAGATGACTACGACGTTATCACGACCAACTTCCCCAACGCGGAGGCCATCGTCCCCCTGAAGGCTGTGGGCAGCCAGGTTCTCCGTGGCAGTCTTGCACGCACCAGCCAGGCCTTCGGGACGACCCCCGAGCTTCCAGACGTTGCCGGGATTCGGGTCGCACGCGGCATCTATCTCAACGATGCACATCTCGCCGACGAGGCGATGGTCGCTGTCCTCGGGTCAGAGGTCGCCCGGCAGTTCTTCCCGGCGGAGGACCCGATCGGGCAGACCATCCGCATCGACGACAAGGCACTGACGGTCGTGGGCGTGCTCAAGCCAGTCGGACTCGCGGGTGGACGCGGTGCGGCACTGATCGGGCGCGATCTCAACCTGGACCTGCACATCCCCATCACCACCGCAGAATCTGTCTTCGGAGACACCATCGTTCGACGCGAGTCCGGGTCATTCTCAGGCGCCGAGATCCAGATTTCAGAGATCTACCTGACCAGTCCGTCGCGTGAAACGGTCATCAAGGATGGTGGCCGGCTCGCCCGCATCATGGAGATCCGCCATCCGGGGCTGACAGATGTCACCATGGTCGTTCCCTATGAGCTTCTCGAGCAGGCCAGACGCACCGCAACCACGTTCACCCTCGTCTTCGGCACCATCGCGGGCATCGCCCTGCTCGTGGGTGGCATCGGGATCATGAACATCATGCTGGCGACCGTGCAGGAGCGCATCCGCGAGATTGGCATCCGCCGCGCGCTCGGCGCCACGCGTCAGCACATCCTCGTCCAGTTCATGATCGAGACGGGCGTCATCAGTGCTATCGGCGGGCTGCTTGGTATCGCGCTCGGCGTGGGGCTCTCCCTCACGCTGCCCAAGCTCAGCGAATGGGGGCTGCTCGGTCGAGGGGACATGTCATTTGCCACCCAGATCACGCCGTGGTCGATCGGCGTGGCCTTCGGGGTAGCGACGATGGTGGGCTTGATCGCGGGTCTTTACCCAGCGGTTCAGGCAGCGCGGCATGACCCGATCGTGGCGCTTCGCCACGATTGACCGTCGGTCATGTCTCAAGCAATCTGAAAATCAGTCGTCGCCAAGAAGCGAGGCAAGCTCGTCATCGATCGGGTTGCGAGCCCGATCGTCCTTGGGACCCTTTTTCTTCTTCTTGCCCTT
>CAZSBR010000205.1:0-4557 GCA_964605165.1 uncultured Phycisphaeraceae bacterium
GCGCTGGCCACGTTCGTTGCGTTCGTGCTGATCGGTGCGCTGCCGCTGATGCCCTATGTCATTGGGCTAACCCTGGGCACTTCCGAAGGCATGTTCGGCTGGAGCATCCTCTGCGCCGCTCTGGCCTTCACCGCGGTGGGCATCATGAAGGGCAGGGTCGTTGAACAGCCCATCACCCGAGCGGCGCTCGAGACGCTCCTCATCGGCGGCGCAGCAGCAGCCCTTGCCTATGTCATCGGCGTCCTGCTGCGAGGCCTCGCGTGATCATCGCGCGTTGAACCTCACAGGTCGCTGCCATCAGCCGTCGGTCCGTTCGGCCTTGTTGATCACGATCGGCTCGACGGGCACATCGCCGTGCCCCGCCTTGTTGGCCGTCTGCACGCCCTTGATCGCATCGACGACATCCATGCCCTCGATCACCCGGCCAAAGACGGCGTACGCCGCCCCATCGGGCTGGGGCTGATCAAGGAACGCGTTGTCGTTCACGTTGATGAAGAACTGGCTCGAGGCAGAGTCCGGATCGCCGCCAAGGCGGGCCATCGCGATCGCACCACGCTTGTTCTCGAGGTTGTTCTTCCACTCGTTCTTGATGGTCTTGTTCGCCTTCTTCTGCTTCATATCGGGCGTGAAGCCGCCGCCCTGCACCATGAAGCCATCGATGACGCGGTGGAAGATCGTGCCGTCGTAGAAACCGCTCTCGACGTAGGAAAGGAAGTTCTCCGAGGAGATCGGCGCCTCCTGCGGATCAAGCTCGATGGTGATGTCACCCTTGGACGTGGACAGTTTGACGGTGGACATAGGTTGGTTCCTCAGCAAATGTGTGGGTTCTGAAGACCAACGGTAGGCGTCGCATCAGAACTCAAAGTGAGCCGTCAGGGACACGGTCGCGTAGGAGTCATTGGCGCCATCCGTCTCGTACTCGTCCGTCAGGGCTGTCCAGCTCCAACCGAGTTGCACGTGCTTACCAAGCTGCGCCGCCACGCCAAACTCGAACTCGCCGACGAAGTTCTCCTTGTCGACGCTTCGGCTGTCGCGATAGGTATTGCCATCAAGGAAGATGTTGTGCTGCACAGCGCGGCCGTGCAACCGGGCAAACGCATACCCACCCCACGTCGGCACCGGGTCCGGCGCAGCAAGCCCGCTATCAAAGACGCGCCTTGGCCCAAAGTCCCCCGGCAGGTTGTAGCCGCCCCGCACCATTACCTGCATGTGCGCCTGGCGAAACACCGTGCCGAGCGTGCCTCCAAGCTGAGGCAACACCTCAGCGCCCCAGCCAAGCGCACCGGTCCGGTCGCTCAGGGTGCCGAAGAGGCCGTACTTCCATGTCTTCCGCATCGTCAGATCGAAGACGAACTCGTCCTTCAACTGCTTGTCCCAGCCGCGAGCCGTGTGGATCGCCGTCTGCGCTTCCTCGGCGAGCGACGAAGGACCGACCACACCCAGATCGAGCTCGATGTGATCCATCGTGTCGTCGTCGAAGCGCTGGATATACGCGTGGAAAAGCAACGACCCCGCGTATGGCCGATCAGTCCGAGGCGGCTCTTCCAGATCGACATCGCGCGCAGTGAAGATGAGCTGGCTCACCGCCAGACCCGCGGCGTACTCGGGATCCTGGAAGTGATGCGTCCAAGGCAAACGCTCACCCAAGCGATCGATCGCCTCGCCCTGCAGGAACACATCGACCCGCGAGCCCGCGGTGTAGTGCTGATCGTCGCTGTCAAACGGATCGATCACCCAGCCGTCGTTGTCGTGAAGCAACTGAAAGCCCACGAACCGGACTGCTGCCGGCTCAACGTTCAGCCGCGTGTCATCCCCATCAGCCTCAGCCGGTGCGGCTGCAGCATCCTGCTGGGCGGACACCTGGCTCGCCCCGCCGAAACAGACAACCGCAGCGATGAACGAACAAAAGACGGAACATCGGCAGCGGGATGAGGGATCTGGCATCGCCCCATGCTATCGACTCAGCCGTCGTCCTGATTCGCCTTCAGTGAAGCCACCACCGAGAAATCTTCGAGCGTCGAGGTGTCCTGCGTGATCTGCTCAACACCCGCGGCAACGTCCCTCAGAAGTCGACGCATGATCTTGCCGCTACGCGTCTTAGGCAGCCCGGCAGCGAATCGGATCTGGTCGGGCTTGGCGATGGCCCCGATCTCCTTTGCCACATGCTCGCGGAGTTCCTTCGTGAGTTCGTCACCGGGCTCCCGACCCGTTGCCAGCGTCACGAACGCCGCGATGCCCGTGCCCTTGATCTCGTGAGGCACGCCCACCACCGCCGCCTCCACCACCGCCGGGTGAGCGACCAGCGCGCTCTCGACCTCCATGGTTCCAAGACGGTGGCCCGACACGTTGATCACATCGTCCACCCGCCCGAGGATCCAGAAGTAGCCATCCGCATCCCGCTGTGCGCCATCGCCCGGGAAGTACATCCCCGGCAACTGCGACCAGTACGTCTCGATGAACCGGTCGCGGTCGCCGTAGATCCCCCGGAGCATCGAGGGCCACGGCTTGCGAATCGCCAGCAGCCCGCCCTCGCCCAGGGGCAACTCGCGACCAGTCTCATCGACGATGGCCGCATCGATACCAAAGAATGGCAACGTGCACGAGCCGGGCTTGGTGGGCGTGGCGCCGGGCAACGGCGTGAGCATGTGCCCGCCGGTTTCCGTCTGCCACCAGGTGTCCATGATCGGGCAGCGATTGCCTCCGATGTGCTCGCGGTACCACATCCACGCCTCGGGGTTGATCGGCTCACCCACCGAACCGAGCACGCGAAGGCTCGACAGATCGTGCCTGGCGGGATGCTCATCGCCCCACTTCATGAACGCACGGATCGCCGTCGGCGCCGTGTAGAACTGGGTGACCTTGTGCCGGGCCACCATCTCCCAGAACCGATCGGGATTGGGATAGTCCGGACCGCCCTCGTACATGAGCGTCGGCACACGATTGCTCATCACGCCGTAGACGATGTAGCTGTGCCCCGTGATCCAGCCGACATCCGCGGTACACCAGAACACCTGGTCCTTGCCCGGCTGCAGGTTGAAGACGTGCTTGCTCGTCAGGTACGTGTACACCATGTACCCACCGACGCTGTGCGCAATGCCCTTGGGCTTGCCCGTAGAACCGGACGTATAGAGCAGGAAGCTCATGTCCTCGCTGTCGAGCGGCTCGCAGGGGCGCGTCCCCGGCTGCCGATCCACGAACGACGCCCAGTCGTGATCCCGGCCGCGAGCCATGGCAACGTCCGTGCCCGTGCGGTTCAGAACGATCACCGCCTCGATCGGGGACTCATTGCCGAGTTGCTCGATCGCTGCATCGACGTTGTCCTTCAGCGGCACGACCTTGCCGCGACGCCACGCCCCGTCACACGTCAGCACCACGCGGGACCTGGCATCGTTGACACGGTCCGCGATCGCCTGTGCGCTGAACCCGCCGAAGACCACGCTGTGCACCGCGCCGATGCGCGCACAGGCAAGTACCGCGATGGCAAGCTCGGGCACCATGCCCATGTAGATGGTGACCACGTCGCCCTTGCCAATGCCCAGCGACTCCAGGGCCTCCGCAAGCTGCGCGGTCTTCTTCTGAATCTCTGCGTAGGTCAGCCGGCGAACCTCCGGCCCGTCTCCTCCCGTCGGCTCACCCTCCCAGATGATGCCCACCGCATCGCCATGGCCCGCCTCGACGTGGCGATCGACGCAGTTCGCGCAGAGATTCGTCTTGCCGCCATTGAACCAGCGCACATCGGGCATCTCGCCTTCGAGCACGCTGTCCCACGGCTTGTGCCACTGCAGCTCCGAGGCCACCTCGCCCCAGAAGCCAGCCGGATCGTCGATGGACCGCTGATGCAACGCGCGATACGCCTCCATCGAGGGCGTGTGCCACGCATCAAAGCCCAGCGTGTCCGCGGATGGGGGCTCGAAAAGACGGGTCTCGTGGAGAGCGGTGCTGATGCTCTTTGGCTCGGTCATGTGGGGTCCTCGTTCGGCCCCGCAGCATACACCATGCGCCCCCGGCTGCACCACCCCTCGGTCAGCTCCTCACAGACCGCGCTGGGTATCAATTGTTGCTCGAGCCCCCGCCATCGTCATTGCCGGCGTTCTGAACGATGTAATCCTCGGCAGCATGAAACGCGGGCACCCAGTCCTCGTTGAGACGCTCGAGCACAACCTCCAGCGGCTGGTGGCTCCCCCGGTTGACGTAGAAGTCAGACACCGTGCCCCAGATGAACTGGCTGTCCGCGCCGAACAGCCGCGGGTACAGCAACTGCGCAGCCACATTCTCAGGCGTCAGGAAGTAGTACTTGATGTACACCTCCGTGATGGGATGCGCCTCGTGGTAGTAGAACATCGTGAAGGGCACGATCGGGTGGTTGGGCACATACGTATCCCGCACGCGACGTGCCTCGGCCATGTTCACTTCATAGTACCGTCGCAGAAGCTGTTCATTCGATTGCCGCAGACTCGGGTCATAGATCCCCTGAGGATCCAGATACGGCATGATGTACAACACGGGAGCGAGGTAGTCGACCGCCGGCCAGAGCCACTGCAGCTCATCGTGCGATCG
>CAZSBR010000206.1:0-4514 GCA_964605165.1 uncultured Phycisphaeraceae bacterium
TGGATCTTCCTTCAGCTGTACAACTCGTGGTTCGATCCCGCGCACAACAAGGCCCGGCCGATCGCTGAGCTTGAGGCCGAGTTTGCCAGCGGCGCGCGCACGCCCGCGTTCAACCCGAAGGCAAGCGAGGTCGACCGTTCGCAGCGGTCCGCGAAGCTCGGCGCGTGGGAGGGGCTTGATCGCGCGACGAAGCATGCGGTGCTCGCGTCCTACCGGCTTGCCTACATCGGCACGCAGACGGTGAACTGGTGTCCCAAGCTGGGCACGGCTCTGGCCAACGAGGAGGTCATCGACGGGCGCAGCGAGCGGGGCAGCCACCCGGTGTTCCGCAAGCCGTTGCGACAGTGGATGCTCCGCATCACGGCGTACGGCGACCGACTACTCGATGGGCTGAGGGATGTCGACTGGCCCGAATCGACGCGCATTCAGCAGGCCGAGTGGATCGGACGAAGCGAGGGCGCGCAGGCCCGGTTTGACCTGGTCGATCCGCCCGAGGGCTGCCCGGAATCGCTCGAGATCTACACGACCAGGCCCGACACGATGTTCGGCGCGACGTACATGGTGGTCGCGCCCGAGCATCCGCTGGTCGATGCTGTGCTGGCTTCGCCGGTGCCTGAAACGGATGAAGCCAAGCTGCGGGCGTATGTCGAGGCGGCGCGGAACCGAAGCGATGTCGAGCGGCAGGAGAGCAAGGACAAGACGGGCGTCTTCACGGGCGTGCTGGCGATCAACCCCGCGACGGGTGAGCGCGTGCCGGTGTGGACGAGCGACTATGTGCTGATGGGCTACGGCACGGGCGCGATCATGGCGGTGCCGGCGCACGATCAGCGGGACTACGAGTTTGCGATGGCCTTCGGGCTTGAGATCCGCGATGTGGTGTATCCGTCCGCGTTGTTCAGCGCATGGTGGCTTGGTACGCATGCGACGGATGAGGAGCTCAAGCGGGGCGAGCATGACGAGGCGGGCTGGATCGGCCCCGTTGCGGACTTCATGGGCTACGTCTCGGCCAACGACGTGAAACCTGCGGACTTTGCATCGGCGTGGCAGCAGATTCTGGCTCGGCCGAGAAGTGCGGCCGACGAAGCCCGGGCGCCTTCTGAGCGGAGGGCGTTCATCGGCCAGCCGATCTCGGATATCCCGGGCGGCGCGGGTCTTCGTCGTGGCAGCGTGCGCATGACATGGCTCGATGCGCTGGAGGAGATGGGCTTCACCTCCTTCGATCAGTTCAGGGCGCGCATGGCGTCCCCCATGCGGACCAAGCGGCTGGGCGAGGCGTACACCGAGCCCGGGCGGGCGATCAACTCTTCGAACAGGGATCGAGTCGAGGGCGGCGTTGATCTCAACGGCATGGGCACCGCTGAGGCCAAGGCCGCGATGACCGCGTGGCTCGATGCCAGCGGGCATGGCCAGCGCAAGATCAACTTCCGGCTTCGGGACTGGCTCTTCAGCCGCCAGCGGTACTGGGGCGAGCCGTTCCCGGTGGTGTTCGACGAGGAGGGCCTGCATCACGCGGTCAGCGAGTCGTCGCTGCCCGTGGCGCTGCCGGACATGGCGGACTACCAGCCCATCGAGAGCGATGACCCCGTGCCGCTGCTCGCCAAGGCGACGGATTGGCTGAACGTCGCAGCGGGCGAGGTCGGCGTCGAGGGGCTGAGCCCCGATGCGAGGGTCACGCGCGAGGCCAACACGATGCCCGGCTGGGCGGGAAGCTGCTGGTACTACCTGCGCTACTGCGATCCGCAGAACAACGAGCGCCTGGTGGGCGAGCAGGCCGAGGCGTACTGGCTTGGCGAGCAGGGTGTGGATCTGTACATCGGCGGCGCGGAGCACGCGGTGCTGCACCTGCTGTATGCACGGTTCTGGCACCAGGTGCTCTTTGATCTCGGGCATGTTTCAAGCCCCGAGCCCTTCCGCAAGCTCTTCCACCAGGGCCTGATTCTCAGCCACGCCTATCAGCGGGATGACAAGAGCCTCGTTCCCGTTGACGAGGTCGTGGAGCGCAGCGAAGGCGAGTTCGTCCACGAGCCGACGGGCGACCGGGTGTTCAGGACGATCGCCAAGATGTCCAAGACGCTCAAGAACGTGGTGAACCCCGATGACATCATCGAGGAGTTCGGCGCCGACACGTTCCGGCTCTACGAGATGTACATCGGCCCGCTGGAGGCAAGCGCCCCCTGGAACACCGACGACATCATCGGCCTGCACCGCTTCCTTCAGCGGGCGTGGCGCCTCATGGTCCACGAAGACACGGGCGAGCTTGTGCTGGCGGACGAGGCCAGCGACGACATCGAGAAGAAGCTGCACCGCACCATCGACAAGGTGGCGGCTGACATCGATCGGCTTGCCTTCAACACGGCGATTGCTTCATTGATCGAGTTCGTCAACGCAGCGACGAGCGCCAAGGGTCTGGGCCGCTCGCAGGCGGATCGCTTTGTGCGTGTGCTCGCGCCGTTCTGTCCTCACATGGCTGAGGAGCTTTGGCACAAGCTCGGTCACGACAGCGCTGTGGCCCACGCCCAATGGCCGGAGGTCGATCCCGCGATGCTCGTCGATGACGAGATCGAGGTGCCCGTGCAGATCATGGGCAAGGTCAAGGCAAAGATCATCGTGCCGGCGGATGCCGATGCCAAGGCGCTCGAAGCGGCAGCGATGGCGCACGAGCAGGTGCAGAAGCTCATCGCGGGCAAGACCGTGCGCAAGGTCGTGGCGGTGCCGGGGCGCATGGTCAACATCGTGGCCAACTGAAGCGCTGCACGCTCAGCGTGTTCATACGTTGTAAGCAGGCTCGCTTGGCGGACGTCATTCGGTAACGAAGCGGATGGGCACGCGCGCATCGGGCACAGCCCATGTCGAGCGGTGCTCCCACCACAGCAGGCGCTGAGGCTCGAGCGTGGTCGCGGCTGGGCGAGCGGGCTCGATTTCGATAAGCCTCGTGCGCAGGCCGGCCGCTTCAAACGCGGTCGCCATCACGGACCACGATTCGGCGCGCGGCGCGACCATGCAGAAGATCGGGCCACCCGACCGCAGGCCCTCCAGACGCCAGTGCTCGGTCCGCGCAGGGAGCGAGGCAAGCGCTGTGCGCGCAGCATCGGCGTCAGCGCTGACGAACTGGAGTTCGGCCCGGCCGGCCTGCGCCAGGCGCAGGGCCTCGACGGGCCTTTGCATCAACGGCGGCTCTGCCAATGTCGGCGACGGAACCTCGGCCAACTCGGTGTCTGTTGCAACCTGCTGCACCGGGTCGACCTCAGCCGAGAGGTCCGGCTCGGCGGGGGTGTCTTGGGCGAACCGCGGCGAGACGGGGGCTGCGGGCTGCTGAAGCGTCTGAAGGACGTACTGCATGCCGACGACGGCGCCGGTGACGACGACGAGGCCCGCTGCTGCAGCAAGCAGCATCTTGAGGCGGTGCTCGGAGGCCCGGGTCTTGACGATGACCTCAGAGGCCGGGCGAAGCCCCTCGACCATGGGCTCGCTGAGCCCGGTGGCCAGATCACTTCCGGTCAGCACGCCACGCTCGAGCTGAGCGATGACATTGGCCAGCGCCTGGTCGGCGACCTCCGGCGGGCAGGCTTCATCGCCGATGGAGCTGAGCACGTCACGGTCGTGAGCGATCTGCGCGATGACCGCCTCGACGTGTGGATCGCGGCTGAGCAGGTCGCGGGCGATCTTCTCCTTGGAGGGCGAGAGGCGGTGCTCGATGAGGTCGCACAGGAGAGCCTCGTTGAGCATGCCGGCGCGGGCACCGGGGTCGCTCGTATAGGGCTCACGGCTGTGGTCGTGCTGCGGCTCGCCGTTGGAGTCGTTGCCGAACCTTTCGTTGGCCTCGGGCTGGATGGAATCGTCGGGGTTCACGTGGTCTTGGCTCGGTTCAGTGCGTTTCAGAAGGGTCTTCTGCGAGGGCTGCGAGTTCCTTGCGGAGGGCGGCGCGGGCCCTGAAGAGTCTGCTCCGAACGGTGCCCGAGGCGATGCCGAGCACGGAGGCGATCTGGCCGTAGTCCAGGCCCCGCACGTCGCGGAGCACGAGGATGGCCCTGTGTTCCTCGTTGACTCTGGCGAGTCCTTCGAGGAGTTGGCTGCGGAGGTCCTCTCTTTGGACGCGGCTGGCGGCCTCTGGTTCCCTCAGATCGGGCTGATTCTGCGGGCTGGAGGGATTGAGGCCGTCTGGGTGGGGCGCTCCCTCGCCTCTGGCACGGGTGCGGTGGCGGAGGGTGCGAAGCTCCGACAGGCAGGCGTTGGTGGCGATGCGGTAGAGCCACGTGCCCAGGCGGGCCCGCTGATCGAAGCTGCTGATGCCCTGGACAGCCTTGATGAAGGTCTCCTGGGTCATGTCCGCTGCGACATCGCGGTCACCCATGAGGCGCAAACAGAGCGTGAACACATGATCCTGATGTTTTCGGACGATGGCTGCCCAGGCGGTGGCGGCGGGCTGACCACCTGAACGCGCGCGCGCGATGAGGGCCCATTCTTCGCGTTCTGCTTGGTGATCGGCCACGGCTGTTCAGAATGCTACACGCAGT
>CAZSBR010000207.1:0-4495 GCA_964605165.1 uncultured Phycisphaeraceae bacterium
GTGGGCTCGCTTTCTGCTGTGCGGACGTATTCGAAGAGCGAGGTGCTCACGGTGGTTCGCGGGACGGATGCGCCCGAGGCTGAGGGCGAGACGGGTGAGCGGAAGCCGGCACGCGCGGAGGAGGCATCTGCGGATGGTCCGAGCGTGTACGTGATGGAGATGAAGGGCCGGTGGGGCTGGGAGATTGCTGAGCAGCCGATTCGCCGGATGCTGGATGATGCCAAGGACCACAAGCCTGACATCGTGGTGCTGGTGATTGACAGCGTGTTCAGCGATGAACTGGGCAACGAGTTGCCTGACGATGTTGCGCAGCCGTTTGACATCTTTGGCGTCGAGGCGATCGAGCCGATCTTCACGCAGGAGGTCCCGACGGACTGGGGGTATGAGCCCCGGTGGGTCGTGTGGATCAAGAGCGCGATGGGCGGCATTGCGATGCTGCCGATGAACTTCGAGGAGATTTACTTCCATCCCGAGGGCCGGATCGGCGGGCTTGGGTACCTGATCTACAACTGGGGCACGACGGGCAGCGAGATGACGCGCGAGAAGCTGATCAGCGCGAACCTGGGCCACGCGGAGGGCATGGCGATTCGCGGCGGGTATGACCCGCTGATCGTTCGCGCGATGAGCGATATGCGGACGGTGCTCAGCTACAAGATGGAGGGCGGGCAGGCGCAGCTTCTTCGCAGGCTGCCCGAGAGCGCCGATGAGATCCTGCTGACGGATGACGGGACGAAGGATGAGTTCCGCGACACGATGGAGCAGCGGGTGCGTGACCAGGGCAACGATGCGTTGACGCTCAAGCCGGACATTGCGCAGGCTCTTGGTGTGTCCAAGGGCACGGTTGCGACGATGGATGAGCTGCTCTGGGAGCTTGGTCTTTCGCGTACGGCGAACGTGCTGGATGACCGGAGCGAGCAGATCAATGAGCGTTGGGCACGGGAGTTGACGCGTGCTCGGCGTGCGTATCCGGAGCTTTGGGAAGAGTTCCAGCGGATCCAGGTGCAGGGTGACTACAGCGAGCGTCGCGGCGCTCGGATGCGTCAGATTGCGAAGCTGGAAGAGATCATCCGTCACATCCGTCGTTACTGGGGGCTGATGTATCCGCAGCAGTTTGGTGTGCCGCCGGAGGGCAATCTGCAGATCATGATCGAGCAGATCAGGCAGGAGCAGATCAAGGACCGCCGCTGAGGACTTGGTTCAGGACTTTGGCGGATGCTGGATGAACAAACGATGATCGCCGGGCGAGTGGCCGATGGGTCCGGGTCATGGCGAGATGGCAATGGAGGTTTCGATGTTTGAACGTATGAAGCGCTGGTGCTCGGCATTGACGGCTTCGGTGCTTGTTCTCGCGATGGCGCCGGGGGCGTTTGCGGATGACACGGTCGTGCTGAAGGATGGCACGCGTGTGCAGGGCGAGATTGTCCGCGAGGTGAGCGGGGCGGTGTGGCTCAAGATGATGGTGGGGGGCGTCGAGCGGACGGAGTTTTACGCGCCCAACCAGATTCAGGAGATTCTGCGGGACACGGGCGATGAGCCCGAGCCTGAGACGCCTCTGAATCGGCGCGAGTCGGCGTCTGAGTCGAACGCTCGTGACACGGGCGCGCCGCGGGTTGCTGTGATCACGCTTGAGGGCATGGTGGGCACGTACTTTGCGGCCAAGCCGATGCAGGAAGCGGTGGAGTTGCTCGAGGAAGAGGACATCGACATCGTGGTGTTCAAGGTGAACTCGGGCGGCGGCGCGTTGATCGAGATCGAGCCGATGCAGCGGACGATCATCGAGATGTACAAGCCTCGCTTCCAGGTGGTGGCGTGGATCGAGTCTGCGATCAGTGCTGCGGCGATGACGAGCCACGTGATCGAAGACATCTACTTCATGGACCAGGGCAACTATGGTGCGTGCACGGGCTTCTTCGGTGCGAGCCTTGTCGCGATGGATGGCCGTGATCTGGAGCAGGTGCTCTACGACATGGAGCGGATGTCCGACGAGGGTGGCAAGGACCCGAAGATCATGCGGTCGATGCAGATCGATGAGCCGTTGAGCGCGTCGATCGATGAGTATGGCGAGGTGACGTGGTATCAGAACGAGGATGGTGACTACCTCGTCAATCCCGACGGCCAGATCCTGACGTTCAACTCGCAGAACGCCGAGAAGTTTGGCTTCTCGCGGGGCACGGTGAACACGCTTGATGAGCTGGTTCAGGCCATGGGCTACCCGGAGTATGAGCTCGTGGGCGAGTTTGATCCGGCGCTGATCCACCCGGTGTCCAAGGCTGAGAAGCACATGCGCGAGTGGCGCGAGGGCATCAAGAACGGCGAGCAGCGGCTCATCGAGTACATGATCAAGTACGACCTTTCCAAGGCCAACGCCGAGGCGGCGCAGGACAGGCGTGAGCGTGGGACGTTCATCGGTCGCGCCCGCCGGGAGCTTGGGCAGATCCTCCGCGTGCTCGACAAGCACCCGAACCTGGCGCTGTTCCAGCTTGGTGCACTTCCCGAGCAGATTGATGAGTGGGAGTACAACGAGCGGCGCATCCTGGATGAGCTTGCCCGCCGCGACTGAGTAGACGCAGCCTTTGCTGCATGGCGGCGGGTTGTGAAAGCATGAATCGCGTAGCGCCCCGGTCATCTTTGGCCGGGGCGCTTTCGTTGCAGCGTTGGCTGGGGTCATCCTCCGAGGCGGTCGGGCGGTAGGATGATGAGAGTTGTGCGCCCCTGGCTTCTGGAGAAACGCGATGAGTTCAGCTGCACCGATGGTCCCGACGGTTGATTTTGTTCCCGCAGATCTTGATGCGACGAGGTGGGAGCAGATCGAGCCGGTGTTTGTGGCGCTGCGGGACCGGGCGGTGGAGTCTGCCTCGGAGTTTGAGCAGTGGCTGGTGGACCGCAGCGAGCTGGAGGCGGTGTGCTCGGAGGCTGCGGCGAACCTGTACATCTCGATGACGTGCGATACGGATGATGAGACGCGGGCCAAGGCGTACGCGGCGTTCATTGAGAATGTGAGCCCGCAGCTTCGCAGGGCGGGCTTTGCGCTCGATACACGGCAGGTGGAGTTGCACGATCGTTTCAAGCTCGACAGCGAGCGGTACGCGGTGCTCGAGCGCGATGTGCGGGCGGATGTGGCGTTGTTCCGTGATGAGAACGTGCCGCTGATGACCAAGGAGGAGACGCTCAGCCAGGAGCATCAGACGATCACGGGCGCGATGACGGTGGAGTTTGAGGGTGAGGAGCGGACCCTGCCGCAGATGGGCCGGTACCTGGAGGACACGGATCGCAGCCGGCGTGAGGCGGCGTGGCGTGCGACGAGTGACCGGAGGCTTCAGGACAAGGACGCGCTGGACACGATCCTGAGCAAGCAGATCAAGCTGCGTGACGAGATCGCGCGCAACGCTGGCTATGCCGACTACGTGGGGTATGCGTTTGCTGCCAAGCACCGGTTCGATTACACGCGTGAGGATTGCCGCGCGTTTCATGATGCGGTGGCGAAGGTGGTGGTGCCGCTGAAGCGCAAGCTGGATGGCGAGCGTGCTGCGGCGCTGGGGGTGGAGACGCTTCGGCCTTGGGATCTTGCGGTGGATGTGCAGGGGCGTTCGCCGTTGAGACCCTTTACGGATGGCGCGGATCTTGTGAGCAAGAGCGTTGGTGCTTTTGAGCGGATCGATGGGCGGCTTGCGGAGATGCTGCGCGAGCTTGGGGATGGCAGCAACACGGATGGTGCGCAGGGCGAGGGGGGCCTGGCGTGTCTTGATCTGGACAGCCGAAAGGGCAAGGCACCGGGCGGGTATCAGTACATGCGCGACCATCGGCGTGTGCCTTTCATCTTCATGAATGCGGCGGGTCTGCATCGTGATCTCGAGACGATGGTGCACGAGGCGGGCCACGCGTTCCACTCGATGCTGTGCCGCGACGAGCCGCTTTTGCACTATCGGCATGCACCGATCGAGTTCTGCGAGGTGGCGTCGATGAGCATGGAGCTGCTCACGATGCCGTACTGGAATGGATCGGCGTCGAGCTTCTATCCGGATTCGAGCGATGCGGACCGGGCGCGTCGCAGCCAGCTTGAGGGCTCGGTGACGCTTTTGAGCTGGATCGCGACGATCGATGCGTTCCAGCACTGGCTCTATGAGAACCCTGCTGCGTCGCCCAGCGAGCGCAACGCGCACTGGCTGGAATTGGATGAGCGGTTCGGGCATGCGGTGGACTGGAGCGGTCTTGAGGATGCGCGCGCGTGGGCGTGGCAGAAGCAGTCGCACCTCTACGGCGTGCCGCTGTACTACATCGAGTACGGCATCGCTCAGCTTGGGGCGCTGCAGCTCTGGATGATCTCGCTCGACGAGGGCGAGAAGCGGGCGATCGATCTGTACATGCGGGCGATGAGCCTGGGCGGCAGCCGGCCGCTGCCCGAGTTGTTTAGCGCGGCGGGGCTTGAGTGGGACTTCAGTGAGGCGACGATCTCTCGCATCGCGGCTCGGGTGGAAGCCGAGCTTGAGAAGCTGCC
>CAZSBR010000208.1:0-4491 GCA_964605165.1 uncultured Phycisphaeraceae bacterium
AAGATACCCAGGCCAGCCATCAAACCAGCCACGGGTGAGGCGTTGACGAGCAGCGACGCATCCGGCCCGCCATCAACACCTCTGAGGCTTCCGACGAGCACGCCCGCGATGGGGCCGAGCACGAAGATCGCAAGCAGGCCCGGGGCCCACTTGAGGACAGCACTCAGCATCTTCGATCCCTTCGGCGTCATGGTGAGGTGCTCAGCATATGCGTTCGTGCAACGAAAAGTGGTGATTTACGGACTCGGTCAGCGCAACAGGGCGAGCATCCGGGCGATGCGTTCGTGCGTGCATGGATGAGACGCGAAGATGCTTCGGCGATTCATGCGGTCCTTCGCCGATTTGACGAGGGGATTGACAATGAACATGTGGGCCGTTCCCCTGTTGGCCGCTTCCACCAGCGGCTGGGGGTCACCCGTCAGCCGGTGGAGCGCCCGGGCCATGGCACCGGGGTCACGCGTCAGTTGGACGGCGCCGGCATCGGCAAGGAACTCGCGCTGACGGCTGTAGGCCATCTGAATGATTCGTGCGCCGAGCGGTGCGATGATGGCGAGCAAGGCGGCGATCACGATGACGAAGATGATTGCGGCACCCCCACCGTCCTTGCGGGACCGCCCGCCGCCGTAGACCGCGCCGCGGAATGCAATCCGCAGGAACGCATCGGCGGCAAAGACGACGAGCCCGACAAGTGTTGCCATCAGCATCGCGAAGCGCACATCGAGGTGGCGCACATGTGCCATCTCGTGGGCAATCACAGCCTGGAGTTCATCGCGAGGCATCCGCTTGCGAAGGCCCTCGGTGACGGCCACTGCAGCGTGCGCAGGATCTCGCCCTGCGGCGAAGGCGTTGAGGGCGTTGTCGCGAATGATGAAGACCCGTGGCATCGGCAGGCCGGCGGCGATGGCCATCTCCTCCACCACGTTCCATAGCTGTGGATCATCGCTCTTTGCGATTTCGTAAGCGCCGCTCATGCGAAGGATGGCATTGGCCCCACCAAACCAACTCCACACCGACGCGATGCCTCCCGCGAAAATGGCTGCAACAAGCCCGATGAGGGCCGACGGCAGCAGTTGCCTCGGCGCTTCTGCGCCGCCGTAGACCGCAATCGCCGCACCGATCGCCAGTCCCACGAGACTGAAGACTACGAGCATCAGTGCGATGAGCATCACGCTCTGTCGCTTGTTCTTGCGAATGAGATCGTGGTAGGTCAGTGTGCCCGGATAGGCGCTGACCTCGCTTGCGAGCTTCTCTCTGAGCATCGCGAGCGACTCGCGGTTCATGGGCGCCGGCTCGGGCATACTCGCTCACTTGAATGCAGTGCTAGAAGGAGACCTTGGGTGCTTCGCGGGCCGCATCACCCGTGGCAAGCTCAAAGTACTCTCGCTTCTCGAAGCCGAAGACACCAGCGACGATGTTCGTCGGGAAGCTCTGGCGTTTGCGTTCGAAGTTTCCCACGCTGTCGTTGTAGTGCTGACGGGCAAACCCGATCTTGTTCTCGGTTGACGTCAGTTCTTCCTGCAGCTGGGCGAAGTTGGCATCTGCCTTGAGATCCGGATACGCCTCAGCCACAGCGAATAGGCGGCCAAGCACCTGAGAGAGCTCTCCCTCGGCAGCCGCTGCCTCAGAGGCATGCGTTCCGCCGGAAGGCACAGCGACCGCTCTTGTCCGGGCAGCGATAACAGCCTCGAGCGTGTCGCTTTCGTGCGCGGCGTAGCCCTTGACGGTCTCGACGAGATTCGGGATCAGGTCGTGCCGCCGCTTGAGTTGGACATCAATCTGCGCCCAGGCGTTGTCGGCATCCACGCGGGCCGCGATAAGGCCGTTGTAGATCAGCACGAGGGCCAGGCCGATCACGAGGGCTCCGCCCAGCAGCGCGACGATGATGAGGACTGTTGCGGTCATGCGTGTGCCTTCCAGTAGGACCAAGCAGGGGGGGCGGCAGGCTCGACGGGGTCGGGCTGCCAGCGGCTAGCATAAACCCGGATTCGGATCGTCGCACCCGGGCAGCGCTCAAGCCCTTGTAGCAGATACTCGCGCAGATGAAGCCTGACCACGCACTGACAATCGAGGCGAGCCGCTGGACGCCGATGGAGCCAGCAGGTTCGCTCGGGCTTTGGCTCGTGCGGAGTCTCCTCGTGCGGTGGTCGCCCGCCCGGCTGGTCGTGCTTGCCGCATGTACAGGCGTGGCAGCGGTCTTTGCTGGGATTGCTGGCACCGATGTTCCATCTTGGCTGAACCTGCTGGCCTTGCTTGCGATTTCGCCGATCGTCAGCGGTGTGGTGATGGCGTTGAATCGGAGCGTGTCGATGGAGGTGTCGCTTCAGCGGAGGATCCCCCTGCTGTCGGCGGCGGCCTTTGTCCGTCGCCGCGCCGGAGCATGTCTGTGGATCGGAGTTGTCGGCACGTTGGTCGCTGGGACGGTCTCGGTCTCACCGGTGGCCTCGATCGGAGCGGCGCCGCCCTGGTTTGCGGGCTGTGTCGCTTTCGGAATGCTGGTGTCAGCGCTGACGGCGTCGGTGGCGATTGACGACAGTGACACCATCGAGGCCCTGCAGAGGCTTGTGGTATACATCCTGCACCGGCCAGTGACAGCTCTCGCGGTGTTGGGCCCCGCGATGCTGGCGATGGTCGGCTTTGCCGCGTGCGGATGGGCGGTTTGGGTCGTCGGTTTCTGGTCAGCGGCGGCGGCGGGGCTGGGGTGTGTCGCGGGGCATCTCGCGATGAGCCTGACCGTCGGTGCCTACCTGATCCTGCGCTACGCCAATGACGGTGCCGATCCCGCGGAGATCACGCAGTCGGGAGCAGAGGGCGGCGTGCTGAAGTCCGTGCAGTCCACATGAACGATCAACAGCACCTCATGGCCGAAGCCAGGGCAATCGCCGGTGCGCTGGCCGAGTGTGGCATCGGGTCTGTTGAAGTCTTGCTGGGGGACGAAACGCGGACACTGGATGCGCGGTTGACCGACCTGCCCACGGAACTTCTGAAGCTCTGCGAGACCAAAGGTGTGCTGAGGACACCGGTTGCCGAGATTCGCGCATCAGGAAGCGGATTTGACATCGCATCTGCGCACGTGACGTTCAACGCGGGGCTTGAGGCGAGCCGAGGGCTTCTTGCGCGTCAAGCAAGTCGGCACTTGTGAGAACATCTGGGAGCGCGTCGAGTGAGCGTGCCTGTTCGATGGTGCAGGCTCCGACGCGTGTTCGGCGGAGACTGGTGAGCATTCCGCCGACACCGAGCCTTGCCCCGATGTCACGCCCGAGGCTTCGGATGTACGTTCCCTTGCCACAGGTGATGTCGAGTTCGAGAATCGGCCACACGTAGCTCCGCACGTCGATGGCGTCGATCCGGATCGGCCGAGCCTCCAATTGCACATCCTGCTCTGCTCTCGCAAGGCGGTAGGCACGCTGCCCCCCCACCTTGATGGCGCTGTACATCGGTGGCGTTTGCATCACGGTCCCCGTCCAGGCCTTGCAAGCAGCCTCGACGGCGGAGTGATCGGGTGGTTGGTCAACATCAACAGGCGTGCGTTCGCCCTCTGCATCGTCCGTCGATGAGGTGCAGGACAGATCGACGGTCGTGTGGTAAACCTTCGTGCCTTCCATGACGGTGTTTGAAAGCTTCGTGGCCTGCCGCCCTATGAGCACGACGAGCACGCCCGTGGCCAGCGGGTCGAGTGTGCCACCATGTCCAACTTTGACACGCTTGGAAGCCCCTCCCTTGCGAAGCTTGGCCTTGATCACGCGGCACACGTGCATGGACGTCATGTCCAGCGGCTTGTCGATGATGAGCATGCCAATGGGATGCTCGGTAGTCATATCACTCACGGCTGAGACTCCAACTGGCCCAAACCGAGAATCACCAGTGCTGTATGCCTTCCCTTGGAGTAGTTGAAACCTGCTGCGGCACCAAGCTCTCGCGCATTGAGGCCCGCGGGAAGTGCATCTTGACTTCCTTCGGGGATGATCAGAATGCCGCGCGGATAGGCCTCCGAGAATGCGATGGCTTCCTCGACGGAACCGAGCCGCTTGAGCATGCCGCGGCTAGCGAACACCAGGCTGTCCTCGTGGTAGTCGAGCGATCCGACAGCATCGGGCTGCATCTCGGTGAGGCAGCGCTCAATCTGCGGGGTGATGTGGACGTTGGGCGAGAACGCAAGCGCGATCGGAACAACCGTGGCAAAGAGCAGGCCCGCTGCGAGTGCGGATCGTTGCAACGAGAGCCAGCCGGCTGCTGCGCGGTGTCTCGCCACGTGGAGGTAGAGCGAGCCGAGGACCAGCACGGAGGGCCACCAGGCCGGCCCCAATGCAAAGGCTCCCGCCACGGGCAGGGCGATAAAGAGCCCGGCTCCGAGGACTTTCCAGAGGCCGACGCCCGATCGGGTGGTCTGATCCGTTTGGCCCCGTGTTCGCTCAGCCCGCACGATGGCAACTGCGGAGAGGATCGCCAGCGCTGGGTAGAGCGGCAGGACGTAGTGCGGGAGCTTGGTTGAGA
>CAZSBR010000209.1:0-4477 GCA_964605165.1 uncultured Phycisphaeraceae bacterium
CTTGTCGACGACGGCCTGGGTGGCGATGCCCGCGTGGTCCGTGCCGGGCATCCAGAGTGTTTCATAGCCCTTCATGCGGTGCGCACGGGTGAGGATGTCCTGGATGGTGTTGTTGAACGCGTGGCCAAGGTGCAGGGCGCCGGTGACGTTGGGCGGCGGGATCAGGATGCAGTAGGGTTCGGCCTCGCCGTTGAGGACGCGGCCGGGATCGGCGGCAAAGGCGTTGGCCTCTTCCCAGCGCTGGCTGATCGCTGCTTCGTGGTCGGCGGGCTTGTAGGTACCCGGCATGGCGAGGGCTGGGTCGCCGTGGGCGGGGTCTGTTGGCTGCTCTCTGGATTGCTCGCTGGTTGTGGGCATCGTGCTGCGAGTGTAGAGCCACGGCTCGGGCTTGGGTCCGCCGCGTCGGGCGCCGCGACTACCCTTTGTCGTGGCAGCAAACGCAAGCAAGTGGGGCGGGTGGGCGATCGCCGGCGTGTCGTCGCTGGTGCTCGGTGCGGCTGCCGGTTTCGTCTGGCGGGGCGTATCCACGAGCACGCCTGAGCGCACGGCGGCCTTTGAGCCCGCTGAGGCTCCGCCGGAGACGCTCGATGCGGTGCTCGCGACCGCTCAGAGGGCGATGCTCGACAACAAGCCCGAACAGGCGGCAGCGGTACTCGAGGCGGCTGTGAGCGACTGGCCAGGCGATGCCGACATCTGGCGGGCGCTGGCCCGGGTGCGCACGCGGCTCGACGGCCAACAGGATGCTGCGCTGGAGGCCTTTCGTCAGGTCATTGAGTCGGGCGCTGCGACCGCTGAGGACTTGTTCCAGGGCGGCACAGCGGCGCACCGGGCGGGTGATGCTGAACGTGCGATCGAGTGGTATCGCGAGGCTCTCGAGCGTTCGCCTCGGAATCCGGAGCCGCTCATCTTCGAGGCGCAGGTGCTGATCGAACTCGATCGCCTCGAGGAGGCAAAGGCCGCGCTGGCGAAGGCGGCCAACATCGATCCCTTCAGGGCGATCGCGTGGGGCTCGCTCGCCGAGGTTCTCCTCCGGCTGGACGAGCCGGGAGCGTCGCTCGAAGCAGTCACGCGGGCGCGTCAGCTTGAGCCGCGGGTGGCGGCGTGGCGGACGATCGAGGCGAGGGCGCATCTGGCGTTGGACGCACCCGAAGAGGCCGTCAAGGCGCTGGCGGGTGTGGAGGGCGCCGATCGGCTCAGTCTGCCGGTGGTTCGGCTGCATGCGCGCGCATCGGCGGCTCTTGGCCGCGCTGATGTTGCTGCTCAGCGGTTTGTCGAGGCGGCTCGTTCCAGGCGGACGGATGCGGCGCTGTGGCTCGAGGCGGCGCAGTGGGCTAAGCGTGCGGGTGATCGCGGGGCAGCACGCCAGCTTGCGCAGCACGCGGCGATGCTCGGGTCTGATGAGGCTGCGGCGCTCGTGCGCACGCTCGATGAGGGCGGCTAGCGGGCTGTGATCAGATCAGTGATCGGCCGCCGTCAACGCGGATGATCTGGCCGGTGCAATACGTGCCGAGCGTTGCGAGCCAGAGCACCGCCTGGGCGGCCTCCTCGGGCGAGCCTGATCGGTTCATGGGCACGCTCTTGAGGTAGCGATCCTGCATGTCCTTGTCGGCTTCGCTGCCATGCTCGGGCCAGAGCACGACGCCCGGCGCGACGCCGTTGACACGAACGCGTGGCGCAAGCTCTCTGGCGAGCGTGCGCATGGCCTGACCCAGAGCGGCCTTGGACATGGCGTAGGCGGCAAACTGTCTGCGGGGCAGCCCCTCGGTGTGGATGTCGAGCATCATGACGATCGAGCCCCCGCCGGGCGCTGACGATTCGGACAGCCGGCCCGCGAGTCGCTGGCTGAGAATCAGCGGCGAGAGCGCGTTGATGCGGTAATGCCTGAGCGCTTGGTCGGGCGTGAGCTCATAGAGCGGCGTCTGCTGGTAGATGGAGGCGTTATGAACGAGCACATCGAGGTGGGGCAGGTCGATGGCCATCTGCTCGGCAAACGCGGTTGTCTGATCGATGTTGTCGAGATCGAGCCGATGGATGTCGCAGCGAACGTTGAAGCGCATCAGTTCGCGTTGGGCGCGCACGGCTTCGTCGCTGCTGGAGCGGTAAGTGAGGACGATGTCATAGCCCTGGGCGGCGAAGGCGCGGCAGATGGCGCGGCCGACGCGGACGGCACCGCCCGTGACCAGCACGGTCCGCGTGCCGGGCTCGATGCGGCTCAGTGCATCGCCGGTAGCGGTCGATGGGTCGTAGGCCATCAGGGGTGGTCCTTTCCGTGCGGCTGGATCCCATCGTGTGGGTCGTCGTCTGGGTCGTCGTCCGGGTCGTCCTGGGGGGCGGGTGTTGGCGTGCGTCGGCCGGCCTCTGTCCACGGATCAAGGCCGGGCGTCGGTGGCGAGAGGCGTTTGGAGCCGTTCTCGCGACGGGCTCGTCTGCGGGCTGCCAGCACAAGCCCCGCGACGACGATGAACAGCGCCAGCAGGAGCAGGCCCAGCATGAGGACAGACCACCGACCGACCGCATCCGGGGCGGGATCAACCTGTGCGGCGGGAAGCATCGCTGGCATGACCGCGAGGGTGCGCATGGCTGCGAGCATACCTCGCGAGCGGGCCGGCTAACATGGTGCTCAGGGTTCTGCCCCGAAGGAGACGCATTCGTGCACTTTGAAACCCATCAGCCTGTCATCGATGATCTTGAGGCGCGGATCTTAACCATCCGCGACTCTCTTTAACTACGACACCAAGCGCGCCAAGCTCAAAGAGCTCGAAGAACGCATGGGTGCTGAGGGCTTCTGGGATGACCAGGAGGCTGCCCAGAAGACCGTCGCGGAACTCAAGACGATCAAGGCACAGATTCTCCCGCTGACCGAGGCGACAGACGAACTCGAGGAGGCTCGTCTCGCCTACGA
Source organism: uncultured Phycisphaeraceae bacterium (assembly GCA_964605165.1). Taxonomy (GTDB): domain Bacteria; phylum Planctomycetota; class Phycisphaerae; order Phycisphaerales; family UBA1924; genus OFTM382. The sequence continues at coordinate 2,903 of CAZSBR010000209.1, forward strand.
GATGTCGCGGGAGGAGGGTGACGCCGAGTTGCTCAACGAGGCCGACGAAGCCCTGCACGCGTTGCAGCTCAAGATGGAGCGTGTCGAGCTGCAGAGCCTGCTCAGCGGCAAGCACGATCATCGCAACTGCTTCTTTGCCATCCACGCGGGCGATGGCGGCACGGAGGCCAACGACTGGGCCGACATGCTGCTGCGCATGTATCTCTACTACTTCGAGCAGAACGGCTGGAAGGTGGAGGAAGTCGAGAAGTCCTTCGGCAACGAGGTCGGGATCGACAGCGTCACGCTGCACGTCAAGGGCCCGTTTGCGTTCGGCTATCTCAACTGCGAGCGCGGTGCGCACCGGCTTGCGCGGGTCAGCCCGTTCAATGCGCAGGGCAAGCGGCAGACGAGCTTTGCGACGGTGGAGGTCACGCCCGAGTTCGATGACACGAGCGTCGACATTCCCGAGAAGGATCTGGAGATCACGTTCTTTGCGCGCTCAAGCGGGCCGGGCGGTCAGAACGTCAACAAGGTGGCGTCGGCGTGCCGGATCGTGCACAAGCCCACGGGCTTCATGGTGGTGGCGAGCACGCACCGCGAGCAACCACAGAACAAGCGCCAGGCGATGACGCTCTTGCAGGCCAAGCTCGAACAACTCGAGGAAGAACGGCGTGCAGCGGAGATCAAGGACGCGGCGGGCGGCGATCTGGCTCGCGGCTGGGGCACGCAGATTCGCAGCTACGTGCTCTACGACAACCGCGTGAAGGACCACCGCACGAGCCACGAGCACTCCAACCCGACGGCTGTGCTGGCGGGCGATCTCGAGGGCTTCATCAACGCCGAGCTTCAGCGGCGACGAGCGGTGAAGGGCTAGTCGAGCAGGTTGGGATCGACGATCCAGCCCTCCAGCGGGTCAGCATCAACGGGTATGCCCCAGTTGTTGTCGCGCTGGGTGTAGCTCCAAGCAGCTTGGACGGCACACAGAACGGAATCGATCGCATCCCCTGTTGGATCGTCGCTGAGCTGAGCCTCATCCTCGCTGCTGAGAGAAACCCGTAGCTTGTAGGTCTGCACGCATGCGTCGCTCTGGAGGAATCGGGCGATGGCTGACCTTTTGTTCTTCTGCAATAAGGTCTGCTTGTCGGGATTGTCGTTCTTGTAGTGCCCTGGTTGGCCAGTTGCAGCTTTCACAACAAGAGCTGGATATGCCTCGACCGCAATGACGTTGTGTGCGGTTGGCCGAAGCAGGGGGATGTGCCAAGGCAGACGAAGCAGTCTCGGGGCAATAAAGTGGAACATCCTGCCAACCGGGGTGCCCGCCATGGTCATCGGACTCTGTGATCTTGCAGCCGCATCGCAACGACGAAGATGCTGCTTGTCACCGGCTGGTCTTGGCGATCGATACCTCTGGAGTTCATCAGCCCATTGACGGCGCTCCAATCGAGCGATGAGGGCAACGTACTGTTCCCATGTGCTTGGCCATTTCTTGTTCTCTACGAGTCGGCGAGGCATCCCGAAGGGGGAGTCGATGCCGACGACAGCAGTGTTGAGGTCGAACGCGAACTGATCGAAACGATCTCCCGAAGCACATCG
>CAZSBR010000210.1:0-4433 GCA_964605165.1 uncultured Phycisphaeraceae bacterium
CGTGGCCGCGCTGGCTGTTGCGACGGTCGTTGCGCTCGTTCTGATCGCCGATCACCGCACCACCGACGCCACCCGCAACGGCACCGATGGCTGCGCCGGCGCCCGCGTTACCCGTCAGCGAACCGATCGCGAGGCCGCCCAGGGCACCAAGACCAGCGCCGCTGATCGCGCCCTCGCCCGCGTTGTTGCAGCCACTGGAGACCAGCAGCACCGCCGCCGCCGCACCGCCAACAAGGCTCCGCTTCATCCATGTTCTGCGTCTCATGTTCGCTCCTTTGCCAATGCCCCGCTCCCGACCCACCATGGCCAGTGCGAGAGAGTGCCTCTTAAGTAAGTGTACGCAAACCTACAGCAGCTTGTTCCGGTTCGAGCCGCTGCCGTTGCAGCGTACTCCCGGAACACCCGGGGCCTTCCGTCTGACCATCGATTGCAAAGCCGTGGATTTCCCTAGGGATAGTCCTGTCGCGTCCCGCGGATCACAACATCACCGATGGCCACATGGCTCGGCTGCTCGCAGATGAAGTTGATCGCGCGCGCGATGTCGTCGGGCTCCAGCACCGGGCCCATCTTCTCCATCAGCGCGCCGAACTTTTCGGCGTCGTACCCCGCGACCTGCTGAAACTCACTCTTCACAATCCCGGGCTCAATCAACGACACCCGAATCCCCGCGGGCCCCACCTCTCGGCGGAGGGCCTCCGCAAGCGAGTTCACGCCAAACTTCGTCGAGCCGTACATCGAACTGAATGGCGAGATGTGCCGACCCACAGTCGATCCAAGCACGACGATATCGTGCGGATGCGAGCGCCAATCTCCTCGTCGATCGATGTCCGCCATCATGCGCTCGCTGGCCCGCCGCATGAGATGAGCTGCGCCCAACACGTTGACCCGGACCATCTCGTCCCACTGGGCGGGATCACTCGTAAGGACGCTGCCCGAGAGCCCCCTGCCCGCGTTGACGACGACCAGGTCAGCACTCGAGCCAAACGCTTCATCAGCGGTCGTGAACAGCCGTTCGACGACATCTGCGTCCGAAGCATCGCCGGCGCAGACAGCAGCCTTGCCACCCGAGGTCTCAATCGCCCCTCGCAGCGACTCAAGCCGCTCGACCCTTCTCGCGTTGATCACCACGCGTGCGCCCGCGTTGGCCAGCGAACGAGCGACCGCCTCACCAATACCAGCACTGGCGCCCGTCACGATCGCAACGCGACCTTCAAGCGGCTTCATACACCCCTCCTCCTGAGTTTCTGAGCCCAGCGGCGCATCCGGCAGCACGCATCAGGGGAAGATGCCGCGAACGTCGTAAGTCTTGGCGATGTGCTCGAGCGCCGCTGCAAACGCAGCCGTGCGCATGTTGCACTTGTACCGCTGCCGCGCGAGCCTCGTCCGCCGTGCTGCCATCACCATGTGGCGGTTGAGTTCGGTATCGACGTGCTCGGCGTCCCAGATGACGCACGACTTGTTCTGGACCCACTCGAAGTAGGAAACCGTCACGCCGCCCGCGTTGGCAAGGATCGCCGGCAGCACCTCGATGCCACGACGCTGAAGTTCGCGGTCACCCGAAGGATCGCAAGGCGCGTTGGCACCCTCGGCGACGATCTTGGCATTGATCATCGAAGCCTCGCGCTCCTTGATCATCTGCTCGAGCGCCGCCGGGATCAGCACATCCACCGGGGTCTGGTAGAACTCATCGGAATCAATCGGCTCACCGCTGAGGTTCTTGCTGTGACCCGAGCCAGTGACGGCATCCGCTCCAAAGCCGGCAACACCGCCCGTCTTCTGGCAGTGCAGCGCCAGCGCATCGCAGTCGAAGCCATCGTCGTTCCGCAGCGCTCCGGTGTGGTCCATGACCGCGACAACCTTCGCGCCCATGTCCGACAGAATCCGCGCCGCCCACGACCCGACGTTACCGAAACCAAGCACGCTCACCCGCATGCCTTCAACCGACAGGTTGAACTCCGGCAGCATCTCGACCACCACGTCCACGACGCCCTGGCCGGTCGCCTTCTCACGCCCGAGCGAGCCGCCGAACTCCACGGGCTTACCCGTAACGATCCTGAGAGCGTCCTGCGTGTTCGCCTGGGGCTGGCTCATCATGTACGTGTCAGCAAACCACGCCATGGTCTGCGCGTTGGTGCCCACATCCGGAGCGGGGATGTCGTAGTCCGGACCGATGAAGGGACTGATGGCGCTTGCAAATCGACGCGTGATGCGCTGCATCTCGCCCGCCGAATGCTCGCGGGGGTTGACCTTCACACCACCCTTGCCTCCGCCGAAGGGAATGCGCACAAGCGAGCACTTCATCGTCATGAGGAGCGCGAGGCTCTTGACATCATCAAGGTGCACCTCGGGGTGGAATCGCACGCCGCCCTTGTAGGGACCGAGCACGTTGTTGTGCTGCACGCGGTAGCCCTTGAAGAGCCTGTGATGACCGTCGTCCATGCGCACCGGGAAGTGCACCATGATCTCGTTCTTGGGCTGCGCACAGATGATCCGGACTCGATGCCGCACATCCAGCATGTCGCACGCTTCGAGCACCGTGCCGACGGTCTGGGTGTAAAGATTGTCTGGGTCAGTCGGGAACCCGAGTTCATCAAAGATGGGGTCGCGTGTCCCGCTGATCACTTCGCTTGCTGGCGTCTGGGCCGTAGTCATCTGCTGGCTCGTCTCTCTGGCGGATCGCGGGTCGCGTCCACCCTTGGGCGGCAGGGTTACACAAGATCAACAGTAGCCGTCATCAGGCCACTATCGGCCCAATGCCCGCCGGGCTGACTACAAATCCGCATCGCACCGTCGGGCCGTCACCACCGCCAACGAGAGGGAAAGTGCATGATCGTCTACCTTGCTGCGGATCTCATCTGGGCCACCAAGATCAAATCGACCGCCGACGCTCTCAACCTGCCCTGCCGACCGGTCCGCAGCGTTCAGATGCTTGAGGATCGCCTCGAGGACAGCGATGTCCGCGCCGCCCTGCTCGATCTCCAGGCAGACGCGGTTTGGGATGTGCTGAATCGATTGCGAGATCCCGATGCCGCGCCGCCTGCCTTGGGCGTCCGGGTCCTCTGCTTCGGTCCGCACGTCGATATCGCCGCCATGGATCGAGCACGCCAAGGTGGCGCGACCGACGTTCTGCCCCGCGGCGCCTTCGAGCGCCAACTGCCCGACCTGCTCGTCCGCCTCTCGGGCGAGGGCTGATCAGGAGCGCCGGCCGAGGCGGGCGGACGGATGCCACCGCCGCACCGGCGCAGAAAAAAGCCCCGGACCGGGCCGGGGCTTGTGATATCTCATTGCTGCGGATCGATCAGAAGCTGATCTTGTCGGTGCCCATGGCGTCGTGGTCGCCCATGCCGCCAGAGCCGCCGCCACCGAACTGCTCGGGCCGACCGCCCCCGCCGCCACCATCGGACGAGTAGTCATCGCTGCCCGTGGTGTCGCCCCACTGCGCACGCTTGAGGCTCAGCCCGATCTTGCGATCGCTGATGTCGACACGCAGGATCTTGACATCGATCTCGTCACCGCTCTTGACGACGTCCTGCGGGTTCTCGACCTTGTGATCGGCAAGCTCGGAGATGTGCAGCAGGCCTTCCAGTTCGTCCTCGAGCTCGACGAACACACCGAAGTTGGTGATCTTCGTCACGACGCCGCGAACAACCATGCCCGGCTGATAGGCACCGGGAATCGCCTCGAGCCACGGATCCTCGGTGAGCTGCTTGACACCCAGGCTGATGCGCTGCTTCTCCTTGTCAACCTCGAGCACGACGCACTGCAGGGTGTCACCCTTGGCCACAGCCTCGTTGGGATGCGTGACCTTCTTGGTCCACGACATATCCGAGACGTGAAGCAGGCCGTCGATGCCGGGCTCGATCTCCACGAACGCGCCGTAGTTCGCAAGGTTGCGAACCGCGCCCTCGATGACCGTCCCGGGCGGGTACTTCTCGCTGACCAGCTCCCAGGGGTTCACCTCGGTCTGCTTCATGCCAAGGCTGATCTCTTGCTTGTTCTGATCGATCTCCAGCACCACCACGTCGACCTTGTCGCCCGCGGTGAGCATCTCCGAGGGGTGGTTCACCCGGCGTGTCCACGACATCTCCGAGATGTGCACCAGGCCCTCAATGCCGTCCTCCAGGCGGATGAACGCGCCGTACGACATGATCGAGGTGACCTCGCCGTGGACCCGGCTGCCAACCGGGTACTTCGCCTCGATCTCCTCCCAGGGCGAAGCCTCACGCTGCTTGAGGCCCAGCGCGATCTTCTCCTTCTCGTAGTCGATGTTGAGGATCTTGACCTCGATCTTCTCGTCGATCCGAACGATCTCCGAGGGGTGGTTGACCCGGCCCCACGACATGTCCGTGATGTGCAGCAGGCCGTCGATACCACCGAGGTCCACGAACGCGCCGAAGTCGGCGATGTTCTTGACCGTGCCCTGCACGATGTCG
>CAZSBR010000211.1:0-4380 GCA_964605165.1 uncultured Phycisphaeraceae bacterium
CAGCACTCGGCCTGCTGGGCCCCTGCCCGCCCGGCTCGACCAACGGCTGCCTGATCCTCGACATCGCCGATGACTTCGGCTTCCCCGGTGGCAACGGCCGGGTCAACTTCGGCGACTTCCTCGCCGCTCTGGGCATCCTCGGCCCCTGCCCGTGATGCAATGAGCTTGACGAACTGAATGGACACTCTCACGGCGGCCTCGCTCACCAGCGGGGTCGCCGCTTTCATGTCCGCATCGCTTCAGCCCGCCAGGCGGAAGTGCTGAACCGCTGCCGCGGTCGGCCACGCTGCGGGACCTGCTGCCATCTCTTCCTGCGTGAGCAGACTCGCTTCGAGCGCATCGGCGATGCGGCGTCGATCGAGATCCTCGCCCACGATGGACAGTTCCTGGCGGCGGTCGCCCCAGGGCTCCTGCCATGCTTCGAAGATCGGTGCCCAGTTGCGCTGGTCGTCGGGCCACTCTGAGGGCGAGCATGCAGCCCACCAGCGCTCACCCCCCGTGAGCTTGAAGTCGAGGTCACGCTGATCCCACGCGAGATGCTGCTCGTTCTCGCCGGCGAGCCAGACGATGCCCTTGGAGCGAGCGCCGAGGAGGCTTCCGCTGCGAATCGCCTCGGCGAGTCGGTCTGGATGGAAGGGCCGCCGGGCGGTGAAGGTCATCGCCCGCATCGCGACGAGCGACGACGCGCGGGGCTGGTCGGGTGCGGGGGTCCACATGGGGTCGATCGCGAGGCAGCCGCGGACTTCGCCTGTGCTTGTGACATCGATGGCAGCATCGGGATTGATGGACTCGATCCAAGTGAGGATGGCCTTGAGTTCGTCGGACGTCACGTCGTTCGCCCGGTTGACAACAACCGCTGAGGCATTCTGGATGTCGCCCGTGAGCAGATCCGCCACACTGACCAGATGCGCCGACGGCGGCTCAACGCTCAGCCGTTGATCGAGCACGGTGCGGGCGTCGAGCACGACGATGACCGCATCAATGACCCACGATGTTTCTGTTGCGCGGCTAGCGCGAGTGAGCAGCGGACCGGACTGTCCGATGCCGGCAAGTTCGACGAAGGCGCGGCGGCCGCTGCCGGTGCCACAGCTTCTGCACGACGTGCAGCGCTTGCAGTTGCGGCCCTCGCCGATTGCATCGAGCGCCTCGAGCAGATCGTCTGGGCGCTGGGACACGCACTCGCCTGTGATGCTGTGAACGCGCAGGCGGTCATGCTCGAAGGCTGCCCGATCGTGATCGAGCCGCGTGATCTCGTTGGAGACGATCGTGATATCGCCGCCGATGTGCTGGGAAGCGAGGGAGCGGATGGCGGTCGTTTTGCCGACTCCCGGAAGGCCCGTGACGATCGTGACACCGATGCGCGTCATGAGACACCCCTGCTCTTCAGCGGCCCTTGCGGGCCCTGTGGTATGCGGCAGCGGCGGTCCGCTGCTGGGATGTCGGTATCGGACCGTCTGCGGGGTAGATTGAGCGGAGGTCCGAAAAATACTCAGGAATCGGGCTCGAACGTCAGGCAGACCGAGTTGATGCAGTAGCGAAGTCCCGTCGGCGGCGGACCATCTTCAAAGACGTGGCCGAGGTGGGAATCACACCTGGCGCAACGGACCTCGATGCGCACCATGCCGTGAGAGGTGTCGCGGTGCTCGGAGAGTGCGCCCTCGAAGGGCTCGAAGAAGCTGGGCCAGCCGCACCCGCTCTCGAACTTGGCATCGGACTTGAAGAGAGGAGCCCCGCACCCAAGGCAGCCGAAGATGCCGACGCGTCGCTCGGCAAGGTGCTCGCCCGTGAACGGGCGCTCGGTCCCCGCTTCACGGAGCACTCGGTACTGCTCGGGCGTGAGACGAGAACGCCATTGCTCCTCTGACCACGACTCGGGGGATGAGGCATTCCTGCTCGGCGTCTGCATGGCTCAGTTCCCTTCGTCTGCGCGTTCGCCGCAGCCGGTCTGGACCCGAGTCAGAAGTGGCTGCGGCTTTGGAACAAAGAGGGTTTCGTCGCCGGCGAGCATTGGATGCCTGAAGCTTTTGGTGAAGGCATACGCGTGCAGGCGGCGAAGGTCACCGAATCGGTGCACGCGCCGCTCCGGCAGCGCGTCCAGGCACAGGCTCGTCAGGTGCGCGGTTGCGACGGTATCCGACTCGGCAGAGTGATGCCCCACGAGCGGGATGGCGTGCGCTTCACAAGCTCTCTTCAGCGAGATCGGCGGCCCGAGCCTGGCCATCGAACGCAGCCGCATCGAGCACACAAAGGGCAGGTGGAGTTCGAGACCGACGCTTTGAAACTCGGCCTCGAGAAAGCGCACATCAAAGTGGGCGTTCCAGCCAGCGATCACGCAGCCACGCAGCGCAGCCAGCGTTTGCTCGACAATGCCGGCGAAGGTGGGCGCATCACCGATGTGCTCGGCCGTGATGCCATGCACATGCGTTGCACCCATCGCACGCTCGGGATTGATCAGCGTGCTGAGGACAGTCCGCTGCAGCCTGCCATCGCCCTGATCGGCTTCCAGCCGCACGATGCACAACTCGACGATGCGGTCATCGCCGGCTTTCAGCCCGGTGGTCTCAACATCAACGACGGCGATGGGAGTATCAGCGATAACGCACTGGTTGACGCCGGCGTCGTTGGCTGTTCGCCGAAGTCGGCCGGCCGCGGCTCGCGCTGCGCCAAGGCGACGGCTGGATGAAGTCGGAGTGACAGTCATGCGCCGGGCGTGCCCTCGGCGTCGCCGCCTGCTTGCTGCTCGCAGGCACGCTTGAGATCGGCCATGTCGTTCTCGAGCAGCTTGCGCATCGTGCCCTTCATCAGCGGAGACATCACCATGCCCATGAACCTTGCACCGGCGGACAGCGGAGTGGATTCCATATGGAGGCTCACCTTGGTTTGACCTCGGGCACCTTGCTCAAACGTGTACCTCGATCGATAGCGAACGCCGCAGCTATCGCAGCCGAGTTCAACCATCTGACCGGGCTCGACAGCGGTGACTTCCAGCTCCTCGACCGCCTCCTTGCCAAAGATCACGCGCTTCTCGCGGAAGCGCGTGCCGACCGCAAGTGGGCCCTCCGTCAGCATTTCGACTTCGGTCACGCCGCTGATGTACTCGGGCATCGTCGCAAAGCTTGTTGCTCTTTCAAAGACCGTTTCGCACGGCGCCTCGATGTCGATCTCGCAGTTCAGCTTGCCCATGTCAGCGCACCTCGTCTTGTACGGAGGCCTCGTGCTCCTGTATCTGCCCGACGATGTCCTTGGCGATGGCGTTGGGAACGAGAAAGGTCAGGCTGTAGTGGGCAATCTTCCATCGGTCGTCCTGATCACGGACGAGCACGCCCGTGCCTCGACAGTTGCCGTAGCTCGCGTTCGTGAGCCGCTCATCGATCCAGGCGGTTTGGCCGTCTTTCGCAAGCGTGACGAACTGCTCGACGGGTTCATAAGTCCAGGCGCCTTGGCCGTAGGTTGTCGGGCCGTCAAAGTAAGGTTCGCAGAAATCGATGAACTCTCGCCCCACCCAGCGCTCGGTCTTGTCGGTACCGAGGAACACGACATCGTCTGTCATCAGGGAGGTGTACGTCGCGAGATCGCCCGTTGCTGCTGCGCGATGCCATTGCCTGATCACCACCTCCGGCGAACTCGCAGCAGCGGATGTGCCGGCGTGCTGCGACACGGAACAGCCCGCAAGAACGAAGCAGCAGGCGGGAAAGAGGCATCGAATCGGCATGGCTCCAGCATACCGCCTCAGAGCCTGAGAACCATGTAGACCTCGTCAAGGTCTTCATCGTCGATCCGCATGGCAGCGGGCTCAACGCCCCACTGCTCAAAGCCCAGCGAGACATACAAAGCCCGCGCTGCAGCGGACTTGGCAGAGACGCTCAGACCTACCAGCGTCACGCCGTGCCACGAGCGGGCGTGATCAATGCATGCCGAAAGCACCGCCCGGGCGTGTCCCCTGCCTCGCTCACTCGGCGTGGTGTAGACACCCCAGATCGAAGCGCGGTGTCGGCACTTCACTCTGGGCGACCGGGCGATGCCCGCAACGCTTACCAAGCCACCAGCGGCGCGGATCCCCAAGATGGCTTGCTCGGGTACGCCGAGCACCTGCTCGACCTCGGCAGGATCTTCCATGCGATCATCGCCCGGTGCGCTGAGAAACGCGTAGGGCGCATTGACGAGCATCTCCCGCCGGAGGCGCTGGTAGGCCGCAGCGTCCGCAGGCTTGAGTTGGAAGGCTGACAGGTTCACGGTTTCATGCCGGTTGCTCTGGAAGGGTCGCACGAACATCGCTTGCTCGCAGCGAGAGCGTAGTGCCGAGGTCCAACGAAAAGACGAGCCCCGCCCAGGCGGGCGAGGCTCGTGTGAGTGCCGATCGTGTCGGTCAGAGGCTGGGCC
>CAZSBR010000212.1:0-4372 GCA_964605165.1 uncultured Phycisphaeraceae bacterium
CAAGCCCAATCCGGACGCTGCAGCGTTTGCCGGCTCGGGCACGAGCGTCGGTCCGGACACCACGGTGTGCCTGATCGAAGCAATGAAGGTCTTCAACGAGATCAAGGCCGAGACCTCCGGCGTCATCGAGCGGGTGCTTGTCAGCGATGGAGACGCGGTCGAGTTCGGTCAGCCGTTGTTCAAGGTCCGGCCGGGTTGAGTCCGGTTGCTTTGGCTCGTTCGAGCCGCCCGAGTGAGGAAGCATGTTCCGCAGAGTTCTGATCGCCAATCGCGGCGAGATCGCGCTACGAATCATCCGCGCCTGCCACGAGTTGGGCGTCGAGGCGGTGTGCGTGTACTCGGAGGCCGATCGTCACGCGCCGTACCTCAAGCTCGCGGACCGCGCGATCTGCATCGGTCCCGGCCCGTCCAAAGAGAGCTATCTCAACATCAGCCGCATCATCTCGGCTGCGGAGATCGCCGATGTGGATGCGATCCATCCCGGGTACGGCTTTCTTTCCGAGCGTGCAGACTTCAGCCAGATCTGCCGGGAATCCAAGATCGAGTTCATCGGCCCCAGCCCCGAGGCGATGCGCAAGCTTGGCGACAAGGTCGAGTGCAAGCGCACCGCGCGTGCTGCCAAGGTGCCCATCTTTCCGGGCAGCGAGGGCGAGATCGAGGATGAGGACGAGGCCGCCAAGATCGCCGAGGACATCGGCTACCCGGTGATCATCAAGGCTTCCGCCGGCGGCGGCGGGCGAGGCATGCGGGTCTGCCGCAACGAGGCTTCACTCAGGACCAACATCCGCGCAGCTCAGCAGGAGGCGCTGGCAGCCTTTGGCAATGGCGCCGTGTTCATCGAGAAGTTCCTCGAGCACGCCCGCCACATCGAGGTGCAGGTGCTCGGCGACAAGCATGGGCACGCGGTGCACCTCTTTGAGCGTGATTGCTCCGTCCAACGCCGCCATCAGAAGCTCATCGAGGAGGCCCCGGCGCCGGGCGTTGACCGCAAAAAGATCTCGCAGCTTGGTGAAGGCGCAGCGAGGCTCATCAAGCAGGCCGAGTATGCCGGGGCTGCGACCGTCGAGTTCCTGATGGACGACAAGCAGCAGTTCTACATGCTCGAGGTCAATACGCGCCTGCAGGTCGAGCACCCGGTGACCGAACTCGTCACGGGCGTTGATATCGTCAAGACCTCGATCAGGATCGCCGCTGGCGAACCGCTGGACTTCAAGCAGAAGGACATCCGCGTTCAAGGTCACGCCATCGAGTGCCGCATCAACGCGGAGGATCCCGAGCACGATTTCCGCCCAAGCGCGGGCGAGATCGAGACGTGGCGTCCGGCCGGCGGTCCCGGCGTTCGGCTGGATACCCATGTAAGCACCGGCTATCGCGTGCCGCCGAACTATGATTCCATGATCGGCAAGCTGCTCGTGCACGATGACACGCGTGAGGAGTGCCTCCAGCGGCTCAAGCGGGCGCTCAACGAGTTCGAGATCGGGCCGATCAAGACCACGCTGCCGCTGTACGCCCGGCTGCTCGAGAGCAGCGATTTCCGCGCTGGCGGCGTGGACATCCACTACCTCGAACGCTGGATGAAGTAGCTCGAACAAAGTACGACTCGTCGCTGCGCCAGCCAAGGGGAACCGACAACCCGGTGGAAAGTCTTGATCGGGCGGGGGAATTGTGCCAAACTCTGCGTGGTGAGACTTGGAGGGATGCTGCCGCTCCTCGTGGTTTGGCGTGCGTGCTTCCAGAGAGTTGTACTGAGAGAGGGTTCTGAAATGAAAAAGCTTGTAGCAGCTGCGCTGATCGCAGCCACCGGCTCTGCGTTCGCGCAGGATGGCCTCGTCGTGGGCGTCGATGATTCCACCGTTCCCGTGTTCGTCTACCAGAACGGCGCTTGGAACGAGCTCTTCGACCTCAGCACCGGCACGCCGAACGAGGCGTGGGGGCTGGCTGCCGTCAACAGCGAACAGCGAATCTACTTCAACAACGGCTCACAGCTCGGGTACTGGAGCCAGTCGACCGGCATCGTCGATGTCGGTGCCATTAGCATCGACGGGACGACTTCGACGATGGTCGGATTGACCTACGACCCGGTGAACGACGTGCTGCTCGGCACTCGGAACATCGGTGGTGATGGCAGCACGACGGCCGAGGGTCTGTACAGCATCGACCGTTCCACCGGCGCTGCCTCGCTGATTCTGGATTACACCGCTGCGGACTTTGACTACGGCGGCATCGGCCTCGATGCGGTCACCGGCCGTCTCTTCGGTGTGAACGACGATTCCACGCCGCAGCGTGGTCTGTTCGAGATCGATCCCGGCAGCGGCATCAGCACCTTCATTGCTGACTACCCCGCTGGCGAGACGGACATCGATGGCTTGGCCGTGTATGACAACATCGCCTACCTCGTGACGGATCAGCCCGGCAGCTTCTACGCGATCGATGTGAACAACCCCGGCGCCGGCTTCACCGCCTTCGATGGCCCGTTCACTTCGAGCGAGATCTTCTCCGGCGCGACCGTCGCCGAGTGGCTCATCCCCACGCCCTCCAGCGCCGCCGTCCTCGGCCTTGCTGGTCTGGCTGCTGCTCGCCGTCGCCGCTAATTCGACCCGACATCCTTTCGCTTCTGAGCCGTCCTTCGGGGCGGCTTTTTTGTGTGGTGATTCCTTGCGGGCATCTGCTTTCGCTGCGCCCGTATCGCATGGGTCTGGAACGGGCGCTTGGGATTCTGGGCCAGTTGTGTACCATGGAGATTGAGCGGGTGTTGCCGCTCGGAGGCATCCCTCACCGCGGCGTACGAGGTCTGGCCGAGATGAGGGTTGCCGAGTTTCGTGGTTACAAACGTGAAAGGGAAACCACATGAGAAAGAGTGCATTGCTGCTGGCGCTTGCCGGCCTGACCACCGCTGCCAACGCGCAGCTCGTCGTCGGAGTCGACGATGTGACCGTCGATATCTTTGAAGTCCGCGTCGCTGACAACTCGAACATTGCAACGCCGTTGTTCAATGGTGTCGAAGCATGGGGTATGGCGGCTGATTCATTCAACGAGATCATCTACCTGAACGACGGCTCGACGCTCTACAGCTGGGATGGCGTCAGTCCGCCGCTCCTTCTCGGGACCATTACGGTAAACGGCGCGGCGATCTCGGTCGTTTCGCTCGCGTTCGATGAGGGCACGCTCTACGCGACCCGCAACATCGGCGGCGATGGCAGCCCTACGGCTGAGGGTCTGTACACCATCAACGTCAACACGCTCGAGGCGACGCTGGTGCTCGATTATGACTCGACGGCGTACGACTTTGGTGGTCTTGCGGCGGAGAACGGCGTGCTCTACGGCACGAACGACGATTCAACGCCGTTCGGAAGCGGGCTGTACCGGATCGAACTCAACGGCACGATCACGCAGATCGCGCCGTACCCGGCTGGTGAGACCGACATCGATGGCCTTGCTGTCGGCGGCGGCTTTGCCTACCTCGTCGAGGACGAGGCCGGCGAGACCATCCACGTGTGGAACTTCTCCGAGAGCACCTACGAGGCGGCGATCACTTCGCCCTTCACAAGTTCTGAGGTCTTCTCCGGCGCCACCTATGCGCCGTGGCTTGCTGGCACCGCCGAGTGCCCGGGCGATGTGGCCGATGACTTCGGCTTCGCGGGGGCTGACGGCCAGGTGAGCTTCGGCGACTTCCTGTTCGCGCTGACGATCCTCGGGCCGTGCCCCGGCGGCACGCCGGGCTGCGATTTCGACATCGCCGACGACTTCGGCTTCGAGGGCTCCGACGGCCAGGTGAGCTTCGGCGACTTCCTCTTCGCCCTGACCGTCCTCGGTCCCTGTCCGTAAGACTGCTACCTGTTGACGACCTCCGTACCACAAAGCAGGCCGCCCAAACGGGCGGCCTGTTCATTGATGGTTCAGATGGCACGCGTCCCGAGGCGCTCATTCAGAGAACCCCGGCCGATCCGGCACGCTGCTACGCGGTCACCTTCGCGTCGTTGAGCTTCTTGCGGATGACGGTGTGCAGGATGCCGCCATTGCGGAAGTACTCCATCTCCACAGCGGTATCGACCCTGCAGAGGCACTCGAACTCGAACGACGTGCCGTCGGTGCGGGTCGCCTTCACACGCACCAGCGAGCGTGGCTCGAGGTCGTCCGAGAGTTCGATGTCGAACGTCTCATCGCCACGAATGCCCAGCGTGTGAGCGCTCTGGCCCTCCTTGAACACCAGCGGCAGGACGCCCATGAACACGAGGTTGCTGCGGTGAATGCGTTCGAAGCTCTCGGCGATGACGGCCCGCACGCCCAGCAGCATGGTGCCCTTGGCGGCCCAGTCGCGGCTCGAGCCCATGCCGTAGTCCTTGCCCGCGACGACCACCAGCGGCGTGGCGGC
>CAZSBR010000213.1:0-4365 GCA_964605165.1 uncultured Phycisphaeraceae bacterium
TGCGAACGGGCAGGAAGATCCTCTCTGAAGCCCTGGACTCACCCCCCATCGCAGAAGACGACCTGCTCGGTCCCATGGCGATGGTCCCCCTGCCCACCACCAAAGACCCCACCCTGGCCGCCGCCCTCGATGCAAGACCGACGCGCTTTGGCGATGCCATGATCGATCGCCTGCTCAGCGAGCACCGCATCTCCGTGCCCATGCCGCGAACGCTGCTCGCGAACAACGCCCCATGGCCCGCTGGCCACAGGTGCGTGCGCATCAGCGCCCAGCTCTACAACAGCCCAGCGCAGTACGAGTACCTCGCAGACTGCCTGAAGCAGGAACTGGCCTACGAACAGACCCTGTGAACGCTGCTCACCCTGCGCGCTCAGCCGCCGGCGGACGATGAGGTCAGGCCATACAACGGCTCGAGCTTGCCCTTCAGATAGGCCATCAGGGGCTCCGGCGTCAGCGGGCGGCCCGTCATGCGCTCGCACAACTCGCCCGCGGTGAACCGCCTGCCATGCGCATGGATGCCTTCCCGCAGCCAGCCCAGCAGCGGAGCAAACTCGCCGCGGGAGATCTGGTCCTCGAGCCCTGCGATCTGCTCGCGAGCCGCCTGCCAAAGCTGCGCCGCATACAGCGTGCCCAGCGTGTAGGTCGGGAAGTAGCCAATGAGCCCGAAGCTCCAGTGGACGTCCTGCAGACACCCGCGCCGATCATCGGGCACCTTCGCTCCGAGCAACTGCTCGAAGCGCTCGTTCCACGCACCGGGCAGGTCCGCGACGCTCAGATCACCTCGGATCATCGCACGTTCGAGCTCGAACCGGAGCATGACATGGAGGTTGTACGTCGCCTCATCGGCCTCGACGCGGATGTAGCTCCGCTCGGTTCGGTTCGCCGCCGCGAAGAGCGTGCGCTCATCGAACGTCCTGACGCTCTCACCGAGATGCTCGTGCGCAACGGGCGTGAACCATGCCCAGAACTGCTCGGAGCGGCCCACGAAGTTCTCCCACAATCGGCTCTGGCTCTCGTGGATGCCGAGCGAGACGCTGTCGGCCAGCGGCTGGCCGGGCCGATCCATCTTGGGCAGCCCCTGCTCGTACATGCCGTGGCCCATCTCGTGCAGCGTGCTGTAGAGCGCATCGAGGAAGTTGTCATCGCGGTAGCGCGTGGTGAGCCTTGTGTCGCCCGCAGCAAGACCCTCGCAGAAGGGGTGCGTGGTGACATCAAGCCTGCCGGCGGAGAGATCAAAGCCCATCGCTTTGAGCACGTGCTGACCCAGAACATGCTGCCGCTCGGTCTCCACCTCTGTGCGCATCGGCGCATCGCTCGGCTGGTGGGGCGCATCGAGCAGTGCGCCGACCAGTTCCGAGAGTTCAGCCGCAAGGGGCGCGAAGACAGCCTCGATGTCCTTGCTGAGGGTGTCGGGCTCATACTCATCGAGCAGCGCGTCGTACAACTCGCCGCCCACCGGCGTGCCGTAGCACTCGGCCTTGCGCGTGCTCAGCGTCATCATCCGCTCGAGCCATGGTTTGAAGGCGGTGAAATCGTTGTTGAGCCTCGCCGCCTTCCACGCCTCCTGCGCCTGGCTGCCGACCTTGGCAAGCTCGCTCACAAGCGACTCGGGCAGCTTGGTCAGCCGGTCATAGTCCCGCCGCATCAACTCGACGTTGCGCTGCTCGAGCGGCGGCAGCGAGCCATCAGCTTCACACGCCGCGACCAGATCGCCCATCTGCGCGCTCGTGCGCTGCTGATGCACCAGCGAGGCCAGTTCCGCTGCCTGATCTGAGCGAGCCGCAGCACCGCCCGCGGGCATGTACGTCTCCTGGTCCCATCCGAGCAGGGCCTGCACGGAGTGCAGCGTGCCCGCCCTCTTGCACAGATCGCACAACTGCTCGTAGTTGGTTTTCTCCACGCCCTGCGTCATGGTCACTCCGTTCCTTGGGGGCTTGCCTCAGTCCTTACTCAGAGCATGACGCAGCGCGATCAGGCAATACGCGCTGATCAGCACGGGGTCGTTCTCCATCCATCGATCGTCGAGGCTTCGCACCGAGCCATCGGGCTGCTGAAGGCTTTCGAGCTGCGCAATGAGATCCACGGCCCAGGCGCGCTCGCCATCGGATGTTTCGAGTCTTGGCTCATCCCAAGCGTCCAACGCGCGGCCAAAGACCATCAGGTAGTAGTAGTAGCCGTCGGTGCCGATGCCCGGGTTCTCGCTGAGTGTGTACTGCTCGCTGATCCAGCGCTTGGCTGCCTGCACGCGCGGGTCTTCGTTCTTGAGGTTTGCGTAGGCGAAGCTCTTGAAGCCGGCGTAGGTCATCGAGCCGTAGGCCCTCAGGCGGCTGGCGCTCGTGCCATCGCTGAGCGTCTCCTCGATCATGCCCGCCTTGGACTCGCCCTCGCCCGCCCGGTCGCCCTTGGGCCCCGTCGAGTAGATCATGCCGCCCTGCGTCGAGCCCTCGGCGTAGGGCATGTCGTTGATCTCGCCGTCCATCTGGATGCGAGACAAGAACATCAGGGCCCGCTGCACCGCCGGTCCGTCGTGCTCGTAGCCGCCGTCCTGCAGCGCCTGCATGAACAGCGCGAGGTTGGAGCCATCGGGCCGGCTGCTGCTCCCATACCCGACACCGCCGTAGAACGGATGCTCCCTGCTCACGCGCGCAGCACCGGGGCCGAGATCGGGCTGATCGCTCCACTGCAGCGTGAGGAGAAACTCCAGGGCCTTCTCGACCGCCTCACGGGCCTCGGGTGTGCGCACGCGCGAGAGCGCCGAGATCGCGCACGCCGTGTTGTAGCTCGGCAGCACGGTGTCATAGATGCCGCCATCGTCCTGCTGAAAGCTCAGGAGGAAGTCCACCGCTGCGCGCACCTCATCAGACTCGGTGTCAGCATCGGGATTCAGCAGCATGCCGTTGAGCGCCAGCGCCGTGATCGCGGGGAACGTCACGCCATCGGGATTGACGCGCCACCCGCCGGTGGCGTCGTCCTGCTGACTGAGCAAGTAAGCCTCGAGCCTCGAAGCCACCGCCTCGCCCCGGCTTCTCAGAGCCGGGCTGAGGCGATCGACCTGCGCGCCTGCGATGCACACCCAACCCACCATGGCGAGCAATAGCGTTCTGCCATCAAGCCGCATCGATCTACCTCCTAGCTCGTCGAACCCTGCGGAGCGTTCTGCATCGATGCCCTCGCCCGCTCTGCGAGCACGACTGCCGACGTGGCCACCACCGCTGCCGTCTCGATCCGCATGACATGTGGCCCGAAGCTGGCCACCTGAGCGCCCGCCTCGCGCGCCCGCTCGAGTTCGGTGTCCGTCCAGCCCCCCTCGGGGCCTACCAGCAGTCGTACCGCCGAGGCGGCCGATGGTTCGTACACCCCGCCGCTGGCATCGGCGAGCACCAGTGCTGTGCCCTCAGCGGGCTCGATCGCCTTGGCGAATTGCACCGCTGAAGCAATCTCCATCGTCCACGCACGCCCGCACTGCTTGGAACTCTCGACCGCCACCCGGCGGATGCGGTCGAGCTTGCCGGGTCTTGGATCGCTGACGCTGCGACGGGCGTGCAGTGCCCTGAGCTTGGCTGCGCCGACCTGACTGATCATGCTCGCCATCGTCTCGAACCGCTCGCCCTTGGGCACCGCAGCACAGACCTCGACCCGGGGCACAAGCGGCTCCACACGCTCGACCTGCTCGATCTGAACCCCGAGCGTCCACCCCCCGCCATCGCGGCCCTTGGCCAGTTTTGTGACCTCGCTGACCGAGCCCCGGACCACCAGGCCCAGGCCATCGATCAACTCCACCTCGTGGCCCGCCTCCAGCCGCTTGACGCGGACCGCGTGGTGGGCCTCGTCGCCCTCGATCCAGAGGACCGAGCCGGGCGAGAGGTCCTCCTCCGCGGGGGTGGCCGCCAGTGCCATGCGATGCTTCAAGAGCCGGTTCAACGGAGTCTCGCCTTCCCAGCGACGGCTGTGGTGCATCCCGAGCCGCCGCCTGAGGCAGATTATGCCCTCTCTGCCGCGCCGGCCTTGAGTCGGTTCTCGGTCCAGCCGATGATCGAGCCGGAGGATTCGCCCCGCCCATGGCCGAGCAGCCCTTACAGCCCGCCACCGACACACCCGACGAAGCGGACGGGCTGTACGACCGCATCGATGAACTGCTCGCCGAACTCGATGAGGCGTGCGAGATCACCGAAGACGGCTTTGAGAGCGGCGAGATCGAGTTGCCCGCCGAGGCACTCGATCCCCAACCAGAATCAGAACCAGCGCCAGAACCCGAGGCAGAGCCCGAGCCAGAGCCGGAACCCGCAGCGGCCGCCCAGCCCCAGCCCGATGCCGACACGCAAGCGCCGCCCGAACCCGAGCCCGCCAAGAGCCCCGAGGACGACC
>CAZSBR010000214.1:0-4365 GCA_964605165.1 uncultured Phycisphaeraceae bacterium
TGTGGAAACCCAGGACTTCATGACGGCGGACTGGGCCCGCATTCCCTATGACGTGCTTGCCCGCATCTCCAGCCGCATCATCAACGAAGTCCGGGGCGTGAACCGGGTGGTGTATGACATCTCGTCCAAGCCGCCCGCAACGATCGAGTGGGAATAGGGCAACAGCCCATCCGGTTTGGATCGTCACCGGGCCTCGTGGCCCCCGATGGGGTGTTCGCAGGTACGCTCGTGAGGATTTGGTGTGCGTCGTGCCGCCCGAAGGAGCGCCTTGCGACCGAAAATCGACGCGGCACAACCATTCCCGCCAAACATCCCGGCCACCCGTAGCCCCCCACCCGTATCCCCTAAGCACCCGCAGAACGTCACAGGAGACCTTGTCATGCCCAGCCGTACCCAGTTGATCTTCACGCTTGCCGCGACGACCGGCCTCTTGGTGGCCGCCGGCACGCTCACCGCTGTGGGGCTCAGGCCCGCCGCGGAGGCATCTGCAGCCGCTCTGGCTGAAGCCCGGTTGCCCGTGATCGAGGCCTTCCCGGCTGAGGCCGTGGGCACCTACGCGACGGACGCCGTCCACTCGAGCGTCATCTTCCGCACGACACACGCAAGGGTCGCGAACTTCTACGGCAGGTTCAACTCGATGGACGGCACCTTCGTGCTCGCCGAGAACCCCGCCGACAGCACGTTCACGTTCTCGATTGACACGACCAGCATCGATACCAACAACGCCAACCGCGACGACCACCTGCGGAGCCCGGACTTCTTTAACGTCGAGCAGTTCGACGAGGCCACCTTTACGACAACGGGCATCGAGCCCGCTGATGAGGGGCCTCACACGCTCAAGGGTGATCTCACGCTCAATGGCGTCACCAAGCCCATCGAGGCAGACCTGACGTTCACAGGCACGGGGGAGTTCCGCGGCAGTCAGGTCGCGGGCTTCGAGGCTGTCTTCACCATCAACCGCTCGGACTTTGGCATCACGACCTACCTCGGTCCCATTGGTGATGAGGTCACCGTGATTGTCGCGGTCGAAGGCAAGAAGCAGTAACACGCAAGCACGTTACAGCAATACCTCGCAGCAACAGCCTTAGGGGGCTGCTGCTGCCTTCTCATGCTCACGACACTCGGCTCCCAGGGCGGGCTTGATTTTTCGTTCTTCATTCCGCCGGACCCTGTCCGGACGATTCTGCTTGCGGGCGTCATTCCCGGAGCGGTTGCCACAGCCATGTTTGTCCTCGTGTGGTGGCGAGCGTCCGCCTCCGACCGTGCGCAGCACGACGATGCGAGCGAGCAGAGGCCCATCCCGGCAGCGCCTACAGGCCGACTCATCTGGCTTGTTCCGCTTGTCCTTGCAGGCATCGCCGTCTTCGCGGAGATCGTGATCCGCGGCTGGCCGCAGGCGTTCTTTCCTGTGCAGGTCGGCAAGCGCTTCGTCGTTCTCGCAGCGGGTCTTGCGGTCGCAGGGCTGATCCAGGCGCTGGTGCGACCGAGATGGCTCGGACTCGGGCTCGCAGTTGTTTTTGCCTCGGCTTCCATCATCGGCACGCTCATCGAGCCGAGGCTCAGACCGGACCACGACCGGCTCACGGAGGCCCTGCTCTCGGGCGGCGTGGTGATGGGTGTGCTGGCGCTGCTGATCTGCGGCCTTGACTGGGCCCACCAACGCTCGAGAGGCTGGCTGATCCCAGCGGCCACGCTGCCGGCCTTTGCGCTCGCTGGGCCGGTGCTCGTGCTCTCCAACACCGCGCCAGCGGCTCAGCTCTCTGCGGTGCTCCCGGCGGTGGTGTCCGCGGCGGTACTCGTCGCCTGCATCCGGCCCGGACTGACGCTCGGGCGTGGCGGCTGGGCTGTTCTGGTCGGGTGGCATGTTGCCCTGGTGTTCTACAACATGTTCTGGGCGTTCAGGGGGCTTCATCCGCTTCCGGCGGCGGCGATCGCCCTCGCGCCCGTCGGCGGTCTGGCTTGCATGCTGCCACGTGTGCGTGCGTGGCCGACGCTCCTTCGCCTGGCGCTCGGCGGCGGTCTGAGTCTGGCCCTTGCGCTGGCCGCGTTGATACCGGCCTACCTTGCTGCGGCGGAACAGGCCGATTCGATGTATTGATTCTCCGCCCGCAGCGATCATGACCACGCTCGAACCCACGGACTCACGCCCCTTTCTGAGCGCGCTTCTCCAAGCCGGGCCGCGCGTGGGCCTGCGGTACATCGAGGCCGACGATCGCGAGGCCTACATCGAGTTGCGCCGCTCAAGCCGCGAGCACCTCGAACAATGGGAACCCGCAGCGGTCCCCGGTTTCGATCCCTTTGGACCGCTGTTCTTTGAGCGACAACTGGCAAATACCAAGACCGACAGCGGCGAAAAGTTCGTGATTGTGCGCATGGACGATGGTGCTCTCGTTGGACACATGACCATTGGCGGGATCATCCGCGGCGCTGGGCAGATGTGTCACCTCGGGTATTGGCTCGGCCAGTGCTTCACGGGCCAGGGGTACATGCGCGAGGCCATCGGCCTGACCCTGAATCACTGCTTTGATCGAATGCGGCTGCACCGTGTCGAGGCCAACATCCAGCCCCACAATGTCCGCTCCATTGCAGCGGTGCAGGCCAACGGCTTCCGCTACGAGGGGCTTGCCAAGGGCCTGGTTCAGATCGCGGGCGAGTGGCGAGACCACCTTCGCTGGGCAATCACCGCGGAGGAGTGGCAGGCTCCTGCGCGGAACTCAGAGCACCGGGCGTAATGCGGGGGGCACAAGGCGATCGCGGCCGAGCCACTGAGCCGCCCACGCATCGGCGCATGCTGTGGCATCCTCGATGGCTTTCGACGACCAGTTGATGTGGCCGAGCTTTCGACCGAGTCTGGGCTGCTTGCCGTAGAGGTGAACACGCCCGCCACAGGCCGCCAGGGCGTGCTCAGGCGGCAGAACACCCACGAGATTGATCATGGCAGTCGGCGCGATCTGGTGTACGCCGCATGCTTCGATGGGCCGCCCGGCGACTGCCAGCAGGTGCTGAGAGAATTGATCCACGCTGCCGGCATCCATCGTCCAGTGGCCTGAGTTGTGGACACGTGGTGCGCACTCGTTGGTCACCAGTTCGCCTTCGGCCGTCTCAAACATCTCCAGTGCCAGAACGCCCACATAACCCTCGGTGCCCGCGGGCATGTTCTCAATGAGTGTGCGCGCGTACTCGAGGGCTTTGCCTGCTCCGCGTGCCGGGGCCGCCGAGCGATGAAGGATGCCATTCACGTGGACATTCTCGGTGACCGGGAACGCCTCGATCCGGCCCATCACATCGCGTGCCACGACCACGCTGATCTCACGGGCGAACGGCACGAACGCTTCGAGAATGCAGCCGGCGGGGGCGAGCTTTGCCCACGCATCTTCGAGTTCAGCGGCTGCGCGGATGACCACCTGCCCCTTGCCGTCGTAGCCGTCGCGCCGCGTCTTGAGCACAGCGGGCAGACCGACGGAACTGGCTGCCTTCTGCAGGTCTTCGAGGCAAGCGACCTCGGCATGCGCCTGCACGGGAAGGCCAAGCCTCTCGAACATCCGCTTCTCGAGAATGCGATCTTGAGCAGTCGCGATCGCTCCACTGCCCGGACGCACGACGTGGCCTTGTGCTTCCAGCGCCTGAAGCGTGGAGACCGGAATATTCTCGAACTCACACGTCAGAGCGTCGCAGGCCTTGGCAAAACGCTCGACGGTCTCGAAGTCATCCAAGGCCCCCGCCGTCAGCGACGTGACCTGTCCAGCACATGCCTCGGGATCGGGGTCATAGCAGCGAACCTCGATGCCCAAGTGCCGACCAGCCTGCGCGAGCATGCGTCCAAGCTGGCCGCCGCCGAGCACGCCGATGACCTGGACGTCCTCGCTGCTCATTGGCTTGCAGGCTCCCGCGGATCTGCATCATCGAGGACACGCTTCGTTTGCTCTGTCCGAAATGCATCAAGCCTCTGCGCGAGCGCGCCGTCAAACCTCGCAAGCATCGCTGCTGCGAACAACGCTGCGTTCACCGCCCCGGCTCGGCCAATGGCAAAGGTCGCCACGGGCACACCCGCGGGCATCTGCGCGATCGACAACAGGGAGTCCATGCCCGAGAGCGCTTTCGACTGCACGGGCACGCCCAGCACCGGCACCGGCGTGTGCGCAGCGCACATGCCGGGCAGATGAGCCGCTCCGCCCGCGCCCGCGATGATGGCCTTGAGGCCGCGATCCCGGGCCGACGTTGCGTACTCCACGAGGAGATCGGGCGTCCTGTGAGCACTCACCACGCGAACCTCATGCGGCACTGCCAAATGCGTCAGCATCTCGTCGGCGTGCTGCATGGTCTCCCAATCCGAGCGGGAACCCATGATGAGCCCGACAAGCGGAG
>CAZSBR010000215.1:0-2579 GCA_964605165.1 uncultured Phycisphaeraceae bacterium
GACTCAGCGAAGGTTTCAACAACGTCTTCCGCAACCTCAGCGGCAAGGGCAAGATCAGCGAATCCAACGTCCGCGAGGCGATGGAGGAAGTTCGCGAGGCGCTGCTCGAAGCCGATGTCCACTACGAGGTCGTCCAGAAGTTCTGCCAGGACGTGCTCGATGATGCCATCGGACAACAGGTCACGCAGAGCCTCAAGCCCGGTCAGGAGATGATCGGCATCGTCAATGACCGGCTGATCGAACTGCTCGGCGGCAGCGACACGAGCAAGGAGGAATCGGCGGCGCTGGCCGCAGCGGGCGTCAAGACCGCGCCCAAGGACGCTGGTGCGCCCGATGCCATCCTCCGCGTCAGCCCCGGACCCACCATCGTGATGATGTGCGGCCTGCAGGGCAGCGGCAAAACCACCACCAGCGGCAAGCTCGCGGCATATCTCGCCAAGCAGGGCAGAAGCGTCAAGCTCTGCGCTGCGGACCTCCAGAGGCCGGCCGCTGTCGAACAGCTTGAAACGGTCGCCAAGGGTGCTGCCGAGCTCGCCAAGGGCAAGGGCGTCGTGACGTTCTACGGCGAGGCGGACAAGTGCGCCGAGTACGGCAAGGCGGTGGGCGTGGCGGTCGACGTCTGCAAGCGAGCCCTTCAGGAGGCCCGCAGCGACAAGACCGACGTGCTCATTCTGGACACCGCAGGCCGGCTGCACATCAACGACGACCTCATGGGCGAGTTGCAGCGGGTGCACAAGGCGCTGAGCCCCCACCACATCTTCCTCGTGACCGACGCGATGACCGGGCAGGATGCGGTGAACTCGGCCAAGGAGTTCCACGCCCGGCTCAGCGTTGACGGCATCATCCTGACGAAGTTTGACAGCGACACCCGCGGCGGCGCGGCGCTCTCAGTCAAGACCATCACGGGCGCTCCGATCAAGTTCGTGGGCACGGGCGAGAAGGTCGACGCGATCGAGCCCTTCCACGCCGAGCGCATGGCCGGGCGCATCCTGGGGATGGGCGATGTCGTAAGCCTCGTGGAGAAGGCCCAGGCAGAGGTGAGCGAGGAAGAGGCCGAGGCCCTGCAGGCCAAGATGGCCAAGGGCGAACTGGGGATGGATGACTTCCTCAAGCAGCTCAAGATGATGCGGCGCATGGGCCCCATGAAGCAGATTCTCGGCATGCTGCCGGGCGCGGGGCAGATGCTCAAGAACGTCGACCTTGATGACAAACAGTTTGATCGCGTGGAAGCACAGATCAACTCGATGACGCCCGCTGAACGGTCGAGGCCTTCAATCATCGATGCCAGTCGTCGCCGACGGATTGCTGCCGGCACGGGCATCGAGCAGCAGGAGGTCGGGCAGCTCGTCAAGCAGTTTGATTCGATCAACAAGCTGACCAAGCAGCTTGGCGGTCTCGGCTCGGGTGATCAGATGGCCGCCGCCAAGCAGATGGCTCGCGCCAGCATGGGCGGCAAGATCAAGAAGGGCACGCGGGCCGGCGGGCGCAACTTCAAGAAGAAGCGTCGTTAGGCCCCGCCGAGACGCTCGCGAGCCTCGACCACGGTTTGGGTGCACCCGAAGTAATTGTCGAGATGGCAGACGCTCACAATGCGCTCGATCTGGTCGCATGCGCCGGCCAGGATGATCCGCCCCGCTGCTGCCTTGAGATTTCGGCGGATCAGCACCAGCTCGGCCAGCCCCCGTGAGGTCACCAGGCTGAGCTGCGAGACGTCGATGATGACACCCGTTCGGTTGCACGCATCTGCTGCCAGATCCTCGAGCGCGACCAGCTCCGGTGCCTTGCTCAGGTTGGTCAGGTTGGGGTCTTCCGCAACCAGCTCGATGATGGCCGGTTGGCTGTCTGTCGAGCTTGTTGGATCGGGCTGGTCTGCCATGGCCAGAGGATACCGAATCGAGCGGGCGGATTGGAACCCTGATGTGCGCTCAGATCGCACTGCCGGACGGACATTGAAATCGGCCTCGGCGTGGCGCCGCCTGCCTGTACCGCCCCGGCCTCGTGAAAGGAGCAGACCGATGGCAGCCTTGCTTGGACTGGACGTGATGGGTTTGAGCGCAGCGATCATCGCTGGTGTGTTGGGAGCAGCGGAGATCGAATTGCCCGCCGATGCGATGGCTGCCCGCAGCGGGCCTGACCTGAGCACCATCGATGGCACTCTCGACGCTCTGTACGCGAGCATTTCCGGACCCAAGGGCGAGCCGCGGGATTGGGCGACGTTCGATGCAGTCTTCATCGAATCGGCCACGATGGCCGCGTTCGATGCCGGGCCCGATGGCCGAGCCCGGTTCGTCGAGATGACGCCCGCCGACTACAAGCAGAAGTCCGGCCCGGTCCTCGTCGAGGCGGGCTTTACCGAGAAGGAAACACACCGCATCCTCGAAGTCTTCGGCGGGATGGCCCACGCGTGGAGCACCTATCACGGCACCTACACGCTGCCCGGCGAAGATGCACCGCGAGAGATTCGGGGCATCAACTCGATCCAGCTTGTCAAGATCAGCGATGAGTGGCGCATCCGCAGCATCCAGTGGGAAGCAACTTCCACAGCAGGGCAGATCCCCGCGAAGTACGCGGGCGAGTGA
>CAZSBR010000215.1:2679-4325 GCA_964605165.1 uncultured Phycisphaeraceae bacterium
CAGAGCCGGGCGGGGGCACGGCGGAACCTTCTCGCTTCTCGAGTTCCTGCTTGATCTGCTCGGTGACCCATTGCCACTGCGGCGGCACGCGCTCGGCGGCCTCCGGGTCGTCGGGGTTCTGGATCGCGACGTACGCCAACTCAATATCGCCGCGAACCTTGCTGATGGACTGATACGCCTGCGATGCGCCGAGCCCGAGCGCTACCACCGCGGGCACAACGATGACCAGACCCGTCAGCACGATGATGCCCGCCGCCGCTGTGGAACGACCGACCTGCGCGCGTTTCGTCAGAAGCGATACCACCGGCTCAAGCACATACGCCAGCAGGATGGCCAGCAGCAGCGGCACGGTCACGAGGCTCAGGGCAAAGCCGAGCCAGAACACGCCGACGATCATCAGGCCGACGAGAACATCCCGCACCGGCTGAATCTGCCAGAGGTGCAGATCGCGCCAAAGCATGCGGTGGCCGGCATCGACACCCGACGACCCGGTGTCATGCTGGGAGTCGGCTGGCTGTGAATCGGTTGGCCGCGGTTGATCGGACATCGCCGACGAGCATACCGGGGCGGTTGATCAGGTGTCATCCCGACCTCGGCTCAGCGCGAGCGGCCTGGGCCCGAGCGTTTCAGGAAGGCTGAAGGGTGTCGAAGGCCTCGTCGAAGTCAAAGACATCAACAAAGTCCTCGAGCGAGTCCTCTTCCGTCTTGCGCATGAGCCCGACCTCGATCATCGCAAAGACGATCCGGCCAAAGTCCGCCGTCTCGCGGATGCCCCACTTGCCGAGCACAGCTTTGGCAAGTTTGCCGTACCGCTCGACCGCGTAATCGCGCAGGCCGAGGCAAAGCTGCTGACCATCGACGTGCCTGGAATCGTCCATCGCCATCTCGTCGGCATCTTGGCCGTGGACCATGCCGACGGTGTGGCTGAGGCCATCGCGGACGAATTGGAACGCCTCTGGTGGGAATTGCCCGCCGGCCTTGGCCTGCATGGTCTTCCAGTTGATGGGCTGAGGTTCGCTCACTTGAACTTCCTTCGCACGAGTGCGGTGTCAACCGCTGCCCGCAGGATGGTATTCGGCTCAACACCCCCTCAGGATGCAATTCCGCCCCTCGGCGGGCCAGAGCCGCCCTTGGAGCCGCCGGGCGGGCCGGTGCTTTACCCCTTGCGGCTGACGTGCGGGCTCGAAGCGAGATACCAGCGAAGCGGCTTATGGGTCCACTCGCCCCGATCCCCAATGCCAACTCGGGCAGCGTTGACTACCCGGTCCTTGCCAACGCCGAGCCGTCCAGATCCCGGCCCGGCCTCGATCGCCAGCGGACCCCGGGGGCTCAGCAGGTCCACGCCATCAAGCGCGCGGTCGATCGCCATGGCCTGACAGAGCTTGCCCGGACCGCTGCAGAGGTCCCGGTCCTTGAGGGGGTTCTTGAGTGTTCGCCCGTCAGCACGGAGGCGGTGCATGTGCGCGATGCCCTCGATGGGTTCGAGTGCTCGGATGAGCACCGCCTGCGGATCGTCTTTGGCGGTGCAGCTGATGTTCATGCAGTGGTGCATGCCGTAGGTGAAGTAGACATACGCCGTGCCCGGGGCAGTGTACATCTGCTCGTTGCGGGGCGTTCGTCGACCGCCGAAGGCATGCGAGGCCTCG
>CAZSBR010000216.1:0-4276 GCA_964605165.1 uncultured Phycisphaeraceae bacterium
CTGAGCGCATGCTGGGCGACAAGGCCCATGTCCCCGAGGAGGAATACTACATCCCCTTCGGTCGCGCACGCCTTGCCCGCGAGGGCGATGCCTGCACCGTGCTGAGCTGGGGCAGGCCCGTGAACTTCTGCCTCGAAGCCTCCGATGCGCTCGCAAACGACGGCATCGAGATCGACGTCCTCGACATGCGCACGATCCGGCCGCTGGACATCGATGCCATCGTCGAGAGCGTCAAGAAGACCAACCGCGTCGTCGTGGTCGATCAGTCCTGGCCCTTCGGCTCGGTGGCAAGCGAAGTCATCACGCAGATCATCGAGCACGCGTTCGACTGGCTCGATCACCAGCCCATGCGTGTCAACACCGTCGATGTGCCCACGCCCTACAACAAGCATCTGGAGCAGGCCTACCTGCCCAACCCCGAGCGCATCGTCGAGGCTGTGCGCACCTGCGTAAAGGCCTGAGCACGCCGCCGGCGTCTTGCCGACAACGATCCATTCCGACCCAACGGAAGCCCCATTCAGCATGACCGCACACCCCAAGATCCTCGCCTTCACCGGTTCGCTTCGAGCACAATCCCACAACCGCAGCCTGCTGCTTCACGGGACGTCCTACCTCAAGCGGCTCGGCGCAACGGTCACCGAGGTCGAACTCCGCACGCTCGGCCTGCCATTGTTCGATGAGGACTTCGAGTCTGAACTCGTCGCTGCTGGCAAGCAACTGCCCGCGGGTGTCGTCACGCTGCAGGACATGATGCTCGAGCACGACGGCTTGCTGCTGGCCTGCCCCGAGTACAACAGCTCCATCACGCCCGCGCTCAAGAACGCGATCGACTGGAGCTCGCGACGCGTTGACGACAAGGGCCCGCTCGCCTGCTTCCGCGGCAAGGTCGCCGGCCTGATGGCCGCTTCACCCGGCAAGCTCGGCGGCATCCGCGGCTTGCCCGAGGTCCGCCGAATCCTCTCCAACATCGGCGTAACCGTCGTGCCAGGCGACTACGCCTGCCCCTCGGCCCACGAGGCCTTGCCCGCTGATGGCCAGCCCGATGATGCTGTGCTCCAGGGCGTGCACCGCGTCTGCGAGAACCTCTTCCACGCCACGTCTGCGCTGCAGCTTCGCGGCGGCTGAGCATCCCCTCATCTCGTCGCGCCGCGCGCACACGGGCGCACAAAAACACCCCGGCCATCGCCGGGGTGGTGATCATTGAACTGCACCGATGCGCCGACTAAATCAGCGGCGGCGACGCGTCGCTGCCAGCAGGCCGAGCCCGCCGAGCAGGGCGCCGCTCGGGGCGGGCACGACAAACGTCACGGTCGGAGCCGCGCCGTCAAATGCAAGGATGGACGACGTGCCCGGCGCTCCGACACCGAAGCTCGTCGCCGTGTCCATGTTCGGGGTGGTGAAGACGAAGCGGATGAAGCCGTCGTTGTTGATCTCATCGATGATCGACGCGCCAGCGGTCGAAAGATCGAGATCAAAGCCCACATCGAAGTTGCCATCGACGACATCCATGGTGCCCACCAGCACGCGATCGCTGAACTGCGTGCCAAGGCCCTCGGGATCCGAATCGATCCAGTCATAGCCGTTGGCCGAAGCGAGGACGTCGTCATCGTTGAGCGTCAGGTAGACGTTGATCGTCCCGCCCGTGATGATGTTGTCGATGTCCTGTCCGGTGATGGGCTGGGCCTGGAAGAGGTCGATCCGGGCCGAATCAAGCTGGCTGATCGGCCCGCCGAAGGTGTCCTGCAGATCGATGTCAAAGCTCGCCCACAGCCCGAAGTTGCGATCGCTGGACGCTGGGTTGCGGCCGTTGATCTGGAACCGTGAGTTCACCGCGTTCCGCCGCGTGACGGAGGGGATGAAGCCCTCGCCGACGTTGGAAATCGTAAAATCCTGGTTGCCGGTCAGCACCGCGGTCTGGGCTGAAGCCGCCCCGATCGGAGCCAGAACAGCAACCCCTGCAAGGAGCAGTGTCGTACGCATCATGATCCGTTTCTTTCTGTTTGCGAGCCCCAGCCCTGATAAGGGCGGGCCTCTCTCATCCACACACTCTTCCTCATGAGGGCTCCACCCCTCCGGCGGAGCCTTCTCGGTAGCGGTATCGCCCGGAGAGGCGGATGGTTGCAAGAAACCCTGCCCGGACGGTGGTTTGGGTAGTTCCCATCGCCCCCCGAGGTCATACACTGCAGCCGGACTTACGCCGCCGCTCAATCGTCGTGTGCAGCCGGATTCTCAGCCGGCTGTGCGACAGGCGATGGGCCCACCTTGCCTCTCGGAGCGCTGAATCCCATGCCGATCGAAATCACCATGCCCCGGCTCTCGGACACCATGGAGCAGGGCACCATCGTCAAGTGGAACGTTCAGGAGGGCGACACCGTTGCCAGCGGCGATGTGATCGCCGATGTCGAGACCGACAAGGCCACGATGGAACTGCAGTCCTTCGATGATGGCACCGTCGCCAAACTCGCCATCGAGGAGGGCACACAGGTCGCGGTCGGCACGGTGATCGCTGTCATCGCCGAGGAAGGTGAAGACCCCGCCGAGGCCGCTGCCAGTGTCGGCACTGCGTCGAGCAAGTCCCAGTCCGCCGACGCCGATGGGCAAACCGAGTCGTCCGCTTCCGCTTCATCATCGACCGCTGTCGCAGAGCCCGCCTCCAATGGCTCGGCTTCAACCCACCAGGACGCCGCAGCATCATCGCCCGACAGCGGCAACCGCATCTTCGCAAGCCCCCTTGCCAAGAAGATCGCAGCAGAGCGCGGCATCGATCTCTCAGGACTCTCAGGCTCCGGCCCGAGCGGACGCATCGTTCGCCGTGACGTCGAGGCTGCCCCGGCCAACGGCGCCGCCCCCGCTGCAACGCGCCCAACGACCTCCTCCGCGCCGATGCCCGCGCCCGCCGGCAGCGGGCTCGAAGCACGCAACGTCCCGCTCAACAACATGCGCGGCACGATCGCTCGCAGGCTCGTCGAGTCCAAGCAAACCATCCCCCACTACCAGGTCACGGTCTCGGCCCGCCTCGATGCGCTGATGGCGCTCCGCACGGAACTCAACGATCAACTGCAGGAGCAAGGCGTCAAACTCAGCGTCAACGACTTCCTCGTGCGCGCATGTGCCGTGGCGATGCATCAGCATCCCTTCGTCAACAGCAGTTGGAACACCAGCGGCCCGAGCATCGACCTTCACGGCCAGGTCAACGTCGGTGTCGCGGTCGCCCTGCCCGAAGAGCGCGGCGGCGGGCTCGTCGTCGCAACCATTCGCGATGCCGATCGCATCGGTCTGCGTCAGATCTCGTCCGAAACAAGGCGCCTGGCCACCAAGGCACGCGAGAAGGGCCTCTCCGTCGAGGAGATGAGCGACTCGACCTTCACCATCTCCAACCTCGGCATGTTCGGCGTGGATCACTTCACCGCCATCATCAACCCGCCCAACGCTGCGATCCTCGCCGTGGGCCAAGCGATCGAGAAGCCCTTCGTCGAGTACGACGACGAAGGCGAGCCCATGCTCGTTGTGGGCCACGAGATGAGCATGACCATGTCGAGCGACCACCGCATCATCGATGGCGCGATGGCTGCCCAGTACCTCGGCACGGTCAAGAGCCTGCTGGAAAGCCCCGCAGCACTGCTCGTCTGACTCGCCTTTGGCCCGCCCATTGGCCCGGCCCCCGGAAGAGCGTCATTCTCGGACGACAGGCGCCCCGCAAGCGCCAGCGATCGCCCAGCCATCGAGAAATGAAGACTCCGCCGGCTCTGCGTGTACACTGAAGTCATGCAGCGGCCAGACCAGCCATCCCTGAGCCCGCCCCTCGCCCTCACCGAGGGTGACCGCGACATGCTCATCGAGGCCCGTGCGCGCATCCGTGCTGAAGAACGTCGCCAGGCCCAGGAGGAAGAAGGGGCCCGTCTGGCGCGACGCATCATGATCGCGGGCCTGCTGATCATCGCCATGGCGGTCGCTGCGCTCGTTACGCTGCCCGCGCTGGGGCTGGATCTCTCGCTCATGGTGCCCGTCGTTGCCTTCGCAGCCATCGCAGCCGGCGCGTGGATCACCGGCCGGGCCGAGGGCACCGTGCCCGATCCAGACGCTGGCGCGCGCCACGGCTGCGACGATGGCAAGTGCCTCAGCTGCGCAGGTCCCCAGCCACTGCGATTCAAGAAGGACGCGTGAGCGCTTCTCACACGTTCAACTTCGTCGCGATGGTCGATTGGTCGGGCTCTTCGTCGCGTGGCCCGGTCACGCCAACGAAGGACCGCTGCTGGATGGCTTGGTCCGCCGGCGA
>CAZSBR010000217.1:0-4273 GCA_964605165.1 uncultured Phycisphaeraceae bacterium
TGTCCACATCTTCGACATCTTCTGGATCGTTCGCCCCGAGGTGTACGCCCACGACGCGTGGAAGGCAGCCCTGGCCCCCGGGCTCTCGCCCGTCGAGTCGCAGGCGGCCTACAGCGAAGTCATGGACGCCGGGCCGGGCGTGTTCGGGTGGTGGGTCGATCTGGCGGCGATCGTGGGGGTCATGGGTGTGTTCCTGTCGCTCCTGATCGGTCGCATCGGCTCGTTCCCGCTGATTCCCCTGAAGGACCCCCGCCTGCCGGCGGCGTTGAAGCACCGCAACTACGTCTGAGCAATCCGGCACCGATGACCGGGCCGGGAACGAAACTGTGTCTGAGATTTCAACGAATTCAGAAACAAACGGATAGACAATCCCCGGATAGGATTCGCCATGGCAGACCATTCCATCACGCCTGAAGACCTGGACCAGTGGTTCCAGCACCCCAGTTCCGAGGGTTTGCCGCAGCGCGAGCACGGCCAGCGGGTCGATACAGGCATGTTGTTCTCGGTCCTTATTGCCCTTGTGGTCACGCTGGTGGTGGTCACCGCGGGCATCGCCGTCTACGCCGACGGCCAGATTGCCAAGATGCGCGCCGAGCGAGACATGAACCTCGCGGGCGCAGAAACCGCGCTGGCCTACCGGGCTCAGGCCCTTACCCAGCAGGGTCAGGCGGCCTGGATCGATCGGTCGGCGGAGACGGTTCGTCTGCCGATCGAGGCATCGCGTCAGAAGGTCATTGAGGAGTACGCCGGCCGGTGAACACTCGACCCGCCCAACTCGCACACAAGGGGCTAAAGACCCGCTTGTCCTCGGTCCCGTGCCTTGCACGGGTTGTGCTGTTGGTGCTGGCGATGTCCGCGGCGTCTCCCGCGCTGGCCCAGAGGTCATCGGCGGCAGCGAACAAGGGTGCGGACGCCATCGAGCAGCGGATCACCGACAACGCGGTGCGCGACCCCGACGAGCTTGACGGCGTCACCGTGGAGGATCGTCTCGGCCACACGATCGACACCTCCATCACGGTGATCAACGAGCAGGGCGAGACGGTCCGGCTGAGCAAGTACTTCGATGGCTCTAAGCCGGTCGTGCTGGCCATGATCTACTACAGCTGTCCCGTTGTGTGTCCCACGACGCTGACCAAGCTGCAGACCTGTTTCAACGAGATCGACTTTGACATCGGCGAGGACTTCCGTGTGGTGATCGTCAGCTTCGATCACACCGAAACGCACCAACTCGCAGCGACGGTCAAGGAATCTGAGCTGGCCAAGTACCGCCGCGGCGCCACGCAGCAGGTCCGCAACAACTGGAACTTCCATGTCGCCACCGCGGCCAATGCACGCGCTCTGGGCAACGAGGTCGGTTACCAGTTCAAGCAGCTCGATAATGGCGAGTTCTCGCACCCGGTCACCACGGTCTTCCTGACGCCCGATGGAACGGTCAGTCGGTACATCCACGGCTTTGAACTGCCAAAGCGTGATGTCGAGCTCGCATTGATCGAAGCTTCTGATGGCAAGATTGCAGCGAGCTTTGGTCAGCTCGTCGCGACCTTCTGCTACCGCTTCGATCCGGCAACGGGGAGCTACGCCCTCTCCGCGTTTCGTGTCATGCAGATCGGCGGGCTTCTGACCATCGCGTTTCTCGTCGTCCTTATTGGCGGCCTGATCGCCTGGGAGCAGGCCAACCGGCCCGAGGCAAAGGCCAAGCGCAGGCCCAGGGCAGCAGATAAGCAGACAGGCGCTTCGGCCTCGGACGCATCCCTCTCAGCACAGACACCGGTGGGAACGACTTCATGAATATGTCCAGCGTCATCTCCCAGGAAGCCGCCGGCCCGCAGGCCGTGGAGCGCATGTCCACGCTCACCGAGGGTGTCGTGGCTTTCGAGCCCGCGGTCAATGATGCCGGCTGGCTTCAGCGGATCTTCTTTCGCACCAATTCGATCTGGGATCCCGCTGCGGACAGCGACTTCCTGTTCATGGCCATCCTGTGGTTCAGTATTTTCTGGTTCGTGCTGCTGGTCGGCCTGAGCATCTACTGGACCATCAAGTATCGCCGTCGTCCGGGCGTGCCGGCACCAGTTAGTTCGTCGCACAACACCAAGCTTGAGATCGCATGGACGGTGCTTCCGTCGCTGTTCCTCGTCTACCTGTTCTTTGCCGGTTTCACGCCATACCTGGACAAGCTTGTCGCGCCGAAGGATGCTGTGGAGCTGCGTGTTTCCGGCAAGAAGTGGATCTGGAACGTCACCTATCCCAACGGCAAGCGTCCGAACGAGACGGTGCGGATTGGTGCGGTTGATTCGCCGTTGATCTACGTGCCCGCGGATCGTCCCGTGAAGTTCCGGCTTTCGAGCCAGGATGTCATCCACTCGTGGTGGATCCCGGACTTCCGCACGAAGATCGACTGCATTCCCAACCGCTATACAAGCGTCTGGATCGAGCCCGAAACCCTCAGCGGCAAGGACTACGTCCACGCCGATGGCTACCGCTACCGCGATCACTGGGTGTTCTGCGCCGAGTACTGCGGCCAGAATCACGCCGAGATGGCGGCAGTCCTTCGCGTCGTGCCCTACGACATCTGGCTCCAGAAGATCCAGGGCGAACTCGAGGGTGCGCCGTGGGAGATCGGTCTTCAGATTTCCCAGCTCAACGGTTGCTTCGGATGCCACTCGGTCGACGGCTCGCCGAACACGGGCCCGACCTGGCTCAACAACTACGGCTATCCGCGTGAGTTCTCCAACGCTCCGCCGATGACGCAGGCTGCGATCGATGGTGACTCCGTGCTGATGGACAACTACATGCGTGAGTCCATCTATGTGCCCGGTGCGAAGGTACGTCAGGGCTATGTCAACGGCATGGCGCCGTACGCCGGTGTGCTCAGCGATGAGGAAGTCGATTACATCATCGAGTACATGAAGCATCTTTCGGACCGTGGCAACGCCTTCGAGGCGGAGGTCGATCCGAACCTCCCGCCGGAGGAGAGCCCGGCCGAGGCTGTTGAGTCGCAGGAACAAGTGGAATCCCAGGAGGGTGCAGCCCCAGCGGGCGAGGCACCATCCACGGAGAGTGAGACGCCATGAGTCATGATCACCACGACGAGGGCAGCTACCTGACGCCGCAGGGATCGTTGATGGCAACGGTCCTGAGCTGGGTGTACACGATCGATCACAAGAAGATCGGCGTGATGTATCTGGTGGCTGTGCTGACGATGTTCTTCCTTGGCGGCGTCGCGGCTCTTGCGGTGCGCGCCGAGCTGATGGAGCCCAACCGCGTGGAGGCGGTCATCACCGTTGATCCGGAGACGGGCGCCGAGACAGTCGAGAACGTCGAAACCGGCAGCTTCTTCAAGTCCATCGGGCTCGCGGACACGATCGCAGAGGCGAACGTGGTGTACAACCGTGCCTTCACGCTGCACGGGGCGATCATGGTCTTCATGGTCATTGTGCCGGGCATCCCGGCGACACTCGGCAATTTCTTACTACCGCTGATGCTCGGGGCGAAGGACGTTGCGTTCCCAAGACTCAACCTGTTGAGTTGGTACATCTACGTCTTAGGGTCGCTCTTTGCGATTGTGGTGATTCTCTACGCGGGCGTAGAGACAGGCTGGACGTTCTACACGCCGTATTCAACAACGGGCGATGTCTCCCAATGGCGAACGACGGTGATGATTCTCGCCGTGTTCATCATCGGGTTCAGCTCAATCCTGACGGGCCTGAACTTCATCGTCACGGTGCACAAGCTGCGTGCTCCGGGCATGGGCTGGTTCGACATGCCGCTGTTCATCTGGGCGATTTATGCGACGAGCATCATCCAAGTGCTCGCCACGCCCGTCATCGGCATCACGCTGCTTCTGCTGATCTTTGAGCGAGTGTTCCAGATCGGCATCTTCGATCCGGGCATGGGCGGCGATCCGGTGCTCTATCAGCACTTCTTCTGGTTCTATTCCCACCCGGTGGTGTACGTGATGATCCTGCCCGCGATGGGCATCATCTCCGAGCTGATCTCGGTGCACAGCCGCAAGAAGATCTTCGGCTACCGCGCCATCGCCTTCAGCTCGCTGGGCATCGCGGCCGTGGCCTTCCTCGTGTGGGGCCACCACATGTTCACCAGCCAGGGCGAGCTCACCGCCGCGATCTTCTCGGCCCTGACCTTCCTCGTCGCCATCCCCACGGCCATCAAGGTCTTCAACTGGATCGCCACCCTCTACAAGGGCTCCATCGCGATCAACACGCCCATGCTCTACGTGCTCAGCTTCCTCTTCCTCTTCTCCATCGGCGGCCTC
>CAZSBR010000218.1:0-4271 GCA_964605165.1 uncultured Phycisphaeraceae bacterium
GCTCCCGACGACACGATCGCGGCGTACAGCAACTTCGGGCCCGAATCGGTCGATGTGGCTGCGCCGGGCATTGCGCCGGGTTCGCTTGCGCCGGGCGGCGGGTATCAGCCGTTCGGCGGCACTTCGGCGGCGGGCCCGGTGGTGGCGGGCACGATCGCGCTGCTCAAGACGGTTCGCCCCGATGCCTCGGGTGAGGAGCTGCTCAATGTGCTGATCAACAGTTCGGACCCGCTGCCGACGCTGCAGAACCAGATCGTCTCGGGCGGTCGCATCAATGCGGCGCGTGCGCTTGAGATCATCGGCCTTGATGGGCCGGTGGTTCGGCGGATTGAGCCGGGCCCGACGGGCGGGCAGATCAGCGCCTTCACGGGCGAGCCGATCCGCGAAGCGGTGGTGGTGTTCAACAAGAACATCGATGGCTCGGTGCTGAGCACTTCGTCGGCTTCGCTGACGAGCGCTGGCGCCGATGGCACGCTGGGCACAGCGGATGACTTCCAGATTCCGGTGACGGATGTGCGTCTGCCGACGCTTGCGATGGACAGCGATCTGATTCAGCGTCTTGCTGATGGTGAGGCACCGCGGACGGTGGTGGTGAGCCTCGATCTGTCTTCGTTCAGCGGGCAGCGTCTGCCGGTGAACACGTATGCGTTGACGCTCAACGCGGGCACGCAGGCATCGCCCCTGTTCCGCGATACCGATGGCAACCTGCTCAATGGCAGCCTTGCATCGGGCACCAACGAGGTGTACGAGTTCGAGATCCGGCCGGCGACGGGCGCGCTCGAGCCCAACGACACGGTGGCGCTCGCCACGCCGGTGTCGTTTGCTGCATCGGGCACGGCCGAGTTCACGGGCGTGTTCCTTGGTGATGGCACCAACGCGGGGCTTGATGTCGATCTGTTCAGGCTTGATCTTGCACGCGGCGGGCTGATCTCGACGAAGGTGATCGCTCAGCGGCTCAGCCCGTCGTCATCGCTTGATGGCATGGTGCGTCTCTTCAACGCGCTGGGCGAGGAGCTTGCGGTCAACGACCAGTCCGACGGGTTTGATCCGGCGCTGGACTTCTTTGTCACGACCGGCGGCACGTATTACGTGGGCGTTTCGGGCTTCCCGAACGATGACTACAACCCGTTCCTTGGCGGCAGCGGCATCACGCAGTCCACGGGCACGTACACGGTGCAGTTCGAGGTGGAACTCATCGGCGACAGCCGCTTCCCCGCGACGAGCCCGGGCTTCACCGAGCCCGTGCCGTTGCCGGATCCGGGCCAGGTCTCGTCGACGGTGTTCATTCCCGATGCGCGTGAGATTCTCGATGTGAACCTGCGGGTGGATGTGGACCATCCGTTTGCGGGCGATCTTCGCGTGACGCTCGTGTCGCCCTCGGGGCAGACCGCGGTGCTGGCCAACCGCCAGGGTGCGAGCACAGACAACCTGAAGGTGCTCTTTGATGATGAGGCTTCACAGTCGATCGTGACTTCGCCCGGGCCGCTGGTCGGTTCGCTGCGACCGGCTGAGGCGCTGAGCATCTTCGATGGCGAGTCCGCCGAGGGTGTGTGGACGCTGATCGTGGAGGACACGCGTGCGACGGATACGGGCGTGCTCAACGACTGGTCGCTCGAGCTGACGCTTTCCAACGACATCTTCGGCGCCTTTGAGCTCAACGACACGCCGGCGACGGCGGCGACGCTCGAGGGCATCAATGGTTCGGGCAACGCCTCGGTCGATGCACGCATTGGTGACGGCGGGTTTGGCCTGTTTGACCGGGATCTCTTCGAGTTCACAGCCGAGCAGGGCGCGACGCTGACCGCGACGGTGACTTCAACCGCCGAGAGTGGCTCGCCCACGCTGGACACGGCGCTGCGTCTGTTTGATGCCCAGGGCACGCCGCTGGTGACGACGAGCCCGGCGGGCACGCTGAACAGTTCGATCGCTTCGTTTGTGTTCAGCAGCGGCGGGACGTATTACCTCGGTGTGAGCGAGGGCTCCAACGCGGCGTACGACCCGTTCAGCGTGACCAGCGGTTCGATCGCAGCGACGACGGGCGATTACACGCTGAGCGTGGTTGTCACGACGGGCATCAGCGATGGCTCGGCGGTGGTGGCCGGCCCGGTGACGAGCGTGGGCGTTGCGAGCGACGGGACGTTCTTTGGCCGTGACGAG
The DNA here is from genome assembly GCA_964605165.1 of uncultured Phycisphaeraceae bacterium. Taxonomy (GTDB): domain Bacteria; phylum Planctomycetota; class Phycisphaerae; order Phycisphaerales; family UBA1924; genus OFTM382. The sequence goes on from CAZSBR010000218.1 coordinate 2,158, forward strand.
GCCAACCGCATCACGCGGCTGAGCATTGGCGGCACGGAGTACATCGGCAATGAGAACTTCCCGGTTGTGGGCCGGTCGTTCTTTGGAGCCGTGGCGGATGGCGCGGTCTTCCTGAACGATGGCTCGAACAGTGCGGCGACGCTTCCGGTGTCGGTGAGCGATCAGTCGGACTTCGTGAACAACCGGGTCGAGATCGATGGCCGGTTCCGCGACCTGGCGGTGGAGCGTGTGGTTTCGTTTGGTGATGACGACCGGTTCGTGGCGATTGATGTTGAGCTGACCAACCAGGGCACGACGGACCTGCCGGGCGTGGCGTGGATGGAGGGCTTCAACCCGAACCATGGCTACGACCTGTTCGTCAACACGGCGTCGACCATCAATGACATCAGTGATACCCAGCCGTATGCGAGTGCGAGCGTGATCACCAACACGCTGCTGCAGGGCAAGACGGTGGCGCTGGCGGCGCCGGCGACGGACACGAGGGCGCGACTGGACTTTGTGGCGCCTTCGCAGAACCTGCGTGACCCGTCGCTGCTCATTGGTTCACCGTCGACCGATCCCAACGGTCTGAACCAGGACCGCACGATGGTGATGAGCTTTGATGTGGGCGTGATTCCCGCGGGCAGCACGGCGACGCTTCGGTACTTCGTGCTGACGGGCGACAGCCCGGCCGAGGCGCAGGCGGTGTATGACTCGATCAACAACGGGACGGCTCAGGGCCATCTCGCTGCGGATCCCGGCGCGCCGGCCAACGTCACGCTGAGCGATGGCACGCCGGTGCCGACGCTGCCCTACCGGGCGTATTACCCGGAGGGCTTTGCAAGCGCGACGACGTCGCACTTCCTGCCGATGCTCAACCCGCACGATCAGGACACGCGGGTTGTGGTTGTGGCGCGGTACGAGGACATCACGATCGAGCGCGATGCGCTCATCGCGGACTTCGTCATCGAGGGCCAGCAGCGTGGCGGCGTGACGATCACGACGCCCGCAGCGTTTGCCAACGACCGCTCGCTGGTCCGCACGGACCTGCCCGACCTGGGCAAGGTGGCCGGCTATGCGATCGAGGTGTGGAGCGAGCGTCCGATCTCGACGACGTTCAGCTATTACGACGAGTTCAATGCGGGCCGCAGCGCTCTGGGCGAGAGCTTCACGAGCCAGCCCTCGGTGAACTGGACGTTCCCGGAGGTTGTCAAGGGTGATGGCCGAACGGACGTGGTGGTGTTCCAGAACACGACCGATCGCGTGATCAAGGTCGAGGGCATCTTCCTGACCGAAGACGGCCCGGTGAGTTCACGGCCGACGTTCGAGTTGCAGCCGTTCCGTCGCGGCGGCTTCAACCTGGCGGATGTCTCCACGCTGCCCGAGGGCACGTATGGCATGCGGGTCGTGGCCGACGGCGAGATCGTCGCGGCGCTTTCGACGTTCGACAACGGCACGGTCAGCGGCGCCCAGGCGGCCGAGGGCTTGCTCGGCTCGGTGGGCGAGGGCGCCGTCAGCGGCGTCATCCCCGAGGGCCAGATCGGACTCAACGGCGCGGCCGAGCGCATCGGTGTGCTCAACGCCAACAGCGTGGCGGCGGATGTCGACTTCACGTTCGTGTTCGAGAGCGGCGCGGCGTATCGCACCACGCTCAATGTGGCTCCGTCCAGCCGGGGCACGCTTGATGTCTCCACGCTGGCCGGCTTCCCGTCGGGCGAGCCCTACGCGGTGACGTACACATCGACCGATGCCTTCAACAACGCATTGCCTGTGGCGCTTGCGATGCCCTCGAACGTGCGGGGCGACTTGAATGCTTCGGCGTTTGCCAGCCAGGCGCATTCGTACTGGGCCTTCGGTGAAGGCTTCCGCCCGGCGGATCCGTTCAGCGACTTTGTTGATGAGTACCTGCGCCTGTTCAACCCCAATGAGTCGACGACGGTCGTCGAGGTGCAGATCCGCTTTGATGGCACGTTTGCGGGCACGGATGAGCCGCTGGGTCAGGAGACCTTCCGCTTTGATGTGCCGGCGCGTCGTGTGCTTGAGATCGACATCCATGAACTCGTGACGGGTGCTCGTCGCGAGCAGGATGTGTTCTACGGCATGACGGTTCGCACGCCCGAGGGTGTGGTGGCGTA
>CAZSBR010000219.1:0-4256 GCA_964605165.1 uncultured Phycisphaeraceae bacterium
AGATCACCCAAGAGCCACGCGGGGTCATCGTGGTCATGGACCAGCGGCTCGTCTGCACGCTCGAGCCGTTCTCTGAGAGGCCGATCGATGTAGAGACTTTCGCTGACGCTGCAGGCGCGCGCCACCTCGGCGTACTGCGCCGCCAGCGGCGAGGCTTGGCCATCGAAGTGCTGCCAGCCCTGGGTGTCCTCGGGCGAGGTCAGGCCGCGCTCAATGATCTCGGCCTGTGCCCGCGCCTTGAGCGGGTTGGTCGCTGCCTCCGAGAGCAGGCAGATCGGCAGGCCGCCTGAGAGCGTGCACTCGATGACCCGCTGGTGCATGAGCGTCTGCGGCGAGATGTGCAGGTGGGCTATTGAATGCTGGTAGACCGCGCGCAGCTCTTCGCCGTGATGGGCCTCGCCGCGGGCGTACTTCTTGAGAAGCGGGTGTCGATCCCAGCCCTTGCCCCACAGGGCAAAGCGCACGCCTCGCTCCTCCGCCAGGTGTGCGCACCAATGGGCAACACGGTGGCGCAGCACGCGATCAATCAACGGCAGGGCAAGCCCGAAGCGAAGCGTTTCCTCAATGGCTGCATCGCCCGACAAACCGTGCTCGCGGGCAACCTGCCTCGCAAAGCGCTTGGCGTAGGTCAGCACAAGCCCGTCGGAAGTCTCTTCAAGCCACCGCAGCAAACGCCTGCTCAGGTCCTCGCCCGCAGCGCGGAGCGCCGGCTCGTGCTGATGATCAAGCCACGCGCTGACCAGTTCCCGGGGCGACTGGCTCTGGTTGGTGGCGATGGAAACATCGCAGCGCGCCGCGCGAGCCAGCGAGGGATCGACCTCGCCCGCGTGGAACTTCGAAGCATTCACCGCCACTGGCAGGCTGAGCGTGTGTCCCGGCCGGGCCTTGAGCTGCGCGCTGAGCCCGTCGTGCAGGTGGCCCACGACGAAGTCCAGCGGCCCATCAGCCAGGGCTGAGGGCAGCAGGAAGTTCTCCGGCATGGAGTCCTGCATCCACGTGATGACGGGCAGTTCGTCGGGCAGCAGGCTGCGCAGCGGGCCGGCCCGTGTGTGGTTGATCATCAGAATCGCATCGGGATCAAACGCGTCGATCGCGCTGAGCAGCGCAATGCTTGAGAACCGGTCGTGCTGCGTCGGCTCGATGAGCAGGCGTGCGTCGTGCCCGATGGCGCGGACAGCACGGACGATGTCTGCCGCTGCGTGCTGAACAAACGTGGAGTACGTCGAGGTCGGCACAAGAACGCGCAGCGGGGCCGAGGCAGGGCCGGCCTTGTCGAGTGCTGTAGCGAATCGCTGACCGGTTTGCAGGGCATCGCGGCGGGCAAACCGGGCCCTGACGCGCTGGTCGAGTTCGAGGTGGCAGCGTTCCTGCTCTGTGACCACGGTGCGGATCGCATCCTCGGCCTGGCTCGCGCCCACTGAGCCGGGGGTGCGCACGAGCAGCGCTGTGACCTGCAGGTCCAGCCGCTCGCCCAGCGTTGATGCCAGTCGACGGGCTGCGCCATCGCCAAACTCGATCCCAAGCCGCGGGTCTGTGAGCCAGGGGCGGAGGTCCATCGAGCACAGCGCCCGGCCCATGGCCTCAGGATCGGGCTCGATGAGCCACACGCGGGGGCGATACCCAGGCGCGGGCGGTCCGGCGGGCTCAGAGGTGCGGTCGAGGATTGCGGTGAGCAGCCGCGGACAGCCCAGGCCCTCGAGCACGATGGGCTTACCGATGGCAGCGCCCGTGGAAAGGTGCTCGTTGCAGATGGCTTCCGCAAGCGTGACGTGGTTGAGTAGGCTCGTCCACTGCCCGCGCACACGGGTGAGCACCTGGCCGGTGAGGGCCCGGAAGTGCTCGGTCTGCGGGTCGTCGATGGCCTTTCGCCACCGCGGCAGGTGCTCGGCGATCAAGGCTGCCAGATGGGGCCTCGTTGCCCTGATCGCCCTGCAGTTGCCCACGAGCGTGCGGATGAGGCGGGCTGGGGCGATCCGGTCATTCGGCAGGGCGTCCAGGGCCCGCCGAAGTGCCACAACATCTTGATGGTCAGCGGCTTGTGGATTCTGTCGCTCAAGCTCGGCGAGGTGGTCCGCTGCGGGGGTGCGCAGGCCGATGGCCGCGAAGTTGGCTGCAGTCAGCAACCGGAGCGCTTGGTCGGCGGGCAACTGGACGATGGCCTGAGCCGCAAGGGGGAGGAAGTCCCACGGCTGGTTGGCGCGGCCGAGGCGGATGATGTCATCGCGTGTGATGGATCGCTGCGGGCTTGGCATGCTCCCGGGGATATCGGCTGAGCGGGTGATGCGCACCCACATACAGCAGTAGATCACGCCCGCGCTTGCAGCCGAGCACGCCGCGCTTGCGCGTTGGCCTGCCGATGAGCCTCCATCATCGTTCAGCACCTCAGGTCGTTGGCGAACTGCAGCCCAGCGGGCCGATACACAGCGGTCATGCCCGATCTGCCATCCGATTTCAGGCCGCCGACCGGTGGCCCCGCCGCCGGCAAGGTGCTGCGCCTCGACGAACTGCTCGAGCAGCGAGCGCGGGCCCGCGCTTCGGGCGTGCGGGTCGTGCATTGTCACGGCTGCTTTGACATCGTTCATCCGGGGCACATCCGCCACCTCCGCCACGCACGCTCGATGGGCGATGTGCTGCTCGTGACCGTCACGAGCGATGCATTGGTCGGCAAAGGCGCCGGCCGACCGCTGATCCCACAGGAACTGCGGGCCGAGGGCCTCGCTGAGCTTGACTGCGTGGACTGGGTGTGCATCGACCCCTGCCCGACCGCTGCGGATCTGCTTGAGCGCGTTCAGCCCGATGTCTACGTCAAGGGCAAGGAATACGAGACCAACAACGACCCGAGGTTCGCTGCGGAGCGTGCAACCGTCGAGCGTCATGGCGGGCGCGTCGTGTTCAGCTCGGGCGATGTGGTGTTCAGTTCCACAGCGTTGATCGCATCGATCGATGCCTCGGTCGACAGCTTCCAGCACGCGATGAAGGCGCTCTCCCGCCGGCCAGAACTCTCGAGCCAGGCGCTGGACCGCGTCATCTCCGGCTATGACGGCAGGCGCGTCGTGGTGGTGGGCGAAACGATCATCGACGACTACGTCTTTTGTGATCAGCCAGAAGTGGCGAGCGAAAGCCCGGTGCTCGCGCTGAGCCCGGTCGAAGAAAGGCGGTACGACGGCGGGGCTGCGGTGATCGCCCAGCATCTGGCAGCGCTGGGCGCCCAGCCGGTGCTCATCACCGCCACGCCCGACGATGACGAGGCGAACCAGGTTCGTCAGAGGCTGCAGGCCAGAGGCGTCGAGGTGCGAACGGTGACGAGCGAGAGCCGACTCCCCCTCAAGCAGAGAATGCTCGTGGGCACCCAGAAGGTCGTTCGCCTGGATCGAAGCAGCAGGCTCGTGCTCGATGCCAAGGCGCAGGACACGCTCGTGGACCTCATCGTGACCTCGGCCACGCAGGGCGGCGGGTGCGATCTGGTCGTGCTGACGGACTTCGGGCTCGGGCTGCTGTCACCCTCCGTGCTTCAGCGCGCGCAGAAACGTGTTCGATCGGCAACGGGCGTGCTCGCGGGCGACGTCTCCGGTGCGCACAACCTGCTCCGCGAGTTCCGGGGCTTTGACCTGCTCTGCCCCTCGGAGCGCGAAGCCCGGCGAGCCGAGAACATGCACACCGAGAGCCTTGCCGCGGCCGCCTGGACGCTGCTCGAACGCACACGCTCGCACTCGGCGCTGGTGACCATGGGCCCCGAGGGACTCGTGGCGTTTGATCGCAGGACATCCGATGCAGCCTCCGGCTCACCTGCTGTGGACCAGGGCGATCCGCACCGCTCGCGCGTGCGGGGTGAGCACGTGCCCGCGATGTCGCAGCACGCGGTCGATCCCCTTGGCTGCGGCGATGCGCTGCTGAGCACCGCAGCCCTGAGCATGGCCAGCGGCGGCACGCTGCTGCAGGGTGCCTTCCTCGGCTCGATCGCCGCTGCAGCGCACGGCCAGCGGCTGGGCAACGCGCCTATCTCGCTCGGTGAACTCCGAAGCGGGCTGATGCGCATCCTCTCGGCAACCCTCGTCTACCAGGGGCCGGCAGCCATCGCACCCACGACGCCCGCGCAGGCTGCGGCCATGTAACGATGCAGACCATCAGCTTCATCATCCCGACGCACAACCGCCCGGCGGAGCTTGCCGCCACCCTCGACAGGCTCGATGCGCTGGACCTGCGGGGCGCACAGGCCGAGATCATCATCGCGGACAACTGCTCGGCGCCGCCCGTGC
>CAZSBR010000220.1:0-4229 GCA_964605165.1 uncultured Phycisphaeraceae bacterium
TTGCACACCACATCCTGGCTTGTGCACCCGAGGTGGATGATGGGCTTGGCGGTCGGGCACTGCTCGCCGAGGCAGTGGACGTGGGCCATGACATCGTGGCGGAGGTCGCGTTCGAGTTCGCTGGCGCGGGCGAGTTCTTCATCGGTGATGCCCCGCTCGACGACAGCGCGGAGTTCTTCGACCTGATCCTTGCTCACCAGCGGCGTGTTCCAGCCCTTGGTGACTTCGTGCTGGGCCTCGGCGATCGCAAGCCAGATCCGCCGCCATGTGTTGAACTTGTGGCGGGGCGACCAGATCTTGAGCATCTCGGGCGATGCGTTCCGGCTGGCCAGCGGGCTGGTGTAGGTGTCGTTATCGGATGCTGGGGGCGTCGTCATGCTCGATCCTAGATCACGGCGGGTGTTCAACTCGCTGGCAACACCCGATAGCTGGCGCATAGTGGGGGAAGTGATTCCAGGACCTTGAGGGAGATTGCTATGCGCATGTTGCACGTTCAGATCGCGGGTTTGGCGGTTGCCATCGTCGCCACCCATGCCTCGGCCCAGATTCGGCTGACCAACGTCTTCCAATTCTCTACATCGGCCACAGGTGACGTCAGCGGCGGTCAGCTCTGGGACACCGTGCAAGGCGGTTCGTTTGCCATCTGGGTGTCCGCCGATGGCGAGCGGCTCAACGGCAAGCTCGGAGAGACAAGCATCCAGACCGTCGATTTCCTGATGTCCGAGGGTGTGTACAACTTCCAGATCTGGGGCCAGGTCGGCAGTGCTGGCGCGATCCCGTTCGCCGGGATGAACCTGTTCTTCGACGACGCGGTCGAAGCGGGCATCAGCGTGTTTGCCGAATCGCAGAACGCGCCGGGGCCTGCTCCCGCCTTCATGGCGAACAGCAGTGCATCGACGTTTGGTCCTTTTGGCGGGTCTGGCGCTGCTTCCGGCTCTCTTTCATTTGAGTCCGGCGGCCTGACGGCCACGCTTACCAGCTACTTCTACGCGGCGCCGCAGATCTTCGGACTCGACGAAGGCAGCGGTTTCAACCGCGTGCCTGCGGGCGGCGACGACTTCTACGGCGAGTTCACGATTCAGGTCGTGCCCGCGCCGGCCTCCGCCGCGCTGCTGGGAGGCGCTGGTCTCTTGGCCGCGCGACGCCGTCGCTCGTAAACTGCTGAGCATGAAGAGTGCGTTTGCGGCGCTGCTGATCGTGGTGGCTCCAACCAGCGCCCAGCGGGCGATGGTCATCGAGGGCTGGCCCTACCGGCATTACGACTGCATGAAGCTCGCGGCGCCGCCAGCGATCGATGGCGATCCGAGCGACTGGGTCGATGGCGAGGCGGTCACCTGGACCGAGGCGTTCATCGACATCGAGGGCGACAAGCGTCCGCTGCCTCGGTTTGCGACCCGCGCCGCGATGGCGTGGGACGACGGGCACTTCTACTTCGCTGCCGAGATGGAGGAGCCGCACCTCTGGGGCACGCTTGCGCGGCACGACAACATCCTGCACCACCAGAACAACTTCGAGATCTTCATCGATCCCGATGGCGATGGCGCGATGTACCACGAGGTGCAGATCAACATCCTCAATACGATCTTCGATCTGCTCTTGGTCAAGGCGTATCGCGATGGCGGGCCGGCACGTCACGACTGGCACGTCGAGGGCTTGCAATCAGCCGTGAGGCTCGATGGCACGCCCAACGATCCGTCGGACACCGACCAGGGCTGGTCGATGGAACTGGCGATTCCCTGGGCGGCGCTGGAGCCGACCGCGGGTGCGCCCTGTCCGCCCGCTGCGGGCGATACATGGCGGGTGAACTTCTCGCGGGTGCAGTGGCATCTCGAGCCTGTGGAGAGCGGGTACACCAAGGTGGTCAATGCCGACACCGGCAGGCCGCTGGCTGAGGACAACTGGGTCTGGTCGCCTCAGAAGCGGATCAACATGCACGCGCCCGAATACTGGGGCTTTGTGCGCTTTGTTGCCTCGCCCGGCGAGGCTGCGCCCGGGGGCGACCCGGTGCAACTTGCTTCGCCCGAGTCCCAATGATTGGGGGTACGCTCGCGTGCGCAGCATGCTGCTGCGCTGCATGAAGAGCCCCAGCGGCCTTCGAGGCCCGATGGGCTTGAAGAGGCCCGATGGGCTTGAAGAGGAAGGACCTACGAGATGAAGTTGCACGAGTTGTTTGCCCCCGCGTGTTCGATCGCTGCGTGTTCGGTGTTGATGGTGGCCAGCCCCGCGCTGGCGCAGGCCGAGGCACCCGCGACCGAGACCGCTGCCACCGCGAGCGCCGATCTGCCCGATGGCTTTGAGATTCTGGAGAACTACCTCGATGCCCTGGGCAGCCGCGAGGCGCTCGATGCGATCAAGACCATGCGCATCAACGGCCTGCTGCCCCTGCCGGGCATGGGTGAGGCCGATCTTCTGATCGAGATGGAAGCGCCGGCGAAGATGGCGGTGGTAGTTGAGCTTCCCAATGACTTCGGCGTCATCGAGCAGGGCACGGATGGCGAGGTTGCGTGGCAGTCCGCCATGCCCAACGCCCCCGCCCAGATCGTGCGCGGGCCGCAGGCCGATCAGCTCAAGAGCCAGGCGCGCTTCCGCGATGAGTACGAGCCAAGGCAGACCTACTCGAGCGCCAAGACGCTCGGCAAGGAGACCTTCGAGGGCACCGAGGTCTACCGCGTGGAACTCACACGCAATGACAACGGCACGGTCTCCCAGGGTTTGTTCAGCGTCGAGACCGGTCTCCGGGTTGCCGAGCTGCTCAAGAGCACGCCCGCCTCGCCCACGTTCGACATGTCCGTTCGCCCGGGCGACTACCGCAAGGTGGCGGTCGGTGAGAAGGGCGAAGTGCTCGTGGCCCACGAGATCACCTCGATCTCTCCCATGGGCAGCCAGAAGATCCAGTTCACCAACGTGCAGATCAACCCCGAGATCGAAGCGGGCACCTTCGACCCGCCCGGCTCGTTCTAAACCGGAAGAGCCCGATCACGACCGGTCGGCATTCTGACTTCATCAAGCGCAGCGGCCTTACGAGGTCGCTGCGTGTTTGCGCGCATCCGTTCGGCTGATGATGTCGCTCACGCCCTGCTGGTTGAAGCCCTTGAAGCCATCGTTGCGTTCGAGGTTCTCAAGGTGCGATCCCAGCGCGCCGTCGACGCCGAAGGCCTTGGCCTGCGTGTTGGTGATGTGGCCCGCGTTGACGAGGGCCTCGAGCCGCTCTGGCTGCACGCGCCACATCTCACCCTGGGTGAAGGCCTGGCGGAGGTACGGGAAGGTCGTGAACGGATCCATCGTCTTGATCTCGCTCTCGGTTTCGAGCTGCTCCACCAGCAGGTGATGATCGAAGATCGCCTCGAGGTGGTGCATGCCCGCCTGCAGCAGGCTCTCGCCGTGAAGCTCGCACCACAGCCCGATCGTGCCGAGCTGGGGCTTGCCATCGCCTGAGCCCTTGATCGTCGCGTGCTCGCCCTCAAAGCCGTTGTGCGCAAAGTCGCCCTGCACTTCCTCGGCGGACATGTCCACATCGGCGAAGATCACGATGTGCGTGATGGGCTGCTCGAGCACCTGCGCGCCCCAGCCAGCTTCATGCCCCGCGTAGAACCGCTCGCGGCAATAGAAGCCGAGCTTCTCGAAGATCGCAATGACATGCTCGTAGTTGCGGCGGGTGCAGCGATAGGTGTGATGGTCGTGGTTGCCCCACCCCAGTCCAAGCCGATCCTGGCGGGCCTTCTGCACGCGGGCAGCGGTGTTGCGCCGCATCCAATAGTCGCGCTCGGCAGCGAAGAAGATGTCGCACGTCCAGTCACGACCGATCTCGGCGATCGCCTCATCGATGAGGCGGTTGGTCTCCTCGATGCCCTTGAGGTCGGCTTCGGCGCCGATGCCAAAGTCCCGCTTGCGCGTCCGGAAGCGCTCGAGGTGCCTTGCCGCAGCGACGCGTTGGCGAGGGTCGTCGTTGGTCTCGGACATGCCGCGATAGCCATGCCGCTCGATCGCCCATAGCTCCGCGTCATCGTGGGCAAACGCACACGCCCACCTGCTCCGTTCGCCCGGCTCGCCGCCGACGTTCTCTTCGTCGATCGGCACCTGGTGGGCCGCGAGGAAGTCCGCGACGGAATCGACCTTGATACCCACATTGAGCATCGAGTCGCCAAGCGTGGCGATCATGGGCAACACCGCCCCGGGGTGGTGCCAGCAGCCGGTGACATCGGCTGCGAGGTCCGTCTGGTAGGGCTCGA
>CAZSBR010000221.1:0-698 GCA_964605165.1 uncultured Phycisphaeraceae bacterium
GGCGCGAGTGTCGCGTGCGGAGCCCGCGTCTTAGAAGCCGCAAGGCTCATCGGCGAGTCTAAGTTTCCAAGCCCGCCTTTCCTCTGACGGTGAGTCGGCGTAGCTTTGCGACGAAGAGCAGCCGGTCGGGTTCTTCCCCACGGAAGTAAATCCCGTGTACCCCAACATGACCGAAGCCCCCGGTGCCCCACGGCATGAATCCCTCAGAACTGTGCTCCGAGATGAGCCAAGGCCGGTTGTAACACTCGCGACACTTCTTCGTGCACCGTCTCCACATGGCTGCCGGAAGGCATTCGCGAATCCACTGGCCCACGTACAACCCAATATCAAACTCAATGCCATTAGATCGCTCTGTGAACCGCGTGTAGACACGCATCGCATCTTCGCGCTCAACAGTCTCACGAACCTCCGTTGGAGGGTAATTCCTCTTCAGCCACCGCATTCCGTCACCTTGAAAGGTCTCGTGATCGAGCCCGAAAGGAACCCACCGGCCAAGCTCGACCAACGACTCATCTGAGAGGTCCGCGGTCCATTGCTCGAAGCCCTTCGTTAAGCGTACAAGGCTCTGCAGTTGCATGATGCGATGCGGTATACCTTCGACGAACTCAGGTATTAGCTTGTTCGCCTCACGCCATGGCATGCTGCAGTAGTCATGATGGAACGCCTCCCACCATGGCTCGTACTCGCTCGCAGCTCCA
>CAZSBR010000221.1:708-4213 GCA_964605165.1 uncultured Phycisphaeraceae bacterium
AGGCTTCACCACTCCGGTCCGCCGGTGTAGCGGCCATAGATGTCTGCCATGGCCTGCACCATCTCGCCGAGCGTGCAGTTGTGGAGGGCACCCTCCACCAACTCGGGCATCACGTTGCGGTTCTCCCGGCAGGCCTCGCGGATGGCATCGAGCGCCTTGGACACCGCTGCATCATCGCGGGCCGCCTTGAACTTCGCGAGCCGGTCCACCTGCACCGTCTCCACCTCATCGGAGATGGTCAGGATGTCGATGGGCCTCTCCTCGCTCTCCTCGACGTACTGGTTGACGCCCACGATGATCCGGTCGCCCGCTTCGCACTCCTCGCTAAAGCGGTACGCAGCCTCGGCGATCTGCCTGCGGAAGTAGCCGCGGTGAATGCCCGCGATGCAGCCGCCCGAGTAGAAGTCGCCATTGGTCAGCGCGCCGATGCGATCGGGTGACCATGGCCCGCCAGCCATGTCATCGATTTCCTCGATCAGAGCGAGCGCGTCAGCCTCGATGCGATCGGTCAACTCCTCGATGAACCAGCTCCCACCCAGCGGATCGACTGTGCGTGTCACGCCCGTCTCGTGCGCGAGGATCTGCTGTGTGCGGAGCGCCACCGTCACCGCCTGCTCCGTCGGCAGGCCGAGCGTCTCATCCATGGAGTCCGTGTGCAGACTCTGGCATCCGCCGAGAACGCCCGCCATGGCCTGGTAGGCCACGCGAACGATGTTGTTCAGCGGCTGCTGTTCGGTCAGTGAGCAGCCGGCCGTCTGGACGTGGGTCTTCATGAACCACGAGCGTTCCTTCTTTGCGCCATACCTCTCGCGCATCATCCGGGCCCAGATTCGCCGGGCAGCACGGAGCTTGCAGATCTCCTCGAAGAACTCGTTGTGGCTGTTGAAGAAGAAGCTCAGCCGCGGCGCAAAGCTCTCGATGTCCAGCCCGCGGTGCAGGCACGCCTCGACATACTCCATGCCGTCACGGAGGGTGAAGGCCAGTTCCTGCGCAGCGCTGCTGCCCGCCTCACGGATGTGGTAGCCGCTGATGGAAACGCTGTTCCACTTGGGAAGATGCTGAGCCTGGAACTCGATGGTGTCCACCACAAGCTTGACCGATGCCTCGGGCGGGTAGATGAATTCGTTCTGGGAATGGAACTCTTTGAGGATGTCGTTCTGCAGCGTGCCGCCGAGCGTGTCCCAGCCGATCCCGCGCTGCTTGGCCATCGCGAGGTACATCGCCCAGATCACGCACGCCGGGCCGTTGATCGTCTGGCTGACCGTCACCTGGTCGATCGGGATGTCCGCGTACAGGCGGTGCATGTCCTCGATGGTGTCGATCGCCACGCCGCACTTGCCCACCTCGCCGACGCACAGCGGATCGTCGCTGTCCCGCCCCATCAGGGTCGGGAGGTCAAAGGCCGTCGACAGGCCCGTGTTGGCCTTGGTGCTGGTGGTGGCGGCCTTGAGCAAGTACTTGAAGCGCTGGTTGGTGTCGTCTGCCGAACCGAAACCCGCGAACTGCCGCATGGTCCAGAGCCGTGCGCGATAGCCCTGCTCATAGAGCCCGCGCGTGTACGGATACTGGCCCGGCGAGGCAATATCCCGCTCCACGTTCCTCAGCGACTCCGCGGGCGTCCAATCGCTCACCCCGGGCCCGTAGGCGGGATCGATGACGATGCCGGAGATCGTGACCGCATGCGGGTCTACATCTCCTGCTGAGAACGAACCGATACCGGGGCCTGTGATGCTGCTGGTCATGGTCTGAGCCTTTCCTTACCTGCAGCATTCTACGCGGCCACTGGGCGAATCCGAACTCCCGCCCCGTTGAGAGGTATCGCGTAACGCTTGCTCAATCGAACAACCTGCGGTCACTCTTGCTCGGGGATCCACTCGCGGGTGAAGGACTCATCCCATCCAGTGTTCTCGGTCCGGCCGCGTGGCCTGGAAGGCAGCCCTCCGTCATCCACGCCATCATGCCCCACCGAGTACAGCGTGAACGGCGCCCCCGTGTGCGGGTCGGGCTGAGGCCGGTAGACCAAGCCTTCTCCTCGGAATGGATCGCTCGGCACAGCACCCAAGTACCTGGGCACCAGCGCTTCAATTGTTGGAGGAGGCACACCCTCGTCGAGCATGTAGCGGCAGACCGCAACCGCTGCGCGTGTTGCGCTCTCGTACAGCACCATCTGCTGTTCGGACCGCAGCGAGCCCTCAACGGAAGGCCCCAGCATGCCCACGATCGGATATCGCTCCAGTGGCTTGGCCTGAAGCCACGCTGCCGGCGAAGGGCCCGTCCGATCCGCAGCGGGCCTCTCCGACCAAGCGATCAGTCTGTCGTAGAACTCGTCGGCCAGCTTCGCCTCACCGGCCGAGCCCGCGGACAAGAACGGAATCGCCGGCACACTGATGTCTGCGATCGTTGCCAGCAACATCAGCCGCTCACCCTCGTACACCGACATGACCGGCGGCAGATCGCCCGCTGCGTCAATGAGCACCTCGAGCCGCTCGAGTACATCACGGTCATTCGTGTAAAACGCAACGCGGCGTACGTCGGACAGAGCCAAGCCGCGCATGGCGATGGACATGAGGCGAGCCATCAGATCTGGCCGCTGCGCATACACGACGCTCAATCCGATGGCCCGCTCAATCTGCAGCAACGCATAGTCGAAGTCCCGCTCCGCCAGCGCCGCCATCGAGCGAGCACTCTGCAAACGGGCGAGCCCCCTGCTCGCACCCGCCTGCTCCATGCGCGGGGTCGTCGCAGCTCCTTGTTGTGCCGACCAATCGGTCGGCAACTCGATCGGCCCAATGAAGTGATCCGCAGCAGCAACTTTGTCAAGCAATCGATCAAGCTCATCGAGCTCGGGCGCGTTGAGCATCTGCCGGCCCGCTTCAGCGAGTTCAAGCTCGCCTTCATTCTCCAGTTTGATGTCCAGCAACTGCTTGGCCGCGAGGCTCGGGTCAGCCGCCGGCCCGACCCGCTCAGAGAGTCGTTGGTAGGCAGCGGTCAGCGCCTCGAACTCGGGCCACGCATTCTCTTCCGAATCGGTCGAAGTTCCAGCCAGATCCTCATACACAGCCTCAAGTTCCGCGCGGTGGTCCATGCTGAGCGATGGCGCCGCCGGACGTACCAGCCACACCAATCCCGCAACCCCCGCTACGAGAAGGACGATCAGCACGATCGCAGGCAGGATCAGGCGTTTCATACGAGGTTGTATCGAGCCGAATCGTGCCCGCTGCACTCACGCTCAACGTGCCCCGTGCTCATACACGCCATGCCCGCTCTTGTCGCCGAGCCGGCCCGCCGACACAAGCTGCCTGAGCAGCGGGCATGGCCGGTACCGCTCGCTGTTCAGGCCCTCAGCGAGCACGTCCATGATGTTGCAGCAGGTGTCGAGGCCGATGAAGTCCGCCAAGCGCAGCGGGCCCATCGGGAAGTTGCAGCCAAGCTGCATGATGCCATCGATCGCCTCGGGCTCCGCGACGCCCTCCATCCACGCGTAGAACGCCTCGTTGATCATCGG
>CAZSBR010000222.1:0-4211 GCA_964605165.1 uncultured Phycisphaeraceae bacterium
GCGATGGGAAAGCCCGTGGCCTTGGAGGCCAGCGCCGAGCTTCGGCTCACCCGGGGGTTCATCTCGATGACCACGAACTCCATCGGCGGTTCGCTACCGTCAGCCGGCCTCTCAGGGTTGGGATTGACCGCGAACTGCACGTTGGAGCCGCCCGTCTCGACGCCCACCTTGCGCATGATCGCAATCGATGCATCGCGGAGCTTCTGGTACTCCTTGTCCGTCAGTGTCAGGGCGGGCGCGACCGTCGTGGAGTCGCCCGTGTGCACGCCCATGGGGTCGACGTTCTCGATCGAGCAGACAATGACGCAGTTGTCGTTCTTGTCGCGTACGACCTCGAGCTCGTACTCCTTCCAGCCAAGCAGGCTCTTGTCGATCTGGACCTGCCCGATCATGCTGGCGCCGAGGCCTCGCTTGACAAGCTCCTCGAACTCCTCGCGGTTGTACGCGATGCCGCCGCCCCAGCCGCCGAGCGTGAAGGCGGGGCGGATGATCGCGGGCAGCCCAAGCTCGCTGAGCGATTCGGTCGCCTCCTCCATCGTCGAGACGGTCCTCGAGTCGGGCGTGGCGAGGTTGACCTGGTTGCAGACCTGCTTAAACGCTTCGCGGTCCTCGGCCCGGTGGATGACCTCCCGGCTGGCGCCGATCATCTCGATGCCGAACTCTTCGAAGACGCCCTCGTCGTGCAGAGCGCACGCGCAATTGAGCGCGGTCTGGCCGCCGAGGGTGGGCAGCACAGCATCGACGGGTGTGCCCAGGTCGCGCTCGCGCTCGAGCACCTTGCGCACCGTGGCGGGGGTGATGGGCTCGATGTAGGTCCGGTCGCTCAGCGCCGGGTCGGTCATGATCGTGGCCGGGTTGGAGTTGACGAGGACGATGCGGAAGCCCTCGTCCCGCAGCGCTTTGCACGCCTGGGCACCCGAATAGTCAAACTCGCAGCCCTGTCCGATGACAATGGGGCCCGAGCCGAGGATGAGGATGGTCTTGAGATCGTCGCGCTTGGGCATCGGGCTGTGCCTCCCGGGCGTGCGCAAACCTCGGCCAGCAGGCGTGCTGGCCTCGGGCGCAAACTCAAGGAGCATAGACGTTCAGCAAGCCAGCGTCGACGGCGAGACCGCTCGGTTCGCCTGCTCGTTCACCGACCCGTCGCGGCGCGGAGCAGGCGGCTGCGATCCTCTCGGTCCAGTTCGCCGAGGATCTTCATGAAGGCCTGCCTGCGATCGTCGGGACTCGGATTGAAGCCGGAGTTCTCGGCGAGCGCGCGCACCGAGTCCCTGACCAGCTTCTCGCCCTCGCTGCTGAGCTGCGCCTCGGCAAGCATGCGCTCGAAATCCTCGCCCGAAGCCTTGAGCGTGCGCTCGTACGAGGCCTTGATGTCCTGGCCGATCTTCTCAAAGTTCCGGCGCATGCGGTGCCTCATCGGCTCAAAGCGCCCGCCGCCAGCCTCCGCCTGCCGCCGAGCCTCTGCCTCGAGCGAGGTCTCGTACTCGCTGATGAGCTGGCGGTACTGGGCCGCCGCCTGCTCGGGGAGCGTCTTGGCAATGCGGTCCTCGAGCGATCCAAGCTCGCGGACGGGCGCAAAGGCCTGCTGGATGGCCCTGAGCGACTGCATCCGCTCGCGACCAGAACCCGCGCGAAGCGAGCCGATCCAGCCCTGCACCTGCGCGATGTTGTCCGTAAAGACCTCGTCCACCGCCCGGGTATGTTCCAGCAGCACCGCCTGCACAGCAGCCTGCTGCTCTTCCGACAGCTCGAGCAGAGCGATGGCAGCCACTTCAGGCCGCTGGTCGAGCTTGTCGGTCATCCCCATCATCCCAGAAGGCACGAGCGTGCGTTCTTTGATAGGGGTGACCTCCGGGCCGCGCAGCGGGAGGTCGTCCTGTGCCCATGCCCCCGTCGTTGAGGCCATGAGCACGACAAGCAAAGCGGGGCGCAAGTGACGGGAGCGATGGGTCGACATGGCTTGGTGCATTCCTCGTGTCGCGGGGTCGGGCGTTGTCCTGTCTCAACGCTCGTACATGGCTCTGATTGCAGCATGGTCGATTTCATCGACGGCGGCCTTGTTGACCGATCTTTCACTCCGGCCACGTCGTACGCTTCTCATATCGGTTCTCCTTGCTTTGCGCAAGAGACTCCCGGGGCGTGGTCAACATGCACGCCGAGCAGGCCGATGAACGACAGCATGCCATCGTCCCGGCTCGATGGGCACGGTGTGCGCCTGATGGAAGGTCCGATTTATGTGTGGGATTATCGCGTACATCGGCTCCAAGCCGGCACAGGGCATCCTCATTGAGGGTCTCAAGCGGCTTGAGTATCGCGGCTACGACTCGGCGGGCGTGGCGGTGATCGAGCCCGATGGCCGCCAGCACGTGCACAGGGCGGTCGGACGGGTGGCCAACCTCGAGGACCGCGTTGAAGCTGCCGGTGGTCTCACCGGGACCATCGGCATCGCCCACACCCGGTGGGCAACCCACGGCGGGGTGACCGAGGCCAACGCCCACCCGCACGTCGATGACCAGAGCGGCATCGCCATCGTGCACAACGGCATCATCGAGAACTATGCCTCGCTGCGGACCTATCTCCAGGAGCAGGGCCACGTCTTCAGCAGCGAGACCGACACCGAGGTGCTCGCGATGCTCATCAGCGAGCTTTACGACCCCGACCAGGGCGTCGACCTCGAGAAGGCGGTGCAGGCTGCGCTCCGCGAAGTCACCGGCGCCTACGCAATCGTCGTGACCTGCCAGCGCGAACCGGGCGTGATGGTGTGCGCGCGCAAGGGCAGCCCGCTGCTGATCGGCATCGGCGCCGGCGAGTACATCGTGGCCTCCGATGCCAGCGCGATCATCGCGCACGCGACGCAGGCCATCACCCTCGATGACTACAACGTCGTCAAGATCACCCGTGAGGGCTTCCGCACATCAACCGTCGATGATGTCGAGCTCAGCCCCAAGGTCATGAAGCTCGAACTTGAGCTGGGCGAGATCGAGCTGGGCACCTTCAGCCACTACATGCTCAAGGAGATCTACGAGCAGCCCAGCGCGCTCAGGCTGTGCATGAAGGGACGGCTCGATAAGCGAGAGGGCACCGTGGTGCTCGGCGGGCTCGAACAGCTCTCCAAGGAACTCGTCCGCTCCAAGCGGATCATCTTGAGCGCACAGGGCACAGCCCTGCACGCTGCCATGATCGGTGAGTACCTCCTCGAGGACTTCGCCAAGATCCCCTGCGAGTGCGAGTACGCCAGCGAGTTCCGCTATCGCAACCCGATCATCGAAGAGGGCAGCGTCGTCGTCGCTGTCAGCCAGTCGGGCGAGACGGCCGACACGCTCGCAGCGCTCCGCGAGGCCAAGAGCAGGGGGGCGCTCGCGCTCGGGGTGATCAACGTCGTCGGCTCGACGATCGCGCGCGATACCGATGCGGGCGTGTATCTGCGTGTTGGCCCTGAGATCGGGGTCGCTTCGACCAAGGCGTTTACGGGCCAGGTCACCGTGCTGACGATGATCGCGCTCTTCATGGCACGCCGGCGGTTCATGAGCCCCGAGGCCTCGGCCCGCGTCATGGCCCAGCTCGAGCAGATCCCAGACCTCATCGACCGCGTGCTCGAGACCGACAGCCAGATCAAGGCCGTCACCGAGAAGTACGTCGATCGCGACAACTGGCTCTTCCTCGGCCGCGGCTACAACTACCCGACCGCTTTGGAAGGCGCTCTCAAGCTCAAGGAGATCAGCTACATCCACGCTGAGGGCATGCCCGCAGCGGAGATGAAGCACGGCCCGATCGCGCTGATCGACGACGGCATGCCCGTCGTCTTCATCGCCAACAAGGGCCCGCAGTACGACAAGGTCCTCAACAACATCGAGGAAGTCCGCAGCCGGGGCGGGCACGTCATTGCAGTCGCCACTGAAGGCGACCAGCAGATCGAGTCGATCGCGGAGGACGTGCTCTACGTCCCCGATGTGCCCGAGGCGCTGAGTCCCTTGGTGACGGTCGTGCCGTTGCAATTGCTTGCGTACCACGCAGCGATCCTGCGCGGGCACGATGTCGACAAGCCGCGCAACTTGGCAAAGAGTGTGACGGTGGAATGAGGCTGGTGCCATCAGGAGGCTCATATGGTTTGGGAGCCCTCTCGTGCGCGTGATGTGATCAAGGTTGCTGAGCACCACCGCGCGATGATGCTGAGCATGGCGATCTGCATCGCCCTTGCGCCGGTCGTGCTT
>CAZSBR010000223.1:0-4200 GCA_964605165.1 uncultured Phycisphaeraceae bacterium
GCCGCGTTCCAAGGTCCAGCGCCTCGAAGTCGAGCCCATCAGCCAGGCCTCCGCCCGCCAGCGCGCCGGTCGCTGTGGCCGCGTCAGCGAGGGTGTCTGCGTCCGCCTCTTCAGCGAGGAAGACCACGACCAGCGTGATGAGTTCACCGATCCCGAGATCCTCCGCTCCTCACTCGCCGCCGTCATCCTCCAGATGCGCGCGCTCAAGCTCGGAGCCGTCGAAGACTTCCCCTTCATCGATCCGCCCGAAGCTCGCCGCATCGCCGACGGCTACGAGCTGCTCACCCAGCTCGGTGCGCTCGATGAGCAGCGTCACCTCACGACCGTCGGCCGCACACTCGCCCGCCTGCCCCTGGACCCCAAGCTCGGCCGCGTCCTGCTCACCGCCTCCGAGCAGAACGTCCTGCACGAAGCAACCGCCGTGGTCAGCGCGCTGGCGGTCGAAGACCCCCGCGAGCGCCCCTTCGAGCAGCGCGACGCAGCCGATGAAGCCCACGCCGAGTTCAAGTCCGACCACTCGGACTTCATGGTCCTGCTCAACATCTGGCGATGGTTCGACAAGGCCTCGAACACCTTCGGCTCTTCGCGCCTCAAGAAGGAGTGCGCACGACGCTTCCTCTCCTTCCGCAAGCTGCACGAGTGGCGCGCCACCCATCGCCAGATTCGCCTCATGCTCGCCGCAACAGGCTATCGAGCCCAGGACAGCTCGCTCAGCGATGAAGCGCTCTACGAACCGCTGCACCGCTCTCTGCTCAGCGGCCTGCTCGACGGCATCGGACGAAAGCTCGACAAGAAAGACCCCAAGAGCCGCCAGTGGGAATACGAGGACCAGCGAGGTCAGCGCTTTGCGATCTTCCCCGGCTCCTCACTTGCCAGCCGCAAGCCGCAGTGGATCGTCGCCACCGAACTCGTCCGCACCAGCCGGCTCTTCGCCCGCCTCTGCGCGCGCGTCGAACCCCAGTGGATCGAAGACGCCGCCGGCCCTCTGCTCCGCAGGCACTTCGATGAGCCGCTCTGGCATCCCGGGCGGGGCAAGGTCATCGTCAAGGAACGCGTCACCCTCGGCGGGCTCGAACTGATTTCCGGCCGCAACGCCCACCTCGGCTCGATCGACCCCGCCGCCGCCCGGCTGGTCTTCATCGAGCAGGGCGTGCTCCCGGGCAACCTCAGAACCATGCCCCGCTGGCTGCGCAAATGCCACAAGACCATCCAGCAGGCCAAGGCCCACGAACACAAGCTCCGCGCCCGCGGCACGCTCGGCATCGATGACGCCGCGCTCGACTGGTTCCACCGCCACATCCCCGACAAGGTCTTCAGCGAGGGCAAGCTCGAAAGCTGGCTCCGCCGCGCGCGCCCCGCAGCGCTCACCTTCACCGACCTCATACCAGAGGGCGTCGCGCCGCCCGAAGATCTCTTCCCCGATGAGCACGCCGCCTTTGGCACGCCCCTCACGCTCAGCTATGCGCACAACCCGGGCGGCGAAGACGATGGCGTGAGCGTCTCCGTTCCCTTGGCCGATCTGCCCGCGCTCGACCCCGAACGCTGCGCCTGGCTCGTGCCGGGCCGCCTGCCCGAACTGGTCGAAGCGCTGCTCCGCCAGCTTCCCAAGACCATCCGCCGCCAGATCGACGTGCCCAAAGCCGTCGATGCCTGCGCAAACCTCACGCCCGACGGCCCGCTGCCCGTCGCTGTGGCGCACCGCGTGGGCGCGCTCACCGGCGTGCCCATTGATGCCACGCTCATGGACACCAGCGCACTGCCCCTCGAGCTCAAGCTCCTCGTGCGCGTCACCGACGAAGCCACCGGTAAGGTCATCGATGAAGACCGCGATGTCCGCGCTCTCCAGGCCCGTCTCGCAGGCAAAGCCAAGCAGTCCCAGAAAGCCCTCACGGCCGAGGGCTACCCCAAGCGCGGCTTCAAGGCGTGGACCTTCGACGACCCGCCCGCCTCCATCACCCTCAGCCGCGGCAAGTCCCAGCGCGAGGTCTACCCGGCGCTGGTGGACACAGGCTCAGCGGTCGACATCGAACTCCGCACCAACCCCGACCAGGCTTTGACTGAAACCGCTGCAGGCGTGCGGCGTCTCGCTGCCATCGCGCTGCGCAAAGAACTCAAGCTCGACCCCCGCCGTCTGCCCGGCTTTGAACGGGCCGCCGCCAGCTACGCGCCGCTCGGCCAGGCAGGCCAACTCCACGATGAGATCCTGCTCGCTGTCGCTGACCGCGCCTTCGCACTCAGCGCAGCGGGCACACCCACCACCGGCAAGCAGTTCGACGAGCGCGCCCAGCTCGCATGGGACCAGGCCATCGCCCTCACGCATGCCACCATCGAGCACGCTCAGCGTGTGCTCGCTGTCCGCCACAAGCTCACGCTCGCGCTGACCGAACGCATGCCGGAGGCATGGGACGCCTCCATCGCCGACATGGCCCGCCAACTCGACGCCATCATCGGGCCGCGCTTCCTCACCGCCACACCCGAGCAGTGGTCCCGCCATCTCGAACGCTTTGCCATCAGCATCGATCGAAGACTCACCAAGCTCCGCACCGGCGGGCTCGCGCGAGACATCGCCTCCATGCGCGAGATCCACAGCGTCGAGGCAGCGCTCCGCACGCTCCACGAGCGAGGCCGAACGCCCGCCGAAGTGCGCCGCCTCTGGTGGCTCACGCACGAACTCCGCGTCTCGCTCTTCAGCCAGGAACTCAAGACCAGCGTGCCCATCAGCGTGCAGCGGATGATGAAGGCCATCGACGAAGCGATGAAGCTCTAGCGCTCCACAGAGCCTCGTTCAGCCAAGCCCCAGCACCCGCGCCCAGTTGCCGAACGCAAAGCCGCAGACCTCCTCATCGCTCCAGCCTCTCAGCGTGAGCTCATCGGCCAGCTTTGCAAGATCCCCCGGCCGATCGATCCCCTCAACCAGCCGATCCGCAGCAAAGCCCCCATCGATGTCTGACCCCAGCGCCACACCCCGCCTGTGGCCCATCACCTGAGCAACATGCTCCACATGATCCACTGCCCGGGCAATGCTCGCTCGCTTGCCCTGCTCCGAAACACCCACATCCACAAAGCCCGTGAACAGGTTGAGCCCCACAAGCCCGCCTCGCCTGCCGATCTCGGCGATGGCTTCGTCGGTCAGTTGACGCTGGTCGCGCGTCGCATCGCCCCACGACGACACTGCCCGGCAGTTCGAGTGGCTTGCCACCACCATGCTGTCCGTGCACGCAAACAGGTCGTCGAGTGCCCGGTCAGACAGGTGGCTCGCATCGTGGATGATGCTGCGTGCATCAAGCTCCCTGACCAACGCCCGGCCAAGATCGGTCAGGCCGCGGTTACCCTTCACAGCCTCGGCGTTGCCCGCTGCGTACCGCGAGCCCGTCGCCCACGTCAGCCCCACAACCATGAGCCCGGGGAACTCATCGACATGCTCGGGCGACTCGATCGGATCGGCGCTCTCCATCAGCAGCCCGACCGCCAATGGCCCGTCCGCACTCAGCGGCTTTCCGGGCTCGATCAGCCGGATGACGCCCGCCTGATCCCACGCCTGGTAAAGCTTGTGCTGACGAAGCCCCGCCGCCCGAGCCGCGAGCGCATCGCCCGCCGGGTACGCAAACGCGCCCGCCTCGGCATCCGCCGCAGCGGGGTCCGGTACAGCTTCAGTGAAGATCGTGCCAAGGCACGCCGTCACCGGGCTGGCTTGAAGTTCCTGCAGCGTGATCGCCGCCGGGCTCAGCCGGCCGCGACAATCGGCAAGCGGCGCGTGCATG
Organism: uncultured Phycisphaeraceae bacterium; assembly: GCA_964605165.1. GTDB lineage: Bacteria > Planctomycetota > Phycisphaerae > Phycisphaerales > UBA1924 > OFTM382. The sequence continues at coordinate 3,762 of CAZSBR010000223.1, forward strand.
TCCCGCCCGATCTCGGCGAGATACGCCAGATCAAGGTGTCCATCAAAGAAGCCATGCTCAAGGCTGGGGTGTGCAATCACGGGGCTACGCTACCGAAGAATGTGAATGGATATCGCCGCAACGCTCAAAGTGCACCAACACTTCGGCGTCAGCGCAGCGACGGGAAAGGACCCACCGGGAGATAACCTATGCATCAATTCAGGCCGAGAATCTATCGCACCAACCGTTCGTCACACACCAGCCGCCCCGGCAACTTCTGGGTGGGCTGCCTCGTGGTGCTCGTCATCGCGATCATCGCGCTCGTCGTCGGCGGCTTCATCGTCGCCAGCAACTGGCGAGGCTGGGTCGCCGGCCCCATCCGTGACGGCATGACCCAGGTCCTCGCAGACGCCGACCTGCCCGAAGAACAGCGCATCAAGCTCGAGGCCGAGGTCAACAG
>CAZSBR010000224.1:0-4124 GCA_964605165.1 uncultured Phycisphaeraceae bacterium
AACGAGCTGATCCCGGTGCAAGCTCGCAAGCACATCTACGGCTACAACGCGATGGCGTTCGCATCGCTGGGTATCGCGGCGGTGTCCTTCATCGTGTGGGGCCACCACATGTTCGCCTCGATGGGCGAGATCGCGGCAGCCGTCTTCAGCGCACTGACCTTCCTCGTGGCGATTCCCACTGCTGTGAAGGTGTTCAACTGGGTGGCGACGCTCTACAAGGGGTCGATCGCGTTCAACACGCCGATGTTCTACGCCCTGAGCTTCATCTTCATCTTCCTGATCGGCGGCCTCACCGGCCTGCCCCTGGCAACGCTGGCGACGGACCTCCATCTCCACGACTCGTACTTCGTTGTGGCGCACTTCCACTACGTGATGATGGGTGGCACGATCCTCGCGCTGGTCGGCGGCATGCACCACTGGTGGCCCAAGATGTTTGGCCGGATGTACAACGAGGCGGCGGGCATTGCCGGCGGCGTGGTGGTCTTCGTCGGCTTCAACATCACCTTCTTCACGCAGTTCTTCCTCGGCACGCAGGGCATGCCCCGGCGGTATGTCAGCTACGTCGATGAGTTCCAGTTCCTCCACATCGTCTCGACGATCGGCTCGTGGCTGCTGCTCATCGGCTTCCTCATCCATCTGTTCAACTTCCTGCACTCGCTGGTGGCCGGGGCGAAGGCACCGCCCAACCCCTGGGGCGGGCTGACGCTCGAGTGGGAGACCGAGTCGCCTCCCACAGCTCACAACTTCCACCACGAGCCGCTCGTGACACACGGGCCGTACGACTTTGACCGGGTGCTTCCGCCGCACTGCGATCCGCAGGAGTTCCCGCTGCCCGAGAACCCGGGCAAGCATTGATCGAGCAACTGACGCCGGGCCTTCCCAGACGGGAAGGCTCGGCCTTTGGAAACCCGCTTGTGAGAGAGCGGAATCTGGCCTGGAGAGCATGTCTCCACCCGCGACACCTTGCCGCGGGCAGCACGAATGAAGAGAGCGCGGGCCGCGCCGGAGCAGAGCCATGACCGTGATTGATCCGAACATGCCCGGTGACAACGCCCCGGGCGAAGACAGCTCCAAGCTCTCGCTGCCCGGATGGAAGCGGTACAAGCACGCCTCTCACTTCCGCACGCAGGACGATGAGTTCGATGCCTGTCTGCAGGGTTTCTGGCTCTTCCTCGCAACCGAAGTGCTGCTCTTCGCGGGGCTCTTCTGCCTCTACTTCATCTACCGCCTGAAGTACCCCGAGGCCTTCGCCAACGGCTCGCATTCACTGGATCCGTTCTACGGCGGCCTCAACACGGTCGTGCTGCTGATCTCGTCGTTCACGGTCGCCATGGCGATCCGGTGCGCACAGCTCAACCACCAGCGGTGGCTCAACATCAACCTGATCATCACGCTGGTCTGCGCTGTGGCCTTCTTTGCGATCAAGATCACCTTCGAGTACATCCCCAAGCTCGCTGAGGGCAAGGGGCCGGGCATCTTCTTCAGCTACCCGTTCGCCCACGATCCGCACGAGCCGCTGTGGTGGTCGATCTACTACATGGCAACGGGCGTCCACGCCCTGCACGTCCTGATCGGCGCGGGCTTGCTGAGCTTCTGCCTGTACCGGTCGATGAAGCACAAGGCCTACGGCCCCAAGCACTACACGATGCTCGAGAACTCCGGCCTCTACTGGCACCTTGTGGACCTCATCTGGATCTTCCTGTTCCCGCTGCTCTACCTCATCCACTGAACACTGCTCTGCTCACGGCACGCCGCGACACCTGACCGAGAACCACCATGTCCCACACGTCGCCCGCGAACACGCACTTCGATCCGACCGATCCGCACGGTCAGCACGATCGCATCCATCACCACGTCTATCCGTGGCAATTTCTCACCTTCGTGCTGCTGGTGTTGCTGTTCTTCACGTTTATCACCGTGGTGGTGTCGGACATGGAGTCATGGCTCGTCAACAACATCGCGATCACGATTCCCGACTACGTCAATGCGCTGATCGCCATGTTCATCGCCACCATCAAGGCGACGTTCGTTGTGCTCTTCTTCATGGGTCTTCGTCGCGGTAATCCGATGAACGCCGTGATCTTCCTCTTCACGCTCGCAGCGTTCGGCACGTTCCTCGGCTTCACGGCGATCGACCTCCTCAACCGTGGCCACGTGTATGAGTACAAGGCGCAGTCGGTCTCGCCCGGCGGCACGGGCATGGGGATCAACCCGGTCTACTCGGACACCACGCTCACCCAGCCCATCTATCTGGCTGCCCGCGAGAACTACATCGCCAAGCTCATGGAGAGCGGCACAGCCGACAAGCCCGGGCCCATGACCGAGGCCGAGGCGTGGGCCTACTGGGAGAAGAAGTACCACGCCAAGGACGACCACGGCAGCGACCACCCCGCCAAGTCCACTGCGGATCGCCAAGTCCTGCGCACGGGCCTCACGCCCGGTCTGTTCAGCGCAGAAGCGCCGTCGGACCATGGCGATTCTCACAGCGGCGATGCGAAGAACGCATCCGATCACACCAGCGCCGACGAAACCACAAGCCAAGGCCATGACCAAGCAGCAGGCGACCAACCCGCCAGTGACCAACCAGCAAGCGACCGACCCAACGGTGGCTGATGCGCCCGGCTCTGTCGCTCCCGAGAAGAAGCGGCGCGCCCCAGCGCTGTTGATCGCGCTTCTGCTGTTCGCGCTCGGTATCGGCTCGACGTGGATCGTCGCGAGCAGGCTCGCCGAGCATCAACGCCTCAACGGCCGGACGATCTACGTCTTCAACCCGGTGGTCGAGCCCGCGTTCGAGTACGCGGGCAATGCGGTCACCATTGAAAGCATCGAGCCGACGGAAGCTCAGCCGCTCGGCAGCGTGCGCGTGACGTATGGCGACGCGAGCTTCGATCTGCTCGTGCCCTTTGAGCAGCGCACGCACGCTGCCAACCTCCCCGGACTTGTCGAGCACGAGGACTGGCTCCGCGTGCTGCGCTTCGCGCCGCTGACAGGCCACTCGCCCGAGGAGTTCGTCAGGGGCATCGAATCGGGCGAGATTCCCGATCGGCTCTGTGTGGTGGCGCGCATTCCTCGGCAGGGCGCCGACGCAGCGACTTGGGGCCGCATCTGGAAGCGGGACTGGACCTTTGGCATCCATGAGCTGCTGCCTGATGGCACGATCCGCACCGAGCGCTTTGCCTACCCGCAGGGCCGCCCGTACGACGAGGCGCCGCCCACCGAGGTGGGGGGGCTTCCTGTGCTTCAGCCGGATACATGGCAGTACGACGCATCGCTGTACGTGATGCCGACCGGCAGCACGCCGAAGATCCGCATCATCGACTCGGCGCTGCGAGCGGTTGGCTGGCCCTTCGCTGCAGCAGTTGTGTTCTTCTCGCTTGCGACCGCAGCCGCGGTGATAGCGTTCGTTCCCACGCGCCAGCAGTTGGCTCACCGTTTCGGTGAGGAACCGTCCACGACGCCCACTGCCTGATATCAGTGCTTGATGAGTTCCCAAAGGCACAACGCCGCGGACTTCCGCGGCGTTGTGGGTTCGTGCTGGACTGTTGGGTGGTCGTGCCTGGTCCGCCGGATCTGCTTTACCAGCGGCCTCCGACCCGGTCTTACTTGGTCGGGTCGGGTTGGCGTGCCGGCGCTGAGCGATCGACACCCATCATGCCGCCGGAAGCGTTGCCGCTACTGGTCGGAGCGGCCATCGGGGCGCTCGAGCTGCCTGAGTCGGCGACGAGGAAGATCTCGACCCGGCGGTTGGCGGGTGTGTTGCCGCTCGGGCTGTTGGGCACGGCGGGCCGGAACTCGCCCCATCCGGCGGCCTGAATCTTGCCTTCGGGCACGCCCATGCTGACGAGCTCACGCCGCACCGAGATGGCGCGGTGAGCGGAGAGGTGCATGTTGGTCGGGTGTCGCTGGGCGGTGGCGGAGCTCACGCGCTGGCTGTCGGTGTGGCCTACCACGATGAGCTCGTAGGCGGCGGCCTCGCCGCTGCGGAGGACGTTGGCCAGCGCGGACAGGCTCTGCTTGGCTGCGGGCTTGACGACATCCGAGCCCGAGTCGAACGTGAGATCGCTCGCAAAGCGGAGCATGCCCCGCTGCGCGTCGTAGGACATCAGGCTCGGGTTCTGTGCTGC
>CAZSBR010000225.1:0-1698 GCA_964605165.1 uncultured Phycisphaeraceae bacterium
CACCGAACGCTGGTTTCACGGGGACGGATACCTTCATCTACGAGACCAGCAATGCCGTGAGTGATGGTACGTCGCGTGCGACGGTCACGGTGACGGTGCTTGGTTCCGGTGCTCTGGTTGCAAGGGATGATGTTGCGACTGCGGTACGAGGCGCAGCGATCGAGATCGACGTGCTTGCGAACGATGCCAACGCTCTGCTTGGCGGGAACGAACCCACACGTGTGGAGATCGAGTCTCGCCCGGATGAATCCAGCGGCACAGTGCGTGTCGCGGGTCAGAGCGTCGAGTTCATTCCGTCGGAGGACGGTCCGGATGAGGTGAGCTTTAGCTACCGGGCATTTAACTCGGGTGCGGGCGGCTCCGTCGCCACTGTGACGGTGTCGGTTGTCGCCTTTGCCGAAGGGATCATCGCGGGCGCTGTGACCGACCCGGAGCTCATTGAGACGGCCACTGCCGTGGACCAAAGCTGTGAGATCGTGGCTGGGTTTGAGGATCGCTCCGACGAGGCGAATGCGCTTTTGGCACATTGTACGACGTTGGGTGTCGCTGCCCTTTCGGGAGAACAGCTCGATCAGGCCATGCGGGCAATCCGCAACGAAGAGCATCTGGCTGTTGTGGACATGACATCTTCGATTGCACGCGGCATCGGTGGTGTCGTTTCCGATCGGATCGGTCGTGTGCGTGATGGCGGGGCCCGTGGATTTGACATCAGCGGTGTGACCGTATCGATGGACGGGCAGAGCGTGCCAGCCAACCTGCTTTCGCAACTTGCCGATGGCATCGCCGGGACACGGTTGTCCTCCAAGGAGCGGGAGCGCTACACGACCTTGGAATGGGGCATGTTTGTCGGCGGTGATTTTTCGCTCAACCGCCGTGACGGGGGCGATCGGTCAGACGACTACGAGTTCGATGTGGCGAATGTCGTGGTTGGGATCGACTACCAGCGCGATCCGTTCACCACGTTCGGTCTTGCAATAGGCTACTCCGACGGTGAGACGGAGTTTGGGGACGGCTCAAGCATCGACGCCATCGGCTACCAGGCGACGCTCTACGCCGTGCAGCGTAGCTGGACCTATCCCGGACTGAGCTATGAAGGGTATCTGTCGCTGGGTCGGACTGAATACGACAGTCATCGGAAGATCGCGTATGATCTCTCATCTGGCTCCGTCGATACGGCTGCCGATGCTGAGTTCGAAGGGCGCTACGCCAACGCATCGGCGCGACTGAATTACTCCCAGATCTTCGGCTCCGAAGACAACACGTTGTCGGATCCGTTGGCTGGGCTCATTGTGACCTGGTATGGCAACATCGATTACCTCTGGCTCGAGACCGACGGATACACCGAGCGCGGTGGGGATGGGCTTGCACTGAGTGTCGGATCGGAGATCTACCGCTCGCTCATTGCTGATCTGGGGGTCGATTTCCGTAGGCCGGTCTTCTTGAGCAACAGCTTCGCCTCGGAGCTTTACGGCGGAGTGGCTTTGGGAGGCGAACTGCTCGATGAGGAGCGTTCGGTGACATCATCGCTGGCGGCTCTCGGACGTGGCGCACCGTCGTTCACAGTCACCGAAGAAGGGACCCAGGGCGCGCGGGGAGAAGTGGAGTTGGGACTGATGACGTCCTCGGACTTCGGCGACTTCGATGTAAGCTATGGGTACTCACGCGGCGCAAGCGGGCTTGAAGGGCATGACGTTCGGT
>CAZSBR010000225.1:1708-4116 GCA_964605165.1 uncultured Phycisphaeraceae bacterium
GCGGTTCCAGTACTCTCGAAGCATCTTCAGCCGTGACCGGCTCATGATGGGGGTCGCGCGCGACGTTACCGATCCGACCGACCTTGGTGCGCGCGTCGACTACAGACTGGATTTCTAGATCATTCGGTTTGGTGGTTTCGGAGGGGTGCCTCCTCCGATCTCTACTGACATCTTTGCGGCTTGAGGGTTTGCAAGAGGTGATCAGCGCTGGTCTTCCGGGTTCCGGTGTTTGGGTGTTGCCTGTGATCCGCTTGACCCCAAGACACGGTCACGTGCTTTTGCTTTGGACGTCGCGACTTTCAGCGAAACCGGCTGCACTGGCGCCTTCGCGTCGCGGGCTGTCGCTTGTGCGACCGCGCTCAATCTCAACTGAAGCGTCTTGGCGACAAACAGACCACGGGCCTCGCTGCTTTTAATCCAACAGGTAGTGATCTGACGGCTTGGATGCGTGCCGGCCACTGTCTCAAGGGCGCGCTGCTTCGCTTTCATGCCCCGAGCGATGGCGAGCGGTGCGTTCACGTTTCGGTCGATCCTGGGCACCTGGCTCCAGCTTTGAAGCGGCCTCTGTATCTTCGCCGCCATCACTGCTGGGGCCCCGCGAATGCATTGGGTCTTAGTAATCCGCCCAAGGCGTGCGCCAAGAACACCACAGTTCGACCACCAAAGCGCCAACAAGTCCGGTTCTTTTTGCCTTCGGTTTTTGGGGTGAGAGACTGGATATGGTGGTGGAAAAGAAAGCCGACTCTGCGGATGTCGGGAAGATTGGCATGGGGGCATACCCCATGTTCGGAACGGGTCAGATGCTGCAGGATATCGCAAGCATCGGAGCGCATTGGTTCTATACTTGGTCGGCATCAGTACCCGATGCCGCACTGGCAGGGTGGATCCTCGGAGATGATGCCTCGACCTCGGGATCTGAGAGCGAGGGAGCCCTCCAACTTGGCTCCGGTGATGGGAGCTGGGCGTACCAGGACATCGTCATTGACGGGCAACGCAGCGTAGCGCTTTCGGCGACTACTGCTGGCTCTCTGAGTGACACGGGTGGGGTGCAGATCCAATTCCGCGACGAGCAAGGCAGAGAGACCGGGGTACACTGGCTCGAACTGAGTGGAACGTCTGGCAGCGTCTCGACTGATTTGCTGGTCGTACCCCTAGGCACTTCGAGCGCGCGTGTTCTGGCGTGGGGAGATCAAGGCTCTCTGGGGCTGAATACAATCAGTGTGGTCGACGGAAATGGCCAACAGAGACTGATCAATCCTGATTTTGGGGCGGCGGCCGAGATGGCGGCGGCGGCAACTGCATCGGCTGAGTTTGTCCCAATGGTATGGGGCGATGCGGATATGAACGCCGAGACTCTTGCAAGCCTCCGCGGAGCTGAGACGATCTTGACATTCAACGAACCGGATCATCCCGATCAGGCGAATATGTCGGTCGATCGCGCTATTTCTCACTGGGCTGAGCTGGAAGCGCTCGGCGCGCGCCTTAGCTCGCCAGCGGTCACGGACGGTGGTGCGCTTGGAGAAGACGCCTGGCTGACCCGCTTCATGGAACGCGCTGATGCGTTGGATCTCAGGGTCGATTTTATAGCTGTGCACTATTATGCACCGACCCATGATGTGGACGCCTTTCGATCCTTCCTAGATGAACTGCACGAGGCACATGATCGACCGATCTGGGTAACCGAATGGGCTCTTGTCGATTGGACCGACCAAGGGCGCTACTCGCTTTCGGACTCTGCTGCGTTTTTCGATGAGGCAAGTGCGATGCTCAATGAGCTCGACTATGTCGAGCGTCATTCCTGGTTTGGCCTGTACGATGATCTCGACAATCTGGACATCGATGTTCACCTCGTACGCCAGAACGGAGCACTCACTGAAGTCGGAGAGGCATTTGTCGATGCGGTGAAAACCCTTTCGGATCCGCTGGACGGCGATCCTGCACCAGAGGTCATCGCGGAATACGGCACCGTCTCGATCAATCATAAGGCCACGACGGTGACGCTGGAAAACGAATTCGACAATCCCGTGCTCCTCGCGACAGCCACCTCGTTGTTCGGTCAGCAGGAGTTTGCCGTGCGTGCGAAGCAGGTAGACAACAACTCCTTCACAATCTTTCTGGACGAGGCGAACTATCTCGATGGCAGGCACGCCAAGGAAAGTGTGAGCTGGATGGTCGTCGAGAGTGGTGCGTGGGAGCTCTCGAACGGGTCCCAGCTTGTTGCCGGAACTGTCAACGCTTCGACGCTGTCCAGCGCCGGGACAACCCAAGTGGATTATGGTGTGACCCTCGACGCCGCATCGATTGTTCTCACGATGGGGCAGACTGCGACAGGTGGGGATATGCTCTGGAGCAGGTCAAGAGCGCAGGATGAGAACGGTTTCGAGCTCGTGCTTGAGGAGGAAGAAGCT
>CAZSBR010000226.1:0-4087 GCA_964605165.1 uncultured Phycisphaeraceae bacterium
TATCCAACCGCCTCGATCTTGTTCGTGTCCGGCTGACGTCCTTGTGCCAGAGACCGCCCTCGTGGTACTCGGCGAGCGAGCGTGCGACGTCGGCGACGTAGCCGACGAGCCGGGCGAGGTCCGACTGACGCAGGCCGGTGCTGCCCGCGTGGGCGTGGATGTCCTGGGCGACCTGGCCGAGCGGCTTGCCGGGCACGTATCGCATGACGTAGTGGAAGCGGGTGGGGGTCATGTCGTGCTCGAGCACGAGCCCCATTTTCTTGGCTGCGGACAGCGCGCGGTTCTCGCGGACGATCTGCGGGAGGCTGGATCCGTCATCGAGGCTGAAGGTCTTGATGACGACCTGGTCCACTTCTGCGTGGCCTGCGCGTTCGAAGGCGGCGTACTTCTCCGGCGTGGGTTCTGCGACGTAGAGCTTGCCGCCCGAGCCACCGCCGGCGAGCGAACCGATGATCTTGTAGCCCTCGAATGTGCCTGTGCGCCCGCGGTTTGGCTTGTCGCTTGTGGGTGCGGCTGCCATGACCTCGGGGATGCGTTGCTCGAGCCCCTCGACCGCGGCTCCCAGCCCCAGCAGCCTCGCCGGGTGGCCGATCAGCACGCGATAGAAGGCCGAGACGATCGCCGAGACCTCGCTCGAGATGGCTCTGCCGAAGTGGGCCGATGCGGACCATCGTCCGATGAGGATGTTGATGAGCACCAGGGGCACGAAGACCAGCGCGGTGACGACGGAGCCGACGATGCGTGCAAGGTCACCGATGGTGTTGCCGATGTAGCGGAACAGATGGACGAAGATCGTGCCCAGCAGGCCGATGAGCTTGATGGCAACCCACGGCCCAACGATCACGGCGATCATCCCGAAGATGATCAGAATGGGAATCGGCAGATCGTTCATCGTGCTTCTCCGGCCGGGTTTCTATCGGCAGGCTCTCAGTCTGCCAGGCGTTCGTCCTGACGCCGCAGTTCGGCCTGCTGGTGGTAGATGTCCGCCAGCGCGTCATCGAACAGTGCGTCGTCCGCCTTTGTCGGATTCAGGCTCAGGCCATTTCGCTCGGCCTCTTCCCGTTCTTCGTCGGTGAAGCTGTAGAGGGCGATCGTGCTGCGGACGCGCTCCCGCAGGAGATCACGGACCTTGGCGAGTCTTCGGCTGATGGTGGGCTCGCTGACGCCCATCGCCTCGGCCACCTCCTTGCCCGATTTGTTGTCGAAGACGCGCATTTCGTAGATCGAGAAGTCCACGAAATCGCACTCATGCTGCACGGAGCGGATGGCAGACTCGACTTTGGCGCGGAAGACGGCTGCCTCGTACTGCTCGTCGGCGCCGATCTGCTGACCTCCGAGCATCCAGGCTTCTTCGAGCACGGTGGGCTTCTTGCCCGAGCCGCGCTTCTGGGCCATGCGGCGGTCCATCTCATCGCCCAGCGTGTGCTTGGCGATGGCGAGCAGCCAGGTGCTGAAGCGAGCGCCGCGCTCGGGGTCGTACCGATCGATCGAGCCCGAGAGGGCTGCGAGCGTTTCCTGGGACAGGTCTTGGACGGTTTCGCGGCCGATGCGGCCGCCGCCCCAGCGGGTGAGTTGGGCGCGGATGACCGGGCCGAAGGTTTCCCAGAGCTCGAACCAGGCGGCCTGATCGCTCGCTCGAAGTCTGCTGATGAATGAGGTTGTCAGTTGGCTCAGCACGGCGTGCACTCCCGCGACTCTGCTTGCTGCTGTGCGACCATGCCCGCTGCTGGTCCTTCCCGTTCGCCTGATCGTTCCGGGGCTCCCCGGGGCGACGCAAACGAGTTTGCTCTCAAGTGGTTCTGATTCGGCAGCGGCTGCGCGGGCTTTCACGCTCGCCGGGCCCACCAGCCGGTTCGGAAGCCTCGATTTTCAGGTGATCTTCACCCTGCAGAGGATACCTCCCGTGTTGGGTGATTCCGCAGCGGATCTCCAGCGTGTGCGATTCTCGGTCCATCTGAGGGCCGGATCTTGTCGGGCATCCGGTCTCGCCGGGGCCCCGGGGCTCGGGCGGTCTTTCCCACGGCCTCAGGGCGTGGTCACGACGGCCCGCAGCGAAATTTTCCATTCCAGAGCGAAACGCCAGCCGCGGAATCCCAATGACCCCTCATGAACCGGCCACACGCTTGAGGCGGAGGTCGGCGGGCCCCGGCAGGGCGCCGGCAGCCCAGACGCGAGCACCTTTTCGGGCGGCATCGCCCGCAACCAGCGGAATGAGGAGTTTCACAATGTCATGCATCGTCAAGAGTGTGGTTCGGATGGCCGTGGTCGCGGGAACTGGCCTTGCTGTGGTTGGGATCCCTGCTGCTCTGGTGGCGGGCCCTGAGCGTGTGGGCGCTGTGCTTGGTCAGGCCCGCGACGCTGTGAACCACAGCATTGATGCTGCGGTGGGTGATCCGGCAGCGCTGCGTGCGCAGCTGCGGTCGCTTGAGGCGGAGTATCCCGAGCGGATCGCCGAGGTCCGCGCAGATATGACCGAACTGGATCAGCAGATCAACCAGATGCGGCGTGAGGCTGCGGTGAGCAGCAAGGTCGTCGAGTTGGCCCACGCGGACCTGACGACGCTCGGCTCGGTGATCGAGCGTGCTGAGCAGGCCCGAGCCGACAACGACGGCTTTGCGGTGGTCCGCGTTCGCCTGGACAACCGCGTGATGGATCTTGAGCAGGGGTATGCGGAGTCCAACCGCATCGCCAAGCTGAGGGACGCACACGCCAGCCGGGTGCAGTCGATCGATCGGGATCTGACGCTGCTGGGTCAGCAGCGTGAGCGTCTGGCTTCGGTGCTCAGCCAGCTCGAGACCGAGCAGGCGGAGTTGCAGGACCAGCTCTGGCAGATCGAGCAGCAGGTGGACACAATCGCTCGCAACGAGCGGATCATCGATCTTCTGGAGGACCGAGACGAGCACATCGAGCGCCTGGGTCGGTACGAGGCCAAGACACTCGACCATGTGACGGGGAAGATTCTGGGCAAGCTCGCCGAGCAGGAGCAGCGTCTGGCCGCTCTCTCCGGCCAGACCGAGGAGCACGATTACATCGAGCAGGCCGAGTATGAGCTGGATGTGATGCTGCGGGCAGGCAAGGTGATGGGCGGTTCGGTAGCCCCGAGCAACATCATCGAGGTTCAGCCCCCGGTCATCGAAGTGGCTCCCGATAGCGAGCCGGTGCTGATCGATCGCCCGGGCAAGGGTGAGCCCGTCGCCCGCCGGCAGTGAGGCACAGGCGCTCGCTGAGGCTGCTGGATTTGCAGCGGCGAGGTGAGTGAACAGACCGCGACAGGTGAGGAGGGCTGGCCTTGGAGGCCGGTCCTCCTCGCCATTTTGGGGCTCTGGGAGGAGCTTTGCGGGAACGAAGAATCGCCGTCAGGGGCTCTCCGACTGGCGAAAGGTGCGTTGAACCGATAACGTTGGCCGATACCGAGTCCGGACGACTCGGGCCGGCCCCTGGCTTGCGGGCGAACCCGCACTTGCTCGACGCCTGGTCCGGCGCGTCGCACGGACACAAGGCGACTGATTGATGCTCGAACGCATGCTCGACAAGTTCAGCGGTTGGTTCTCGGTCGACATGGGGATCGACCTTGGCACCTGCAACACCCTGGTGGCGGTGCGCGGGCAGGGCATCGTGCTCAACGAGCCGAGCGTGGTGGCGGTCCGCAAGGGCACCAACGAGGTGCTCAAGAATGGTCAGGCTGTGGGCATGGTGGCCAAGGAGATGCTCGGAAAAACCCCGGGCTCGATCTCCGCGGTCAGGCCGCTCAAAGACGGCGTGATCAGCGACTTCAAGATCACCGAGGCGATGCTGGCCTACTTCATCCACAAGGTCAACGGCAACTCGTTCATCCGGCCTCGCGTGGTCATCAGCATCCCGTCGGGCATCACCGCGGTGGAGAAGCGGGCGGTCTACGACTCGGCGGAACTCGCCGGCGCCAAGCGGACCTACCTCATCGAGGAGCCCGTGGCGGCGGCGATCGGAGCGGGGCTTCCATTTGCCGAGGCCACAGCGAGCATGATCGTCGACATCGGCGGCGGCACGACGGAAGTCGCCATCATGTCTCTCGCCGATATCGCTGTCTGTGAGAGCGTTCGTGTCGCGG
>CAZSBR010000227.1:0-4056 GCA_964605165.1 uncultured Phycisphaeraceae bacterium
GGGTACAGGCGGTTTGAAGATGCTCAGGCGCTGGTGTCGCTGGCGGGTCTGGCTTGTGCCATTGATCCTGCTGTGCTGTGTGACGCTGCCTCACCTCGATCAGGGCGACTGGATGCGCACGGACGGTGCGTGGTACGGCGCGATTTCTGTGCAAGGCTGGCGGACGGGCGAGTTGTGGACGCTGCAGGCTGAGCCGGGCACGCCCTATTTCAACAAGCCGCCGCTGGTGTTCTGGATCCACGGGTTGGTGCTGGACGTGTTCGGGACAGGGCCCTGGTCGGCCCGTCTGCCCACCGTCTTTGCTGCGGGGTTGTGCGTGCTCGCGACGGTGGGGCTGAGCCGAGGGGTCGGCGGTGCCACGCGGCACGGCGCGGCGACGATTGGCATCGTGCTGGCATTGACGGTGGAGTTTTTTCGCCGGACGCGTGAGATCTCGCTCGACATGTGGCAAGCGGCGTTCATGCTGCTCGCGGCGTGGGCCTTTGCTCACGCTTTGCAGACCGGCCGAGGACGTTGGACGCTGGCGGGTGGGCTCGCGATTGGGCTCGCGCTCTTGTGCAAGCCGTTCATGGCGTTGCTCTCACTCGTGCTGGTGAGCGTGTGGCTTCTGTGGCGCGGCGGCTTGCGCTTTGCGCCGTGGTGCGTTGCTTCGCTGGCGGTTGCGTTGGTTGTTGGTGGGTCGTGGCACGCGAGCATGGCCCTGCAGCACGGGGAGGTATTTACGAGCCAGTATGTGGGCGCCGAGGTGGCTTCTCGTGCGACTGGGGCGTTCACCGAGGGCACGCAGTGGGCCAAGCCATGGTGGTACTACCTGAAGAACATGACCACGAGCTACTGGCCCTGGTTTCTCGCAGCGGTGCTCGGCTGCGTCACATGGGTGCGCGGGATGCGGCTGACGCGCGGCGGACACCTCGAGTGGTGGGCTCTGTTGTGGCTTGCGGGCTGGCTTGTTGCGTTGTCACTGTTTCCCGATCGGCGAGAGCGGTACGCCTTGCCGCTGTGGCCGGCGCTTGCCGTGCTGGGTGGTTTGTGGATCAGCCGGTGGCCATGGGCGTGGCTGCGGCAGGTCGAGCGATGGCTGTTGAGTTGGGGGTGGGCGGTGATTGCGGCGGTCGCGGTGATCTTCGCCCTGCTGCCCGTGCAGGTGCAGAGGCCCGTGAATCCTCAATGGCCGGCTGCGGTGGAGTGGCTTCAATCGAGGCCGGTTGAGGCTGGAGACTTGTGGGTTGCTCATCGGCAGACGTCCCGGATGGCGCGGCTGTACCTGGAGCTTGGGGCGTGGCCAAACCCAACGCACAACCGCTGGAACGAGCCGGTGGCGAGTCCGCCGGCGGGATCCATCGTGCTGTATCACCTGCCCGAGCCGCTGCGGCCCGGGCCGGGTGAGCGTGAGGTGTTCGGGTCGGGCAATCTACTCTTCACGGAGGTGGTGGCCGAGCCGTGGTCGCCGACGCAGTCTTCGCCGTAAGAGCGTTGTAAGAGATCGTCGACGCGCGAGGTCAGCGGATCAGAAGAGGTTGGCGTCGGTTGCGTTGAGCGCCGGCGGCTCTATGTCCAGCCTGAGGTGGTCGATCGATGCCTTGGTCAGGCTTCGGCCCCTGCGGGTTCGGGCGAGGAAGCCAATCTGCAGGAGGTAGGGCTCGACGACATCTTCGAGCGTGCCCGCGTCTTCGTTCATGGTCGCTGCGATGGTTTCGAGGCCGACGGGTCCACCCTTGTAGGTGGTGGCGATGGTGCGGAGGTAGCTGTGGTCGAGCTCATCGAGGCCCAGATGGTCCACGCCCTCAAGCTCGAGGGCATCGGCGACGCTTGCTGCGGTGACATCGCCGCCCGTGCGGACCTGTGCGAAGTCACGGACGCGCCGGAGCAGGCGATTTGCGATGCGGGGTGTGCCACGGCTGCGCTGGGCGATGGCGTGAATGGCATCGGGATCAGTGATTGTCAGTCCGAGGAGGCGCGCCGAGCGATTGAGAATCTGAGCGAGTTCGTGATGGTCGTAGTAGCGGAGATGGTGGTTGAGCCCGAACCGCGAGCGCAGCGGGCTCGAAAGCAGGCCGGCGCGGGTGGTCGCTCCGATGAGGGTGAAGGGCTTGCAGGGAATCTGCACGGTGCGTGCGTGGAGGCCGGCATCGACGGTGACATCGATGCGGAAGTCTTCCATGGCGGGGTAGATGAACTCCTCGACGGGCGTGGGCAGCCGGTGGATCTCATCGATGAAGAGCACATCGCCGTGCTGGAGCCGGCTCAGATGGCTGACCAGATCGGTGCCGCGAGCGAGGGCGGGGCCTGAAGTGGTGTAGAGGTTTGAGCCGAGCTCTCGGGCGACCACGTGGGCGAGTGTGGTCTTGCCCAGGCCGGGCGGGCCGTGGAGCAGGGTGTGCTCGAGGGGTTCTGGCGGCCCATCGGAGGAGTTGGATCGCATCTTGGCGGCTTCGATGGCGATGCCGAGGCGTTCGATGAGATCGAGTTGGCCGACGTATTCGCCAATGGACTCGGGGCGCAGCGCGTGGTTGGCGAGGTCCTCGTTGGGAGCGTGGGTCTTGGGTGAAACGAGCCGTTCCGTGGCCATGGGCTGAGTCTACCCGGCGGACGGGGTGGGTGTGCATAGTGTTTGGGTTATGGGAGTTCTCGTCGAATGGTGGCAGGCATTCTGGGTGGTGCTCGTTGAATCGGGCGTCTGGCTGCTCGCCGGGTTTCTGATTGCAGGCGTGCTCCATGTGTTGGTGCCGAGGTCGTTACTGGAGCGGGCGCTGGGCGGGCGGGGCGTCGGGCCGGTGGTGCGTGGAGCCCTGGTGGGGGCACCGCTGCCGCTGTGTTCTTGCTCGGTGATTCCGACCGCGGCGGGCCTCAAGCGGAGCGGGGCTTCGCGCGGCGCTTCGGCCGCGTTTGCGGTGGCTTCGCCCGAGGTCGATGTGCCCGCGGTGGGTCTGACGTGGGGTTTGCTCGGGCCGTGGTTTGCGATCACGCGGCCGATCGTCGCTGTGGCGATCGCTGTGGCTGCCGGGCTGAGCCTGGACCGCGAGCCGAAGTCACGCAAGCGGGCGGGCATTTCGGCGGTCGAGAGCGGTCTCGAGACGGCGTCCGCTTCAGAACCGGGTGGACGCACCATTTCGCTTGGTGTGCTGAACGCAGGTGCGGCCGAGGTCGCCGCTCAGACGCCGACTTTGCCGGGTACTTCGTGCTGT
Organism: uncultured Phycisphaeraceae bacterium; assembly: GCA_964605165.1. Classification (GTDB taxonomy): domain Bacteria; phylum Planctomycetota; class Phycisphaerae; order Phycisphaerales; family UBA1924; genus OFTM382. Next base: position 3,186 of record CAZSBR010000227.1, read on the forward strand.
GCGACCACCCCGAAGGAAGCAGCGCCGCATGGTCTGTGGCCGCGGGTTTTCGAGGTGTTGAGGTTCGCGTATGTCACGCTTCCCGGGGCGCTGGCAGGGTGGATGCTGATCGGGCTCGCACTGGCGGCTGTGGTGACGGTGCTTGTGCCCGCGGACTGGGTCAGCAGCGGCGGGGGTGGTGAGGGCGGCTGGGTGACGGGGCTTGTGGGGCAGTCGCTGATCGCGCTTGTGATTGGTGTGCCGTTGTACGTGTGCGCGACTTCTTCCACGCCGATGGCGCTGGCGATGATCGCTGCGGGTGTGGAGCCCGGGGCTGCTTTGGTGTTCCTGCTGGCGGGCCCGGCGACGAATCCGGCGACGGTCGCGTGGGTTGTTCGAGACTTCGGTGGACGCAGCGCGGCGGTGTACGTCGCTGTGATCGGTGGGGGTGCGTTGCTGGCGGGTCTTGGTCTGAACGGCATCCTGCGTGAGCACATGGTGCTTGCGGATCTCACGCATGTGCATGAGCACGGCGGCGCGGGGATTCCCGACCTGGCGGCTGCGGTGCTGCTCGCAGTGCTGGTGATTGCAGCAGGACGGAATCTCGCTGGCAGATTCGCGCGGTCTGCAGCGCGTGGCAGCAGCTGCTGTTCGGAGTGACGAAACGTCTCTGGTTGCGGCTCGTTGCCGGTCAGTTCATGGGGAGGCGTTTGGCCCGCCACAGACGGCCCAGGCGGGCCAGTTCGATGGGTTGCCACCGGCTGCCATCATCGAGGGTGGTCAGGAGCATGGAGCCATCCTCGGCGAGGAGCGAGGTCTGGGGTTCGACGTCCTGGCTGAGTCTTGAGGTGAGCTTCCAGGCCCCGAGTTCACCTTGTTCCTGCATGTCGAG
>CAZSBR010000228.1:0-2417 GCA_964605165.1 uncultured Phycisphaeraceae bacterium
GGCCGATACGCCGGAAGACACAAGAGCTCGTCTCTCTCCAGTGGTGTCACCATGCCACCACAGACAAGTCAGAACCATGAAGAGCCGACCATCATCCACGGCTCCAGCGAGTCAATGAGCACACTGAACGATCGGACGGTCACACTGACCGTTACGAGTCCGCCGTACTTCAACGCGATGGACTACACGCAATACGACGGCGAGTGCACCGACAAGCATCGCTCTCGCACGTACGCAAACGGCTTCGACAGCTACGCCGCGTACCTCGGACTCATGCAGAGGATCTTCTCCGAGGTCTTTCGTGTGACTGTCCCAGGCGGTCACGCAGCCGTCGTCGTCGGCTCCATACAGCATGAAGGACGCTGCTACCCGATCCCGCAAGACCTCACGAGAAGGCTCCAAGACATCGGCTGGGAGTTCCATCAGCAGATCGTCTGGTACAAGGGCACATCTGTGTGCGACAGGGCTGGCACACTGATTCAACATCCCTTTCCAGGCTACTACTACCCAAACTGCACACACGAAGTCGTTCTCGTCTTCCGCAAGCCTGGACCAAAGCTCTACCGGCACAGTGGCGATGACACAAAGGAAGCGTCTCGAGTGCCGATCACTCCGCTTGTGCTCAGGGACATCGTCAACGACATTTGGGCCATCCCGCCCGTACCGTCTAAGGCCGTCGATCACCCATGCCCCTACCCGGCAGAGCTTGTCCAGCGTCTGGTCACGCTGTACTCGCATAAGGGAGATCTCGTCCTCGATCCATTCTGTGGTTCCGCGACAACGGGCCAAGTGGCCAACGCAATGGGCCGGAGATTCACCGGGTATGAGACCGAGGAACGGTTCGTTGATGCCGGACGATCGAGACTGAGGGAGCCACTTAAACTCAAAGAGCGAAGCCTGGTCATCAAGCTCGACCACATCGAGGGCGACCCCTTTCTGCATGCCGGGCAGGAGCACGTCGCGACGCGCACTCCACTCAGTAAGCCGAAGCCCAAGAGCAGATCCCGCTCCTGAGCTGGGGTGCTTGCCCTCAGGCATCCACAGCATCGGATGCCTCCACTTCTGATTCAGAGAGCCTCAGCGGACTCTTGGCTTCATGGTCGATGCTCAAGACGCGATCAGAGTGCCCCCCGACATCGTGCTCCGGATTGAGATCTAACGATGATTCGGATGCGATCTGCCCGTCCTGATCCGGGCGCGGAGCTTCCGTCAATGGCGGTTCTGTCGCACTGCCTGCGTTCAGGTACCCCAGCGCCCCGCAAAGCGGGCAATCCGGTTCATACCTGGATTCCGCGTTCAACAGGGTGCCGCGCATGACATCGCTGTAGGTCGCATCATGTACAGGGAAACCGTTGTCACTGGTCATGCCGATCAGCGCGGTGGCCGCAATCCTAGCGACATCAGCGTTGAGAACTGCGATAGAGGGAGTTGGATCGGCATCCGCACCAGTCACGTATCCGGCGGATCGGTACGCTCCTCGTGCGTCTTCATGCATGAGGCTCAAGCTGGCCTGGGAAACGTCATACCCACCTCGGCACAGAAGGCATTGGTTTGCACCAGGCAACACGACCTGAACTTGTCCTCCTGCTTCGATCGAGTCTGCAGTGACAATGACGCCGCATCCAAGGTCGATGTACGGCACGCCGTAGCGAACAGCGATTTCATTCGCTAGCTTTCGAAGTCCGTCATTATCCCCGCAGCCCAGAATTACAGAGGCAGCCGCCATATGTCCGCGAGCGACAGCGCTGTCTGCGGTAGCCACAATCGGGACTACGCGAGTCGCCGGATCGGCCTTCGCTGCGTGGCGAGCAAAGCAGTCGACCTTGCGGATGCCGATGTCATCAAATCCCGCGTATGGGATGCGTGCCAGATTCGAGGACTCGATCGTGTCGTGGTCGATGCACGCGATCCAACCTGCGCGACCGCAACCCATACTGAGCGCGAGGCTTGCAAGCTGGGATCCGTTGCCCCCGCAGCCCACGATCGCAATCCGAAGACGTTCGAGCCTCGACTGGTCCATGCCTGGAATGAGCCTCTGGCGATCATGCTTCTGATCAGTCTCCGAATGGACTGACGCCCCTGTTACTCGGATATCGATGGACCGGCCAAGCAATTCGATTGCCTGGATCTCACGGAAGTCGTCGAGCTCGGGGTCGAAGATCACGCCATCATGCCCGATGATGTCCGAGCCAAAGACGATCATGGCGAGCGTGATTGCTCCACCAAACACACGCTGGATGTCCTTCGCGTTCGAGTGCCCGATCCTCTCGTCGATCGCCGAGAATCGCGGGGTTCCAGTATGCGGATGCGTATGAACATCGACGATGTCGCATCCCGATTCCGCTGCCGCCTGATAGACGGCGCGCTGGAATGCCTTGGATGGCGCAACACCACCCATGGACTGGTGATCGAGATCA
>CAZSBR010000228.1:2517-4052 GCA_964605165.1 uncultured Phycisphaeraceae bacterium
GCGCTGGAATGCCTTGGATGGCGCAACACCACCCATGGACTGGTGATCGAGATCAGAACTCTCGGGCAGATAGACCTCGCGAACAATCAAGACTGTTCCGCAAGCCGTCATCTCTCGCTTTGCGAGCAGAAATGCAAACTGTTCGTTGGACGGATCGGCAGCCAGATGGTGCCGGAGTTGCTCGAACGACGCCTGGCCCATTCGCAAGCGGATCTCATTGCCGAGAACACCTGTCGATGTGCTGATGACACGATTCATGAGAGAATCTCCTTGAGCTTTTCAATGAGCCCAACCGGAGCCGGGTCTCGGAGCTGTGTGGTCAGGTTCGCGCGAACCAGATCGATGACAGTCACGAGGTCATCACATCTCGGGTCCCAGTCGATGCGCTGGTAGCAGAACCAGCTGAAGCCGGGCTGTCCCGACTTGGGCCGCACGTGGCTGTACACATCCCGAAGCCTCCGCCCCCGAAGTGTGATGCCCGAAGAGACGTAGATCAGGTGATTCCCAATGCCAGGTGGTGAGAGCGGATAGTCGTCCGGGATCTCAATGAGCACACGGATCGTGCGCTGATCGAAACCAACTGGAAGCTGAAACTGCTCGACGATGATGTAGTTGTCACCGAGCGAAACCGGATGGCCGTACGACAGTCGTGTCACATCTGCTTTCAATCGGGTGTTCATGCCACACCTCGCTCGTGTATGCCGACGTGGTCGATGTGTGCTCCTTCTGCAAGTTCCACGCCTCCAGTCCGTGACACAAGCAGATTGCTGCCATCAGGTTGCTTCACGATGAGCTGCCGGTTGTCCGGGATATCACCAGCCTGGCGAAGTGTGTCGACTCCGACCGTTCCATCCGATCGCTCCGGGACATCTACTGGCTGGCCGTTGAACATGACGATCATGGCGTTCTCCTTTCGTTTCGTTGTGTGTGCGGCGTGTCGTGGCGAGGGGCATCTCGTCTGATCTCACGCGTGGGTTCCCCGCGTGGCGGGAGCTCTGGCGGATAGCGCGGCTCCCGACCGGTTGTGGCTCTGCCTGCCTGAATGAGGATCAGGACCACCGCGATGAGCGTCATGAGCTCAAGCGGCGTCACGTTGGTGGAGCGATCCACTTGCAGGCCCAAATTGGGAGCCAACTTCGTGAGGACGAGCAGCGCCCATCCAAGTAGCAGTGCCCACACCAGCATCGATCCGGCGGTGGTGAGTCTCATGGGGTCGCTCCCTTCGAAAGGAGAGCGGCCAATCCCGCCAAACCGATCGCGATGATCGCAACCCAGACAAGGGGCTCGTGTGCTACCTCCGACCCGTCCCAGCCGATCAACCTGGCGAAGACATAGGCGACGATGACGAGAGTCAGTTTCTTGATGGTGCTTCCGGCAGTATCGCGGCGCATGGCTGCTCTCCTTTCAATAGGAGCAGATTGCGCTGCACTGGCCGGACAGCCGCTGGTCAGCGGGACGGGACAGATGCCGGAAACGAAAATTCTTTGATTTCTACGTTTCCATGCCCTCATTCACCGCTGGAAATGCTGGAAATC
>CAZSBR010000229.1:0-4036 GCA_964605165.1 uncultured Phycisphaeraceae bacterium
CGGTCATCTCGGTCATCAGCTGGCGATACGTGAGGATGTCCGGTCCCCCGATCTCGAAACACTCGTGGTCGACTACTTCCAGCTCGAGCGAGTCAATGAGGTACCCGAGCACGTCGATGACCGAGATCGGCTGGCAGCGTGTATGCACCCAGCGAGGGGTGAGCATCACGGGAAGTCGCTCGACCAGGTAACGCAAGATCTCAAACGACGCTGAGCCAGAACCGAGGATCATGGCTGCACGCAAAACGATGACCGGCACACCGGAGGACTGCAGGATCTTCTCAATTTCCCGCCGCGAACGAAGGTGCTCGCTCAGGCCGGTTCCGAGCTCGCCAAGCCCGCCAAGATAGATGATCCGCTTGATGGACGAGCCCGCGACGGCATCGGCAAAGCTCTGAGCGAGAAGGACATCGCGCTCCGCGAAGTCGTGTGAGCCCGCCTCCATCGAGTGGATTAGGTAGTAGGCGGCGTCACATCCCGCAGCGGCGTTGCGCACAGCGTCTTCGTCGCGAACATCCGCCTCGATGACCTCTACCGCCGGGTTCTTCGCCCACGCTCGCTCAGCGAGTTTCCGCCTGCTCCGAACTATGCATCTGAGGCGATAGCCGCGCTCAAGGAGCATCGGAGCCAATCTTCCCCCGATGTAACCGGTTGCGCCGGTGAGCAGGATGGAGCCACGTTTCGTCACACGCGCCGCCTTGCCAGCGTCAAAGGCCCCAAAGCAACCACCACATCAATCCCCAGAGCGCGAGGCAGTGCGGGCATGCGAGTGGAGCGGGCGCGCCACAGCCCTCTCAAGGCTTTCCACGTCGGTCCAAAGCGGACGGTAACACGCCGGCCGGTCGCTTCGAGGGCAAAGGCCGCCCCGTCGAGGCTGCCAACGAAGTGACCGACCGTCGTCAATTTGGGTCTGATGCGTCGTCCCTGGTGCGGATCTTGATGATGCCGTTGAGGTGCCACTGGGCGTGCTCTGCCTCTGTGCCTGTGCCGCTGGGAACCCCGACCTGAAGATCCCGAAACTCGTAGGTGATCTCGGCACTTCGACCCGTGAGGCGGTCATACAGGCCGATGGCCAAGTCTGGCCATGTTGTTGTGTGTTCAGTAGACATTGAAACCTCCTTGAGTTCAAGGCTTCGCTCGTGCCACCGCGCAGATGCACCCGTGCAGCGTGTCTGCACCAGAACGCAGCCACCGCGACCAGCAGAGCGTGCAGGCAATGCCGATCCAGCACATCATGTGTCGCTCTGGCCTCTCGCCTCACTCGGCAGCGCTACGCCGAGGGCGCAGCGTGTGCCACCTGCGCGTAGCTGTGATCAAGCAAGTGCAGTTGCACCAGGTGATTGAGCAGGATGTCGTAACGCCGTGAGAGCGTCGCATCGGTGTGGTCTCGGCTCAGAGCAATGAGATCGTGCACCCGGCCGGTATCGAACAGGCCGGCAGCGGTGATGCGCTCCGCTGTGAGCCACTGTGAGACAAGCATGTCCATCGCCTTGGTATTGGCGGTGTTCGCATGCGAAGGCGGTGCCATGAATGCAAACTTCTCGCGCTCGTACAGCACACGTGGAAGAACACCCTTGGCCGCCTCGCGCAGCACCCATTTCTCCACGCCGTCACGGATACGCAGCGTTGGCGGGATGCGCGTGGCGAACTCCGCGACATGGTGATCGAGGAAGGCAGGCCGGGATTCGACGCTGTGAGCCATATCCACGCGATCGCCGCCCCATGTCAGGATCTGGCCCTCGAGCATCGTCTTGCTCCAGGTGTACTGGACCTTGTCGAGCGCGTGCCGGCCACGGACCATCGCGGGATCGATGGCGCTGGCGATCTCGGCGAGCGGGTCGTACCCGTCCAAGGCGTGCAGGATGTCGTCGGAGAGCAGCGGGCGGCATGCCTGCAGCGTCAGCATCCACGGCTGGATCCACGACGGCGTAAAGCCGCACAGATCGTTCCACGTCTCGTGCGATTGGCGACTCTCCGCCAGGATGGCTCCACGAAAGACCGCGTTCGATGCATCGAGTTGATCCTGCAGAGCCTCCCGGCCGGCCTCACCCATGGCGTGAAGGTAGAAGTCACGCTTAAAGAACGGATACCCACCGAAGAGCTCATCAGAGCCCTCGCCCGTGATGACCGCCTTGTACCCGCATGCTCGCACACGCCGAGACATGTGCCACTTTGCGACCGCGAGTGTGTTGTAGAAGGTGCGCTCCGCGTGGCGCGTCGTCGCCTCGAAGCTCGAGCCGTAGAGCTCGGATGCTGTCAGACGCATGACCTCCTGCTCGGCGTCGGTTGACTCGGCCATCTCGCGCGCAATGTCCGACTCGTCATAATCGTCGTGATCGAAAGCGATCGTGAACGCCTTGACCGGCGACTGCTGCATCCGGGTCGCAATGCCCAGAATCGTGCAGCTATCGATGCCCCCCGAGAGATAGCAGCCAACAGGTACGTCCGCCTCGAGGCGCGTCGCAATGGAGTCGATCAGCAGCTCGCGAACGCCCTGCACGTATCGCTCCGGATCCGATTCCTCGTCGTGGTCTGTCGCTTCCGGAAACTCCAGATCCCAGTACCGTGTGGATCGGGTGCTCAACTGGTCTCCGTCACGCTCGACGATGAGCATGTGCCCGGGAAGGAGGGCCTCGATGCCCTTGAAGGCCGTGGTGCCAGGAACCATGACCTGCATCATCTGGTGGAGCGCAGCCCTTGGACACATCTCTGCATCCACATCCGGGTGAGCGAGTATCGCCTTGAGCTCAGACCCCCAGAAAACGCTGTCGCGATCAACCCGGAAGTAGAGCGGCTTGATGCCAAACCGGTCGCGGCAAAGAACGAGGCGCTCATTCTCTTCGTCAAAGAGTGCGAAGGCGAACTCGCCGCGAAGGTGCTCGACGAAGGCCAGCCCGTGCTTGCGGTAGAGCGGTATGGCAATCTCAGAATCAGACTTGGTGGTGAACCGTGCGCCCTCGCACACGAGGTCAGCGCGGATTCTCTTGAAGTCGTAAAACTCGCCGTTGCCTGTGAGTGTCACCTGGCCATCCGGGCTGTAGATCGGCTGATCCCCCGTTTCCAGGTCGATGATCGACAGCCGGCGATGTCCCATCGCCAGCCCTCGCCTTTCGTCGAGGTGCATTCCCTCGCCATCAGGGCCGCGATGTGTGATCGTGCTGGTCATCGAAGCGAGAACTTCGCTGCGACAGCCGCTCGGGTCACCCGGCTTCCAGAATCCTGCAATCTCGCACATATCAACACTCCGCGATGCTAGAGGTAGGTCCTGAGTTCACCAGCACGACCAAAGAGGCTCACGACCAGCGCCTGCCGCGCGTAGACCGCCCCCGCCGCCTGCGCGAAGTACAGGTTGTGCTGGGTGTCGTCGAGACTTGCGTCGAGCTCATCTCCGCGCGCAAGTGGATGCATCAGCACAGCCCCGGCCTTGAGCTTGCTCTTGCCATCAAGACGGAAGCGACTGTCGAGCCGCTCATAGCTCGCGCCAAGAAGCGTTATCGAGTTCATGTAGACCGCGTCAAGATCCGCGAGCACATCCTCGATGGTGTTGGTGTTCTCCACAACCACGTGAGCATCCTCGACCTCTGCCCCGAGGTCCAGGCCAAACGGATCCACCATCTCTGAAACGATGGTGATCTTCCTGACCGCCTGCGGAAAGAGCAAGGCCATTCGAACGAAGCTCTTCACCGCACGCATGGAGCCCGGCGTTCCGATGACACCGATGTGCAGACGGTCGCTCTCGGCAACCTCATCGTGTGCAAGGGCCGGTCGCCATTTGAGCAACGTGAACCAATCAAGCAGCGCCTGTGTCGGGTGCTGCCCGCTGCCGTTGCCCGCATTGATGAGGGGCAGTTCGAGGTTCTGCTGGATTTCATCGATGCTCTCGGTCTTGGGGTGCCTCATCACCACCATGTCGCCGTAGGTGTTGAACATCTCGCCGATGTCAGACAATGTCTCTCCCTTGGCGATGCCCGTCACGCGTCCATCAGGAACGCTCAGCACCTTGCCGTCCAATCGCAGCACAGCACTCTCGAAAGAA
>CAZSBR010000230.1:0-4031 GCA_964605165.1 uncultured Phycisphaeraceae bacterium
ATGTCGAGGCCATCGAGTAGGATGCGGCCCGAGTCCGGCTCGGTGAGTCGGGTGAGGAGGCTGAGGAGGGTGGACTTGCCCGAGCCGTTGGGCCCGACGAAGGCGACGGTCTGGCCTGCGGGGATGTCGAGGTTGATGGAGCGGAGGGCCTGGGTGTCCGCTCCCGGGTAGGTGAAGGTGACGTTGTCGAAGGTGATGGAGGCTTTGTGGCGGGGCAGTGCGGGGAGGGAGCGCTTATGGCCCGGCTCTGCTGCGGCTGCTTCGAGGGCCTGGACGCGTTTGGCGGCGGCGGCGGAGATCTGGATCTCGTTGACGAGGCCGGTGACGGGTCGGAGCGAAGCGCCCGCGACGCCGAGGGCGAGCAGGGCGGCGATGAAGCGCTCGGGGGCGAGTTCGCCATCGATGATGGCCTTGGCAGCGATGAGGGCGAGCGAGCCGACGGCGAGGATGGTGATGACTTCGACGAGTGGGCTCGAGAGAGCGCGAGCCATGCGGACCTTGAGCAGTTCATCGGTGAGCACGCGGTTGATGCGGCCGAAGCGGCCGGATTCGTAGCGTTCTGCACTGGAGGTCTTGACGACGCGGTGGCCTTGGAGGGCCTCGGTGGCGGCGGTGAGGAGGCGGGCCTGGCTTTCGAGTGCGGTGCGGCTTGCGCGGCGGACGCGTTTGGCGAGTTTGCGGATGACGGTGTAGAGGATGGGTGCGGTGAGGAGTGTGAAGAGGGTGAGTCGCGGCTCAATGATGACGGCAGCGATGAGGGCGACGGCGCCCTTGCTGATCTGGGCGAGGGTCTTGCCCAGCAGCACGGTGAGGCCTGTGCCGACTGCGAAGGTGTCGTTGACGACTCGGCTGACGGTATCCGAGGCGTTGGTGGAGGCGTGGCCGAGGACGGGCGTTCTGAGGACGGCTCGGTAGGTGGAGCGTCTGAGGCCGGCGATGGTTCGGTAGACGACGGAGAGTGCGAAGTACTGATGCAGGAAGTTGGCAGCGCCGCCGACGATGGTGAGGATGCCAAGCCCGATGACCATGACGAGCACGGCGGTGAAGCGTTTGGGTGGAAGCTGATCGATGGTGCTTTGGGAGATGGTGAGCCCGGCGGCCCAGTCGGGCAGTCGCTCGTTGAAGTCCATGGCCATGGCGGGGAGGCCGACGGGGCCACCATCGGGTTGTTCGAGGATGTTCTGGAGGAGTGGCGCGACTGCGACGAGGCCCGTGCCGATGCCGCCGGCGGAGATGAGTGCGCAGAGGATGGCTGCGATGATGGACAGGCGGTGGCGGAGCATGCGCCGGGCGTATGACCAGAAGGCATCCATGAGCGGTGATGGTATAGGGGCCGGGCGGTGGCCACGGGCTCATGGCGGAAAGCTGCGGATGCGGGGGCGAGCGGGACGGGGCATAATGCAAAGCGACCACGAGAAAGGCCTTGACGACAGAGCAGATGCCCCAGCCCACCGCGACCATCGTCATTCCGTGCTTCAATCACGGCCGATTCGTCGGCGAGGCGGTGGCCTCCTGCCTTGCGCAGGTGGATGCTGCGGTGCGGGTGGTGGTGGTGAACGATGGCTCGACGGATGAGGCGACCGCAGAGCAGTGTGAGGCGCAGCGCGGCGAGCGGGTGGAGGTGATTCACCAGGAGAATCGCGGCCTGCCGGCGGCGAGGAATCGAGGCGCGGAGCGTGCAAGCGGTGAGTACATCGCGTTTCTGGATGCGGACGACTGGCTCGAGCCGACGTTTGTGAGCCGGCTGGCGGGGGCGATCGAAGAGGCGGACGACGAGCGCATCAGCCATGCGTATTGCCAGGAGCGTTTGACGGAGATGGCTGAGGGCGTGTGGCGGGTGCCGGCGTGGGACAGCGAGTTGATGCTCATCACGAACCTGCACCCGGTGACGGCGCTGGTGCGGCGGGCGTGCTTTGAAGCGCTGGGCGGCTTTGATGAGGCGATGACACTCGGGTATGAGGACTGGGAGTTCTGGATCCGGTGTGTGGAGCGCGGGTGGCGGGGCGAGCGGGTGCGCGAGCCGTTGTTTGTGTGGCGCCGGCACAGCGCGGTGACGATGGTGATGGAAGCGGTGCAGCGGCACGACGACCTGCTGGCGTACATCGTGGACAAGCATCGCGGCTTGTATGCAGAGCGAGCGAATGCGCTGTTTCTTCGGTGCAACTCGATGTTGCGGCAGTTTGACTGCAACTGGCTTGACGAAAGCGGCGAGCCTCACTCGATACGGCATTACAGGTTGATGGCTGCGGAGTGGCCTGCTGTGCAGGAGCAGCTCGAGGCGGCGCGGCAGCATGTGAAGGTGCTGCTGGAGGATCGGCAGACGTGGGAGAATCATGCGCACTACTGGAAGGATGCGCACGATCGTCTTCATGCGGACTATGAGCGGATGACGGTGATTCGATTGCATCATCGGGCGCATGCTTTGATGCGCGCGCTGCCGGGGCCGGTGCGATGGGCGCTTGAGCTGCCCGTTCGTGCGGGGCGGAGGCTGGCGGGCGGGGACTCGCACCGGGACGGCGCGGGATGAGCGAGCGCGTGACGGTGATCGTGCCGTGCTTTGACAGGCCCGGTGATGTCGAGGCATTGCTGGGCGATCTGGCGGCGATGGACGTTGATTCGTCGGCGGTGCGCGTGCTTCTGGTTGACAACGGGTCGCGCGTGCCGATCGTGGCGCCGCCGGAGCATCCGCTTGAGATCGAGGTGCTCAGGCTTGGGGTGAACACGGGCGGCAGCGGCGGCTACAACGCCGGGATGGCGCACGCGCTGGCGACGGGTGAGCCAGCGTATCTGTGGCTGGTGGATTCGGATGCGCGTGTGCGGGCGGACACGTTGACGATGCTGATCGAAACGCTGCGCAGTCATACCGATGTGGTGATTGCTGGGCCGGTGCTCGAGGAGCCCGGCTCGGGCGAGGTGCACGAGGTGGGCGGGCGGATCGATCGGGCTACGGGCGTGATGGGGCCTGCGAGCGCGCGTGTTCCCGATGAACTGCTGACGTGTGACTACGTGGCGGCGTGCTGCCTGCTGGTGCGGGCTGAGGCGGTGCGTGCGCATGGTGTCTTCCCGCCTGTATTTCTCAATGGGGACGACTCGGCGTGGTGTGTGCGGCTGGCGCGTGCGACGGGTGGGCGGGTGGTTGTTCAGCCCGAGGCGCGCGCGGCGCATCCGCGGTTTGATGGCTTTCCGACGTTTGCGCGGTATTACGGCGCTCGGAACTGTTACGAGCCGATGGAGGCACTGGAGCTTGGGCTGCTGGCGCGGCTGAGGCGCGGGCTGATCGAAACTGGGCGGGCGGTGAATCTTGCGATGATGGGTCGTGATGATCTCGCGTCGCTGCACGTGCAGGGGCTGAGGGATGCGGCGGCTGGTCGGCGGGCGGGTCGCGGTCGGCTTGGCAAGTTCGAGGCGTTTGCGGCGCTGCCTGAGCACGCGGCGGGCTTGCGGAGGCTTTCTGCGAGGGGTGGTGCTTTGAGAGCATTGCCGGGATTGCTGAGACGGCTGGTGCTTGGGCCATCGGTGAGCGAGGCGGTGGTGGATGCCAAGGGGCATCCATCGACGTGGCTGAGCGCGCGGGTGATGCATCTCGAGCATGGTGGCAGGAGCGTGCGTCGCGAGATTCGCAGGCTGCGGGTGGTGGGCTCGGCCGCGAGGGTTGCGCTCGTCGGCGCGGTGCACGCTGTACGGGCGAGCGTCCGCAGCCGGCGCGGGTGGGGACTGCTGCCGGCGGAGGTGGCGCAGGCGTGCACGCCGTGGGAGCCGACGGTCGGCCGATCCCTTTCGCTGAGTGTGGTGGTGCTGAGCTACAACCGGCGTGAGGCGCTGCTCGAGACGCTGACAAGGCTCAGGGAGGAACCCACGACAGGCCACGCTGAGATCATCGTGGTGGACAATGCATCGACGGATGGCTCGGCAGAGGCGGTGAGCGAGCGGTTTGGTGACGTGAAGGTGGTCGCGCTCAGGGAGAACACGCTGATCGAGGGTTTCAACATCGGCGTGCGTGAAGCGGGCGGCGATGTGGTGCTGATTCTGGA
>CAZSBR010000231.1:0-3933 GCA_964605165.1 uncultured Phycisphaeraceae bacterium
TGGTGCCTTGACCGCGGCGCGGAGCTTCTCAGCGTCGCTGCGATCGCAGACGAGCCAGTAGACCATGCCTTCAGTGCGCCACACGAAGACGCAGGGCTGATCGGGGTTCTCTTCGCCGCCAGCGAGGTGGTAGGACGGGCCCTCTGAGATCTCGAGCGAACCGGCGTCTTCCTGGACGAACAGGCTTGCGGTGTGCTCCTCGCCGCTGTCGATCGTCGAGAGGCGGATGTGCAGGCTCCGGCCGCCGCCGGGCACGCCGCAGCGGCCGGCATCGACGAAGCTGACCGACTCTGCTTCGCTGAGCAGTTCCTCGAGCGAGATGCTCTTGCCCATGACCGCCTCGAACGCCGACGGCAGTTGCTCGGGCGAGGACGCGGTGAACTTGGGGCCGATGGAGGGGTCATCGAGCTTGCGGCAGCGGGTGTGCTCTCGCGAGACGAAGGCGGTGGCCTGCGAAGCAAGCTGAAGCTGCGGGCCGCTCGAGATGGGCGCCGAGCGCTGGCCGACCTGGAACGCGAGCGTGAGCGCAAGCACGAGGACAGCTGCGATGGCGAGCCCACGGGCCAGCGGGCTGGCCCAGAACGAACGCTGCCGCGTGACGACGACCGCCGGCGTGTCCGCCGAGGCCCGGCACAAGCTCGCGATGGAACTGCGAAGGCTTTCGGGGCAGCTGGCCTCGGAGTCATACGCCCGGCAGCAGGCGCTTCTGAGCTGCTGTTCGAACTCGATGCGCTTGCTGCAGCCGGGGCTTTGCTCGAGGTGAGCGCAGAGCTGAGCTTCCTGTTCGGGCGAGAGTTCGCCATCGGCGGCGCAGCGGAGCAGGGCTGCGATGGACATGGGCTCACCCGCTGGGGGTGGACCGCCCGCCGAAGGGTTGCTCCCGGCTGGGGTTTGGCTTGCGTGGTCGTCCATCAAACACATGCTCCGCGACTCGAGTCTCTTGCTCACGCGCCCCTCGCATCACAAGCCGAGGTGCGCCCTTCATTCCATCGCGCTTCCCCTCGCGCGGCCTCATGCACTGGTCAGGAGTCCGCCTGCTCGTCGTCCGCTTCCGCACCGTTGTTGCCCTGAAGGCCCAGTTCGCCGGCGAGGCCTTCATGGGCGATGAGTTCGTCTGCGACCTGCTTTCGTGCGCGGTGCAGTCGGCTCATCACGGTGCCGATGGGGATCTCGAGAATCGAAGCGATCTCCCGGTATTTCAGGCCGTCGACACCCCACATGAGCAGGATCTCGCGGTGGTCATCCTTGAGCGAGTCGATGGCCGACTTGAGGCGACCATCCACGTGCTCCCAATCCAGTTCCGAGCGGTCCCACACGGGTGGGGGCTCGTCCGGCGGGCGCTCCTCGCCCGCCTCGCCAAAGAACTCACCGACCGCCAGCGGCGCCTTCTTGGCCCGCTTGATCTGTGAGTAGAAGAGGTTGTGGCAGATCGTGAAAAGCCACGACCGCATGGCTGCTTCCAGATCTCCCTCGCCGCCGCTGACACTCTTGGAGGGATCGAACCCCTCTACCGCCTTGGGCCGAAGTGCCCGGGCGAAGGTGTCCTGCACCAAGTCCTCGGCCTTGTGCTGCTCGCGCGTCAGCCGAAGCGCGAGGCGGTAGACCGCGTCCAGTTGGCTCATCGCCAGGGGTTCGAACTCGGTGCGTTGCATATGGGCGTCGGCGTCCTGTCACGCGGGGAGGTACGGCTCTCGGCGGCAGGGTATTCCAGACCCGCTGCCGATGGTGCGATCAGCACCCGCTAGAGCTGCATGATTTCAATCGATTGCTTGAAACCAAGGCCCACCGGCAACGGTTGCGGGGATGCTCAGATCGGCTTGCGCAGGGACCGAAAACGTCTCCGCGCCCAGACGACGTCGCCGGTCTGAGAGCGAGCGTGCATCAGCCGTCATCGAGCATGAGCAGGTCGAGCACGATGGGCTCTGCCAGCGGCGTGATCTCGTAGACATCCACACCAGCGAGGCCGCGGTGGAAGACCCTGAGGTCCGAGGCCTCGGGCAGCGAGGGTGAGACGCCGTCATCCTGAAAGAGCACGATGAGCCGAGTGCCGTCGGGCGCTTCTGTGAGCAGCACCCGCGGGCCGCCCTTGACGGGCTCGGCGCCGGGCCTTGGGTCGTAGCCGCTCAAGGGGGCGGTCCACCCGACGAGCCCCACCTCACCCGGGGGTGCGTGCGTGATCGCCACGCCGAAGACATCGCGGGTGTAGTCGCTGAATTTCTCGGGTGTGTCGCAGATGACCTCGGGCGTGAAGCGGAGCATCGAGACGCGATAAAGATCCGCGCCGTCCACGCGGTTGACCTGGGCTGTGAACTGGTTCACCGCCATCTGCCCAGCCAGCCCGATGCCGACGACGAGCGCAGCAGCCAGCGCCAGCGGCAGCCACGACCGCCTCGACGGTCCAGCCGAGCGGCCGGGCGATGCCGACTCGAACTTCAGCGTCGTCGGCGGGGCGTCGGGCAGGTCGAACGCGGACTGCGCGCGCTCATGGACAGCGTGGAGGCGCTCGACCGCCCGCTTGAGCAGCCCATCGACCGCGAGGTCTCGCTCGAAGTCGGCGCGCTCAGCCTCGCTCATGTCGCCATCGAGGTAGCGGCTTGCGCGATCGAAGTGCGTGTCTGTTGGCTCAGCCATGGGCACGCCCTCCTGCCTGTGCGACGGCCTGCCCATCACCAAGCTGCGCTGCCAGCCGTTGACGCGCCCGGAAGACGTGCGTGCGAGCCGTCGCTGCGGGAAGATCCAGAATGGTCCCGATCTGCTCGTAGCTCCTGCCATCGATGGACCGCAGCAGGAAGCACGTCCGCTGCGCCTCGCTGAGCGTGTCCAGCGCAGCGTGCAACTCTGGATCGGGGTCCGGCGCGGGCGTGCTGATGGCGCCCGCGTGTGTCGGTGACAGCGATGGATCGCTGCTGCGGGCTCGGTGGCGCTTGATGAGCCGGCGCTCGCCTCGGCGGTGGTTGCGGGCCACGCCCCGGACGAACGCTGCGAGCCATGCTGTGAAATCGGTGCCCGGCGCAAAGAGCCCGCGGCGCTGCCACGCCATGATCGCGGCCTGCTGGACGATGTCCTCCGCAGAGGTGCGCCCGGCCTGGGCAATCGCGACGACAACGAGCGTGCGGTATGCCTGCTCGTACAACTCGGCGAACGCCTCGCTGGTGAGTTCATTCGCGCGCGGGCTGCGAACGTTCTCGGACTGGCTTGCTCGGCTCGGGGCGGTCACGCTGGTCTTTCTCCGCTCGAGACACAGGCACTGGATGGAAGCCGTGACCATCATCCCGCAAACGATGTCCGGCTGCAGACTCTACGTTGCACGGGCGTTCCGCTGCAGGCGTGAGCGATAGCGCCTCGCGGAGCGTGCAGCGGCCTTAGGCTGGGCAGCATGCAAGCTCTTCATCACGCAGCAAGCGCGGCCTGCATCGCGGGGGGCGCTGTCCTCGGAGCGCTGAGCCGGTACGCGCTGACCGGGCCGCTGATGGGCGACCGGCTCGGCACCTGGGCCGCCTCGGCAGCCGATGGCGAGCGGGTGCGCATGCCCTGGGCGGTGCTGATCGTGAACCTCGCGGGCTGCCTGGTGGTGGGTGTGGTCGCGGCGTTGCTGATCGATCGCCCCGCAGAGGATCGGCTTCGCCTGCTGATCGTGACGGGGTTTCTGGGATCCTTCACGACCTTCAGCGCCTTCGGGCTGGACACGCTCGAGCTGCTCAGGGCGGGCGAGCCTCGCCTGGCGGCGTTGTATGCCGGCCTGTCGGTCATCGGCGGCGTGGCGCTGGCTGCGGCCGGGTGGAGCGTGGGCGCTTGGTGTGTGTCTGGCAACTAGCAGGTGTTGGCTTCTGACAAGGAAAGACTTGCCGAGAACAATATCGTTTGAGCGCTCAGCACAACCGTTATTATCGAATCGAAAAGCATTGCTTTCGCTAAGCTGTGTCAGAGTGCGGG
>CAZSBR010000232.1:0-3890 GCA_964605165.1 uncultured Phycisphaeraceae bacterium
AGCGGATACAACTGGCTCGGCCCGAGCTTGAAGGCCTCGCCCGACCGGGCCGCCACCTGCTTGGAGATCGCATAGCCGTAGCTCGGCCCCTCCTTGAGAATCGAAAGGACGATCAGCTCGGTGTGCTCGGGCGTGAGCGCCGGGGTCGATGTGGTTTGCTCGGGTGCCTGTGCCATGGGTGCTCCATCGGTCTATACCGCGTCAGTATATATCAGGTTTCGATATATCCGCAATATTGATGGATGCCAGCCAGCACTTTTTCTGCAACCCGCCACTGGATCGGAGTACACTCCATTTCTATATTTCGCTAAATGACGAATCGTTACCAGCCCATTTCATGTGATGCCCTCCAATCGGCCGTCGCTGCTGCTGCTGCATTGGGCGATCCCAACCGACTGCGCCTGCTCGCCGCCTGCCTCGAAGAGGAACGCTGCGTCTGCCAGCTCGTGGGCCTGCTGGGCCTCTCCAACGCGACCGTCTCCAAGCACCTCACCCTGCTCCGCACCGCCGGGCTGATTGAGAGCCGCAAAGAAGGCCGGTGGGTGCACTACCGCCTCAGCACGCCGCCCGAAGATTCAGCCCAAGCCGACGCGATGCGGTTGGCACGCCGCCTTGCCGGTTCATCGCACGCACTGCAGCAAGATCGCGCGAGGCTCGATGCGATCTGCGACATGGAACCCAGTGAAGTAGCTCGGCGCGTCAAGCTCGGCGAGGCGGTCTGCCCGCCCGCGTGCTGCTGAACAAAACCCCTCACCCACATCTCAGACCACCCACCACTCGGAACGGAGACGGCGATGAAAGACACAACCAACAACAACGTGCGCGAGCAGATCCGCCTCGGCTACACGCAGATCGCCCAAGCAGGCGTCTTTGTGGGCGAGGGCTCGGCCGCGGTCCGCGAGCAACTCGCAGGCGATGCCGATGCCGCCGGCTGCTGCAGCGGCGGAAGCTGCTGCGGCCCCACAACCATCGGCGTCGACCAACTCGCCGAGCAGATCGGCTACACGCCCGATGAGCTCCAGGCCTTGCCCGGCGGGGCCAACATGGGCCTGAGCTGCGGCAACCCAACCGCCATCGCCGGCCTGCGCGAGGGCGAAGTCGTCCTCGACCTCGGCTCCGGCGGCGGGTTCGACATCTTCCTGGCCGGGCCCCGCGTCGGCCCCTCGGGCCGCGCTATCGGCGTCGACATGACCGCCGAGATGATCTTGAAGGCACGCTCAAACATCGAGCAATACCGCAAGGCCACCGGCCTCGACAACGTCGAGTTCAGGCTCGGCGAGATCGAGCATCTGCCCGTCGCCGACAGCACGGTGGACGTCGTCATCTCCAACTGCGTGCTCAACCTGTCCACGGACAAGGCCGCGGCCTGGGGCGAGATCTTCCGCGTCCTCAAGCCCGGCGGCCGAGTCGCGATCTCCGACATCGCGCTGCTTGCCGATCTCCCGGAGGCGGCCCGAGAGACCGTCGAAGACTGGGTCGGCTGTGTCGCCGGCGCCATCCCCGTCGATGAGATGCACCGCCTGCTCGATCGCCACGGCTTTGAGGACATCACCCTCACCCCCAAGCCCGACTACGTCCGCGCCATGATGGACGCCGGCGACCCGCTCTACCGCAAGCTCTCAACGCTGCTCGAAGGGGGCGATCCGTCCGCCTACATCACCAGTCTTGACGTGATCGCTCGACGGCCTGGGTGATGAGATGTCCCGCCAAGGGCCTCGGCCTCTCGCCCCTCTGGCGTACCATCCCGAGACATGCCCACGATCACGCTTCCCGACGGCTCAACCAAGTCCTTTGACGGCCCCACAACACCCTTCGATGTCGCCATGACCATCGGCGAGCGCCTCGCCAGGGCCGCCATCGGCGCCAGGATCGATGGCGTCCTCACCGATCTCTCGGCGCCCATCGAAAGCGACTGCGCCCTCGCGCTCATCACCGAGAAACGCCGCGACCCCGACACGGGCGAGCAGGACCTCGACCCCGACGCCCTGTTCATGCTCCGCCACTCCACGGCTCATGTGATGGCCGAGGCCATCCAGCGCATCGTGCCCGGCGCACAACTCGTCTACGGCCCGCCTCTCGAAACCGGCTTCTATTACGACATCGCCTTCCCCTAAGACCGCCCCCTGCGCGAGGGCGACTTCGAGGCCATCGAGGCCGAGATGGCCAAGATCGTCAAGGAAGACCGACCCTTCACCCGCTACGAACTCGAGTACGGCGAGGGCATCGACAAGCTCAACAAAGAGGGCAGCAAGTACAAGATCGACAACGCCCACCGTGCGCACGAAGCAGGCTCACTCAACCTCTCCTGGTACGCCACCGGAAAGCCCGGCGAGAACTGGGAAGACCTCTGCCGAGGGCCGCACATCCCAAGCACCGGCAAGATCGGTGCCTTCAAGATCATGAGCCTCGCCTCCAGCTACTGGCACGGCGATGAGAACTCCGACCGCCTCACCCGCGTCTACGGCACGGCGTTCTTCGATAACAAGCAACTCAAGGCGCACCTCAACCGACTCGAAGAAGCCAAGAAGCGCGATCACCGCGTGCTCGGCAAGCAACTCGACCTCTTCCACATCGATGAAGACGTCGGGCAGGGCCTCGTGCTCTGGACGCCCCGCGGCAGCATCATCCGCCACGAACTCCAGACGTGGATCGGCGCCGAGCTCCGCAAGATGGGCTACACCGACGTCTACTGCCCCCACATCGGCAAGCTCGACCTCTACAAGACCAGCGGCCACTTCCCCTACTACGCCGAGAGCCAGTTCGTGCCCGTCATGGATCGGCAGTTCATCACCAAGCTCGCCGATGAAGGCTGCTCGTGCGCTGAACTCGGCAACCACATCCACACAGGCCAGCTCGAGGGCTACCTCCTCAAGCCCATGAACTGCCCACACCACATCAAGATCTACGCAAGCCAGCGCAGAAGCTACCGCGAACTGCCCATCCGCCTCAGCGAGTTCGGCACCGTCTACCGCTGGGAACAGTCCGGCGAGCTCAGCGGCCTCACCCGCGTGCGCTCCTTCACCGTCGATGATGCCCACCTCTTCTGCAGGCCCGACCAGGTCGAAACCGAAGTCGCCGGCTGCCTCAAGCTCGTCAAGCTCGCCTTCGACACGCTGGGACTCACGGACTTCCGCGTCCGCGTCGGTCTGCGCGACCCCGATTCGGGCAAGTACGTCGGCAAGCCCGAGGTCTGGGACAAGGCCGAGAGCGCCTGCCGAAAGGCCGCTGCCGGACTCGGCGCCAAGGTCACCGAAGAGCCGGGCGAGGCCGCGTTCTACGGCCCCAAGATCGACTTCATCGTCAAGGATGTCATCGGCCGCGAGTGGCAGCTTGGCACCGTGCAGATCGACTACAACCTGCCCGAGCGCTTCGGCCTCGAATACATCGGCGATGACAACGCGCCCCACCGCCCCGTCATGATCCACCGCGCGCCCTTCGGCTCCATGGAACGCTTCATCGGCGTGCTCATCGAGCACTTCGCCGGCAGCTTCCCGCTCTGGCTCAGCCCCGAGCAGGTCCGCGTGCTTCCCATCAGCGAGAAGTCCGCCGACTACGCCGCCAAGGTCAACGAACTGCTCGTCGAGCGCGGCGTGCGCTCCAGCGTCGACGACTCCAACGAGCGCGTCCAGGCCAAGATCAAGCACGGCTCACAGTGGAAGATCCCCTACCTCGCCGTCGTCGGGCCCCGCGACGCCGAGGAAGGCAACGTCTCCGTCCGCGCCTTCGGCATCGAGAAAGACCTCGGTGCCATGAACGCCGAAGCCTTCGCCGATGCCATCGCTGCCGAGGTCGCAAGCAAGGGGGCATCGTCGTTGAAGGACGCGATTGCCCCGAGCAACTGATCGGCCAACCACAACACAATGACCCGAGGCGGAACGCGTGGACGTGGT
>CAZSBR010000233.1:0-3887 GCA_964605165.1 uncultured Phycisphaeraceae bacterium
CGAACTCGCGGCATGTATCACCCATCTCGATCGGGTTCGAGCGAAACGCTTATAAGCAGGCTGTACTCTAACGCTCCCCTATGGAACAACAGATCGGTGCCCTTCTGAATGCCGTCGATCTGGGGGCGTGGTACTCCGCGAATCCCTGGGCCTTCGATAGCATCGTCTACTTCATCTTCTTCATCGGCCTCAGCCGTGCCCTCCTTGCTGAGCGCTTTGGTGGTCGAGCGGGGGCAGCTGTCAGCGGAGCGCTCGGCGCAGCACTCGCTGTTGGGGCAACTGTTGCGGCTCGTCAGGCGGGATGGTCCCTTGTCGGACTTGGCCCTGTTGCCTGGGTTCTCCTGCTCATCGTTCTGGCATCGCTCGTGTACGGGCTACTAAGGCGCATCGGGCTCTCGCGCGTCCCGAGCGTTGCGCTCTCACTCATCGTGCTTTCCGGGATCGGGTCCACACTCGGAGCAGCCATTGATGTGCTTCTGGTTGCGGTTGGCCTGGGCGGAGGTCTTGCGGCACTTGGTGGGATCGGACTCGTGACACTCATCGTGTGGTTCCTGACGAAAGCTGGCGGCAGGTCCGGAGTGCGCATCTCAACCCCACAGCACACAACTGAGAACAGTGACGAACAAAGCGACGACATGGGTGTCGGACGCGCGACCGATCAGATCAACCGTAGTGAAGCAAAGATTGCTCAGGCTCTTGAGAGGCTGCATCAGCACGTCAAGCAACACGGGCTGGACAACTACGCCCTCGGCATCATCGATGACCTGCGTGTACGCCGTCGGGATATCGATGGGCTGTACGCAATGGTGCTCCGGTCACTTGCCAAGCAAGGACTCAGAGACGGGTCGCTGCCGAGAGCGACTCTAGAGGCAGCCCAGGCGGTCATGCTCAGAGCCCGTGAGAACACGATGCACTTCCGCGACACGCTGGAAGTGGCGGTAGCCGCTCATCAAGAGGGCAACCGCAAACTGTTTATGGAGGCCGTCGAGCGGCTCTTGAAGCTGGAGCGCGAATCGATCGGACTCAACGAGCAACTCCGAGAACTACTCAGATCGAATCACAAGACATCCCGGCGGAGGTGACGCAAATCGGGCTAGCCAATGACTGTGATCTTCCGATCCGATTCCAAGTCTTAAATCTTCTGAGCATGCCCCGATGCGCCCGAGAAGTCCGAGAGCGGTTACCCGGTGCCAAGCGCAAGCAGATCGAGACGACGATGCACCGGCTGAGAGATCAGGGGCTGATTATGTGCGTAACGCCGATGGTTCACCAGTCACGCTTGTACGCGAGGACAGCTCTTGGAGACCAGCTCGCGTGGAGACTGACCGGTACACAGCCCGGTCGTGTCCACACCCTCAACAAGGATGAGCTCGATCTGCGGGCGTGGATTTGTGCGGGTCGATACCGCCGGCTTGTCCTGCGGGTCATGGATGAACCCATGACACCCAAGCAGATCCGGCGTCGAGTGCTCCCGCTGTACGAGCGCATCAGTCCGAACCATGTGCATGGCGTGTTGCGGGACTTCGCGGCACGCTCGATTGCCCAGGGTGACCCTTGGCGGCATTGGCGGCTGACACCGCTGGGACGACGTTTGCACGACGTCGAGACAGATGGCTTACCAGCGATGCCGAGACAATCGGGCTGGCAGACCAACTGGGGACGGCGCTAGACGAATGGCCAGCACGCCGCGTGGTGGGTGGCGGCTCGCCTTTGGGCCATGACCCAAATAGCTAGCGCCGAACCGACGAGAACTAGGCCGAGGATGGCATGTAGGGGTTTGACTTTCATGGCCTGACCATACCGCTGATGGCTATACGGCGCAACCCAGACAAAGCCAGAGAAGAGCCTGAGAGATGCTGGTGAGCAGGTATCCCGTGGATCAGCCGCCCCGCATGCCCTTTACGATGTCATCGATAGAGCCTGCAGGACGTTCGTCCCAGTGGAGGTCGCGGTCGATCTCAATGCCACGAACCCGTATGTCCTTCAACTCATCGAGCGAGAAGTAGCCCCACTCCGAGTTCTGGTAATCCTGGTTCAGGACGGCGTAGCCGAAGAGAAGTCGATCGCTGGGATCGTACTCCGCGGCATACCAGTCGCTGCCCCCGATGAAGAAGTGCTCATAGATGACCTTCTGGTCCCACGGAGTGTTCTCGGTGTCGTACAGCCGCGGCATGCGGCTCAGGTGTTGGTCGGATGGTTCGTTCCACATGCCCTTGGGATGGCTGGGCGTATTGATGTGGATTGTGCCGGATCGGCCTCCCACCCGTCGGTCCCGTGTACCCATCTGAGCGTTGGGGTTGATCCGTGGGGGTCGCGATCGCACTCCGGACATGGTGAGCGGTATCCGCCTGCAGCAGGACGTTCGCGTCGATATAGCGGCGTACGGCGGTCGAGCCCATGACCCATCCATAACGCGCACACATCTGATACTCCGTCAGGTGGGTCGCGTAGAAGCTCGCAGAGGCATGGCGAAACCGATACGGGTAGACACGCTCGCCGAGTTCTTGGCGGCCAACGTTGCGCAGCTTCCGCAATGCGTATCGGTAGTTCCACTGGATGAACAAGGCGTCCGGATCTGGAAACACGAGATTGCCTCCTGATCCGATCTCTACCCCTGATGGATGGCGCTCAAGCCAGAACATCGCTTCGTCGCTAGCAACCGCCAATGACACCTTCCTCGGCTTGGTCTTGGAGTGTCTCACTCGAATCCAGACAAGCGGCTCGCCAGCCGGATCTCGAGTCACCTCGACATCCTTCAGCCGGACATTGAACAGCTCCGTTGGTCGGAGACCGCCATCGAACAAGGTCATGACCAAGGCCGCCCCTTGCGGAGAGCCGATCGCGCGAGCCATGCGTCTGGCATCGTCAAGCGAAAAGGCATTGAGTTCAGGGGCACGGTCCGAGGTGTCGAACCACCCTGTCAGCTCTTCGTACCGCTGGGTGCTCTCGCCGATGAGCCATCCGTAGAACTGGCGAATGATCTTCTGAAAATCCGTAACAGTGTCCCCGGCATACGGGCGGGGTCCGCCGGCTGTCGCGATCGTTTGGATTGTCCCGTTTTCGAGCCCAACCACGAACCGGTCCATGTGCTCCAGCTCGATGTCGCGGAAGCCAACAGGGACCTCCATGGCGAAACGGCGCAGATGCCAGATCAACTTGAGGCAGCGGCCGTCACTCACACGAGTTCGCCGAAGTCTCGATCGCTTGGATTGGACCCCGATCACGAAGTCGTAGATGTCCTGGCGGTGGTCTTTGCGAAGCGACTGGTCAGTAATGAGCCGCTTGAGTTCGCGCTGTAGTTTTCCTGCGTAGTTGTGTATGTCGATTTTGTCTGTGGTCATTCTCCTTCCTCTTTGGGCTGCCGCACAATCATGTGTGCAGTGCCCAATCGGCCTTCACCGGGGAGTGGCAGCGCACGGGGGAGTCACACCAATCTGGGTCAACGCCCAAGCCGGGCGACGGACTTGATGAAGCCAATCCCGCGGACTCGGTCCCCTGGTGAGACTCCCGTCAGCCAACCGATACCTTGCTACAACCACTACCTAATAAGGCTTTCGATTGCTACCGTCTAAACAGCGGTTTAATGATCCCTGCACCGCGTGGCATAAGCAGCCGTTCGGACTGTGGCGGTGCTTGTGAAAAGCGTCCGTGCTCAGTTTGGGGGGCTTCACGCAGAAACCAGGGGGTTCGGACCTGCTGACTCTGGAATAGCTTGGGCTCTATCAGTGTTGCCTCAGCAGGGGTTCCCAGGCCAAGATGCAGATCCTTCTCGATCAGGTCGTCGAATCTCAAGCAACGCTCGACAAGAGCCGAGGTATACTCAGTCCGTGAAGCATCGTCCGATTGCCATTCTGCTCACAGCGATCATCGCGTTGCATGCGCTCGCG
>CAZSBR010000234.1:0-3803 GCA_964605165.1 uncultured Phycisphaeraceae bacterium
CGGGGCTGATGCGCGCGGTGGACAAGTACGAGTATCGCCGGGGCTTCAAGTTCTCGACGTATGCGACGTGGTGGATCCGCCAGGCGATTACGCGGGCGATCGCGGACCATGCGCGCACGATTCGCATTCCCGTTCACATGATCGAGACGATGACCAAGCTGCGGGGGATGGAGAAGGACATCCAGCAGAAGACGGGCGTGGAGCCCACGCTCGAGGAGCTTGCGGAAGTCGCGGGCATGAGCCCGGAGGAAGTCCGCCGGGTCATGAAGATCTCCAAGCACCCGGCGAGCCTGGACAGGCCCGTGGGCGAGAGCGAGGACAGCCAATTCGGCGACTTCATCGAGGACCGCAATCAGGCGGCACCTGGGGAATCCGCGTCACAGGCGATGCTCAAGCAGCGGATCGAGGCGGTGCTCAAGACGCTGACGTACCGGGAGCGGGAGATCATCAAGCTCCGCTACGGCATTGGTGATGGATACACCTACACCCTCGAAGAGGTTGGCCGCATCTTCAAGGTCACGCGGGAGCGCGTCCGGCAGGTGGAGGCCAAGGCCATCCGCAAGCTGCAGCACCCGGTGCGGAGCCGAAAGCTGCGCGGATTCGTGGGCGAGGACGAGACCGCCGGCTCGGTGGCCAAGGTGCCCAAGGCCAGAGGCAGCGTCAGCGCCGGGTGAATCACCCGGTTGCAGCGGGCGTCTTCAGGAGCCCTTGGCGCTGTTGAGCCAGTCGATGAGTTCGGTGCTTGAGAGCACGCCCGAGGAGCGGCTGACCTCGACGTTGTCCTTGAAATAGAGCAGCGTGGGGATGGACGCGATGCCGAGTTGCTGGCCCTCGGGGTTGTCGCCCGTGAGGTCGAGGTAGGCGGTGGTGACGTTGTTGGCCTCGACCCAGTGGGCAAACTCGGCATCGGCGAGGGCTCCGCGCTTGAAGACCTGGCAGGGGCCGCACCAGTCGGCGGTGGCGAACGCGAGCACCGGCCCGCCGCGGGCTTCGCCCAGCGCTTCGGCGAGGCTCGTATGGCCGACGAACACCTCGGGCTTCTCGGATTGTCCCGAGTTGAGCATGGCGCGGAAGAACATGGATCCGAGGAGCACCGCCCCCGCCAGCAGGGCGAGCTTGGCGATGAAGCCGACGGCTCCGGAGCCACGGCGTGAAGGAGTGATGCGTGCTTGAGACGGGAAGATGGTGGTCATTGCGTGGCTCAACGTGCGGGGCGGGGTGATTGTTCCGAGGGGGGTTTGCTCCTCGGGCGTTGACGGCGTGGGCAGGACTGGCGAGGATGCTCGCTGCGCCCGGGCTACGGTGCAGGGCTTGGTTCTGCCGAAGAACATGAGAATTGGTTCTCAGCTTGGGCTCTGTCGGCGTTGCGGGGTCGCGTGTTGATGAGTCTGGGGCGATGTGAACGGATGGCACCCTGATGATTTCACATATCGGCATCGTGGGCGTGAGTCCTGAGGGCGCGGCGCTGTTCTTCCGGCAGGTGACACGGGCGCTTGCCCGGCGGCTGGGCCAGGAGGCAAGCTCTGCGAACCACCCGCGTCTGACGCTGCACAACAAGCCGATCGGGCTCTATCTCGATGCGCTCAAACGCGGGGACTGGGAGGCGATCGCCGGGCTCTTGAGCCGTTCTGCAGCCTTGCTGGCTGAGGCGGGGGCGGATTTCTGCGTCACGCCTGATCACGCGGTTCAGCACGGGGTGCACTCGGCCGCGGATGCGAGCCCGATCCCGTGGATTTCCATGCCCGAGCTGGTCGCAGAGCGTCTGGCCGATCTCGGGGCGGGCACGGTGGGGATCATCGGCACGAGCTGGGTGACCCGGGCCTCGACGTACCAGACGCTTCTGGGGCTCAAGGGCATCAAGCTGATCGCGCCGCCGGAGGCCGAGAGCCAGCGGCTGGATGCGATCGTGTTCGATGAGCTGGTGTACGGGCGGGTGGACCTGGATTCCGCAGCGTTTACACGGTCTTTGCTTGGTTGGTTTGCGGATCGCGGCTGCGAGGGCGTGATTCTGGCGAGTTCTGAGATTCCGCTGCTGCTGACGGGTGAAGAGCCCCCGCTCCCGCTGCACGATGCGTCGGAGATTCTGGCTGCGGGTGTGGTCGAGCGGGCGCTTGCAGCGACGAGCGCTGACTGAGAACCGGTGCTGGCATGCAACCGGGCGGGCTCGGGCACGGATGAAAAAGAGTCGCGGGTGCAGACCCGTGTCTGGACGCAGGCGAGAAGATTCGTGTAAACTGCGTTCGGTGCTTTGCTCGCTGGCCGTGGAACGTGAGCAAGGCGGAAGAACTGGCACCGATCCACGCCCCGCCCCACGGTGCCGCGACCACACAGTGCTCTTGTGCATTTGCCCGTCGGAGCGATGGGTTTGCCGGGCGTGAGCGTTGTGAGTCGCAAAGGGTGTGCTGGCCTTACGAGGCTGGCCATGGAATGATCGACCCACAACCGGCCCTCCGCGTGCGGTGAGCCAGGATCGGTGAAGAGGCAGCAGCGATCATGACCCATGCGTGCAGGTTGCGAGATGCGGATGTGCGATGGGATGCTGATGCCCTGTGGCAGGCACGCGTGTGTGGGTGCTTGCCCGTGGTGACGCGTGCTGCCGGGATGTGGGAAGCTGGTCTGGAAGCTGGGTTAGAAGCTGGGAAGGTGAGCGAAGAATCGCTTGGGAGTTTGTCATGAGCACAGTGGCCCGTATCGAAGCCTTGCTCCGTCGTCGCACCGCCAGCCGTCTGCGAGGTGCTGCCGGCCAGAGCGTGAGTCTTGACCCGCTCGAGCAGAGGCTTGTACTGGACGCTGTGCCGGGCCTGGCCGATGGCTTTGCCAACGCCCAGCCGATCACGCTCAACGGCGCCGGGGTGGGCACCTTCGCAGAGCCCATCGATACCATCGGCGACGACGACCTCTACCGCATCGACGTGACGTCGATCGACTTCGTCCGCATCCTCGCCGATGCGGACAAGGGTGCCGGCCAGACCGCCCAGCAGTTCGCCGAGCGTGTCGATACCCGTCTTGAGCTCTACAGCGCCGACGGCATGCTGCTGCAGACCTCGACCAACTCGGGCAACCTCACGCCCAACCCCGACCCGACCGAGGCGTTCATCGGCTTCGTGCCCGACAGCGACGACTTCGACGGCGGCACCGCGACCTACTACATCCGCGTGCTCAGCGACCAGATGAGCGGCCCCACCGCCACCGGCCCGCTGACCGTCCGCGTCAACGCCCAGTCCGACGGCAACTTCCCCGCCGTCAACCCCGCGGCGCCCGCCCCCACCACCGTCACCGGCAACTTCACCCGCCAGCTTCAGGACCGCGTGTTCCGCCTCGTCAACGGCACCAACACCGCCTTCGACAGCCTCGTGACCCTCAGCGCCTTCGACACCGGCGGCACGTTCGATACGCGCCTCGACGTCTATGACAGCGAGGGAAACCTCATCGCGGGCAACAGCCAGGCCGGTGCGCTCACCAACGCCTTCCTGACCTTCGATGGCGATCCGGGCGAGACCTATTACGTCCGCCTGCGCAGCGACGAGTTCAGCCCGACCAGCGCGTTTGCACAGACAGGCGTGAGCGTGGAAGCCACGCCCATCGGCCAGTCGATCAACCTTGATCCCGTTCGCCGACTGTTCCAGCAGGCTGCCCGCGCTGTGACCGGCGGCGGAACAGAGATGATTACGTTCCAGCCTCAGGCCAGCGGCCGGACCATCATTTCCGGCCAGCTCTTCCCGCCGCCCTTCGGCGGCATCGGCGACCCGACCTTCTCGCTCTACGACAACTCAGGCAACATCCTCGCGGTAAGCACGGACTTC
>CAZSBR010000235.1:0-3788 GCA_964605165.1 uncultured Phycisphaeraceae bacterium
AGGTCGACGTAGCCACGGCTGATGGTCTCGCCCAGCGTGGGGGCCAGGGCCTGGCGGAGTCGCCGAAGGTCTCCGTGCGCTCGATCCATGTTGATCTCGTCGTCGGCGAGTTCACGTTCACACTCGATGAAGCTGCCGAGTTGTTCGACATCGTCGAGATGGATGCGGATGTGGCCAAGCTTCCAGAGTTCGCGGGTCTTGGAAACGACGCAGCGCACCGGAAGCTGTGCCTCACCAAAGCGGGCCTGTGCCTGGTCATCGGTGAGCTTGGAGTAGACGCTGACGGTCGGCCCGCCATCATCGGGCCGGGTGTAGTAGATGAACTCGGGCGCGCAGCCCTCGGTGAGTCTGCGTTTGAGCCGGCCACTGGGGACGCGGAAGTAGGTATCGACCTGTCTGGCTGCGCCGATGCGAACGGCTCCGGCGTGTTTGAGAGCAGAGCGTGCCAGATCGGGCTCTCGGAGTTCAGCTTTGAATTCGAGGTTGCGCATCAGGTGTCTCTTGTCTCTCCGAGCGCGGCGAGCAGATCGGCTTCGGTCCAGACTTCGATGCCGAAATCATTGGCCTTCTTGAGCTTACTGCCAGCCTTTTCACCTGCGATGACCAGATCGGTCTTGGAGGACACCGACCCGGAGACCTTGGCGCCGAGGGCTTCCAGCTTTTCCTTGGCCTCTTCGCGGGTCATGGAGGTGAGGGTTCCAGTCAGGACCACGGTCTTGCCATCAAAGCGAGCGTCTTGAGCCGCTCGTTCGGTGTTCAGGCGGAACTCTCGGCTGGTGAGGTCGACTCCGACGGCCCTGAGCTCCGCGAAGGTGTGGGCGGCCTCCGGAGAGTGCAGGTACTCCCGAACGACGGCTGCGGTGAGGGACCCGAGCCCCGTTTCGGGTCGGTCGGCGGGCTCTGGTGCGAACCCGAGCTCAACGGCTCGTTCCTTTCGGAGGGTCTTGGGCCGGAGTTCTTCCTCAGTTGCGCTGAGGAGATGATCGAGATCCTGGAAGATCTTGCAGAGTGACTTGGCCGTCGAGTCGCCCACGTGGCGGATACCCATGCCTGCCAGCACGCGAGCGAGACCTCGGGACTTGGATGCCTCGATGCCCGCGAGCATGTTCTCGAGTTTCTTCTCGCCCATTCGGTCAAGCTTGAGCAGTGCCTCCCGGTGCGCGGAGAGGCGGTAGATGTCCGCGAAGCCGGCGAGGGGTATGGAGGGCTCGGCGAGGATCTGGTCGATGGTCTGCTCGCCAAGTCCATCGATGTCCATCTGCTTTCGGCCCACGAACCACACGATGCGTTCACGGAGCTGGGCGGGGCACTCGGGGTTGATGCACCGCCGAGCGGTCTCCGAGGCGGGGTCCGGGTCTGATGTGGAGAACTCGGGCTCGAGCGCCGCATGGCAGACAGGGCAGGTCTCTGGCGGCGTGATGGGCTTGGCGTCGGGCGGTCGCAGTTCGGGAACGCTCCGGACGACGTAGGGGATGATCTCGCCGGCCTTCTCGACCTCGATGGTGTCACCGATGCGGATGTCCTTGGTGAAGATCTGCCCGAAGTTGTGGAGGGTGGCGTGGCGGACGGTGGTGCCCGCGAGCAGGACGGGCTCCATGACGGCCCTGGGCGTGATCTTGCCGGTCTTGCCGACCTGGAACTCGACGTTGATGAGTCTGGTCTGGCCTCGCTCGGCGGCGTACTTGTATGCGACGGCCCAGCGGGGGCTTTTGCTCGTGATGCCCAAGCGGGCCTGCTCATCGAAGGAGTCGACGCGCACCACCATGCCGTCAGTGGCATAGGGGAGGTCATGGCGATGGGTATCGAATGCGTGGATCTCGTCGAGGACGCTGTCGATCGACGTGTGGGTGCGCACGCGGGAGGACACGGGAACGCCGAGGCCTTTGAGCACTTCTGCCAGTTCCGAGTATGAAGCGGCAAGGTCGTCGGGTTTGACGACGCCCCTGCCGTGGGCGATGAAGCGGAGGCCGCGGCTTCGGACCACGGCAGGATCGAGGCTCTTGAGGGTGCCCGCAGCGGTGTTGCGGGGGTTCATGTAGAGCTCATCGCCCGCGGCGGCGCGTTCCTCGTTGAGTGCGGCGAAGGCATCGGCGGGCATGAAGACTTCGCCTCGGATCTCGATCAGGTCGTGGTGGATCTTGGCGAGCTTGAGAGGGATGGAGGCGATGGCCCTTGCGTTGTTGGTGATGTCGTCGCCTTCGGCGCCGTCGCCGCGGGTGACGGCTCGCACGAGTTGACCGTTTTCGTACGTCAGTGAGAGGGCGACGCCGTCAATTTTGGGGTCGGTGACGAGTGCCACCTGAGGTGTGCCCAGTGCCTTTGTGATGCGTGCGTGCCACTCGCGCACGTCGGCCTCGGAGTAGGTGTTGTCGATGGAGAGCATCGGCACGGTGTGCGCACGGGTCGAGAAGCCCTCGACGGGTTCGCCTCCGACGCGGACCGAGGGGCTTAATGGGTCTGCGAGACCGGGGTGGCTGCGTTCGAGCTCAATGAGTTCGGCCATGAGGTCATCGAACTCACGGTCGGACATGACGGGGTCGTCCTCGACGTAGTAGGCGCGATTGGCGCGGTCGAGGCGTTCGCGGAGATCTCTGGCACGAGCCTGGATGCTGGGGTCGACGCTGGCGGACACGGCAAGAGGGTACGTCGCTGCGTGGTTTCAGGCGCTCGGGTCGGGGGGTGGGGCTGGGGGAGTAGGATGACCCATGACGGCAACGATCATCGATGGTCGAGCGCTGGCCGAGGCCAAGCGGCGTGAGGTAGCGCAGGCGGTGTCCAACGTGCGTGCATCGGGGCGGAGGGTCCGTCTTGATGCTGTGCTCGTGGAGCAGGGGGATTCGGCGGCCAAGGTGTACGCCGAGCGGCAGCAGCAGACGTGCGCATCGCTTGGGATCGAGTATCACCTGCACATGTTGCGGGAGGGTGCGTCGTTCGAGGACATCGCGGGCCGGGTGTTGCTGTTGAACGAGGACGACCGGGTGCACGCGATGATGCTGCACCTGCCGCTGCCCGAGGGCATCGAGCCTTACCGGGTGCAGCGGCTGATTGCAGCGGAGAAGGACGTGGAGGGCGTCAACCCGGCGAACATCGGGAACATCGTCTACGGGCGGTCGAGCCTGGCGCCTTGTACGGCCTTGGCGACGGTGGACATGATTTTGTCGACGGGGATTGAGCTGCGGGGCAAGCGGTGCGTCGTGATGGGTGCCGGTGATGTTGTGGGCAAGCCGATTGCGGTTTTGCTCATGCGGCATGAGGCGACGGTCGTGAGCTGCAACAAGTGGACGCAGGAGGCCGAGGCTTTGTGCCGGGGTGCGGACGTCTTGGTGGCGGCGGCCGGCGTGCCGGGGCTGATCCGTGCGGGGCATGTGAAGCCCGGTGCGGTGGTGGTGGATGTCGGGGTGAATCGGGTGGATGACGGCGCTGGTGGCCGCAAGACGGTGGGCGATGTGGCGTTTGACGAGGTGGTGGAGGTGGCGGGGTCGTTGAGCACGGTTCCTGGGGGGGTTGGGCCGATGACGGTGGCGATGCTGCTGGCGAACGTGGCAAAGGCTGCCGGCGGCTTTGATTGAGCGCGGGGGCCCGGGGGCGTACACTTGTGTTTGGTCTTGATTTGGACCGGTGGTCGATGTGCCCGCTGGTCCGGGAGCAGCAGCTTTGGCAACTGGATTCCTCGCCACGATCAACATGGCCCCGACGCTGGCGTTCCTGCCGAACATCGGCCCGCTGGAGATTGGTGTCATTCTGGTTCTCGGGCTGCTGCTGTTTGGTCGCAAGCTTCCCGAGGTCGG
>CAZSBR010000236.1:0-3765 GCA_964605165.1 uncultured Phycisphaeraceae bacterium
CGGGGCAGGGGCCCAGCAGACCCAGAGCCGCGAGGAAGTCGCCGAAGCTGACCTGACCATCGCCGCCCGGGAAGCCGAAGTCATCGGCGACATCGAAGGGGCAGGCGGGCGAGGTCAGCGGCACGACGACGAACTGATCGCCCGCGATCTGGTCAAAGCGAACGCCCGGGCCATCGACGCCGTCAGCGCCGCGGGTGTTGCCGTTGACATCGGCGACGGACTGCGTGTCGTAGAGGCTGGGCAGGCCGCCGAGGACCTGGTTGTCGATCTCGGTGCCGGCGCTGCCGCCCTCGCTGGCGTGGAAGGCCGCGACCTTGATCTCGTCGGTGCCGTTCCAGCCGAGTTCATCGAGATCGATGCAGAGCTCGTAGCCGGTGGTGACAGCGCCTGCGCCAACGACGCTGGTGCTGGTGACACCGGCGGTGTTGGAGTTGTTGACGATCCCGCGGATGAGACCGGTGGCGAGGTTCTCGAGGGGCTGGGTGCCGCCGGCCTGGTTGTCATCGAAGGACTGGCGGGAGGCCCAGTTGCTGAGGAAGGCGCTGCCCTGGAAGCCGATGTAAGGACCATCGAAGCTGACAGGGATGCCGTCGGCGAGGACGAAGGCCTTATCGAAGATGCCGGGGTAGATCTGGACGCTCGGGTTGAAGGGCTCGAAGACGCCCGAGTCGGCGATGAGCTGCTGACCATCGATGGACATGCCGATGGGCGTGCCGAGGGTCTGCATGCCGAGCCAGTAGTCGGGCACGAAGTCGGCATCGAAGGTGATGCCGTCGGTATCGAAGACGGAGGCGGCGCTCATGCCCTGGAGCGTGCCGGCGTTGATGTCGCTGTTGAGGTCGATGAGCGGGTTCTGGCCCTCGCCATCGATGGCATCGATGAAGACGTGGAACTTGCGGCCGCCCTGGGGATCACCGAGGCCCGCACCGATGTTGGTGAGGAAGTTGCCGGTGAAGAGCATGCAGAGGTTGTTGGCGTCGATGTTGGCGTAGAAGGCGTTGAGCTCGGAGCCGTTGGAGAAGATCTCCGGCGGGAAGCTGTCGGGGCCGGGGGTGCATGCGCCGCCCTGCACACCCGCGGTGTTGGAGAAGTCGAAGGTGTAGCGGAGGTCGGCCGGGTTGCCGCCACTGAAGACATCGCCGCCGGGGCCGATGTTCTCGAAGGAGCGGAACTCGCCCTGGAAGCCGCCGCTGCGCATGGCGGGGTCGGCAGCGTTGATGTCGCCGTAGTTGACGAACGAGGTGCCATCACCCACGCCCGTGCCGTGACCGACGGCGATCCAGTAATCGGCCTCGAAGCCGGCCTCGAAGGTCAGGCCGCTGCCGGGGCCGCCGAACTGACCATCGGTGCGGCTGAGGAACTCGGCGCGCTCGCCCATGTTGTTGAGGCCGTTGAAGTCGATGTCGGGGTTGTCGCCCAGAAGGAACTGCTGACCGCCAGCGATGGAGTCGACGAAGATCGAGGTCTTGTTGAAGTTGGACTCAACGTTGCCCGCGATGAAGAGGTAGAGGCGGTCGCCGTTGACCGCGGCGTAGAGGGCGTTGAGCTCGGAGCCGTTGGCCAGACCCTGCGTGGCGTCGGAGTTGTCGCCGAAGCCCGTGCGGACGTTCTGCACGGCGAGCTGGGTGTAGAGGCCGGCATCGAGCGTGCCATCGATGGTGGGCGCGGTGCCGACGGTGTTGGAGACGTCGAAGTCGACGCTCTGGTTGCCGGCGATCTGCTGGAAGTTGACGTTGTTGGTCTGGCCGAGGTTGCCGGAGGTCTGCGGCAGCGAAGGCAGGGTCTGGTTGGAGAGGAAGTCGTAACCACTGCTGGTGAGGATCACGAGCAGGCTGATGTTGCCGGTGGGGTTGCCGAGGCTCGACAGCGGGATGGACCACTCCGAGCCCGTGATGACGGTGCCGGGATCGCCGCCGAGATCCGAAGGATCACAGCCGGTGTCGCCCGGGCCGGTGTCGCGGAGCGTGGGGTTGGTCTGCACCCACAGCGCGCTGCCGTAGGCTGCATCCTTAACACCATCGACAGCGATCTGGCCGACCGCGGTGGTCGAACCAACAGCAGTCACGAGCGCTGACGCAGCAAGAAAGCGGAAAGCCTTCATTCTTCAATCCTCCGGGAAGATAAGTATCTCTCGTGCGTCGGTCGATGGACGAACACCATCGCGCACCGCGCAGTTGTTGCAGGATACATCGGGAGCGCTCAAGACTCCAGCCTTTCTTGCGATGAAACGGGCGCTGGATCGTTTGCCCTCAGTCCGAATCGCCTGCGAGGAAAGACGTTGCCGAGGCGCTCTGATGTTCTCGGGCGTGCGCGCGGCAGAAGAAGAGTGGGACGATTCGAGCCGGCGAAGGGCGACGTAACAAGCGGCTGAAAGCCATTGCGAAAGACTTTCCTGAATCGATTTTGCTATTCGCCTCTCTCGCGTCTCTGTGTATTTGTATTGACCGCCCGCAACCAACCTTCTAGCTTGAGCCGTAACGGACGTTCACATCTGCTGGAACTGGATACACCGACCGCCTCGGGGGGGGTTCTGCCTGAGCGGCTTTGGTGCGATGGAAGGATCTGACGACGATGGACTCGCTCCCAACTTGTTTGCTCAAGCCCGCCCGTAGCCGCGATCGCCGCGGGTTCACGCTCATCGAGTTGCTGGTGGTCATCGCGATCATCGCGCTGCTCATCGGCATCCTGCTGCCGGCCCTGGGCAAGGCCCGCGAAGCTGCGCGCGCTGCAGTGAGCCTGAGCAACCTCCGTCAAGCAGGTCTGATTAACACGTATTACGCGAATGACTGGCGGGACTGGTTCCCGATCATGCCGCACCAGAATGCTCAGATCGCTGAGGACTACCGCGAGCGCACCAACCGCACCAACGGCTCGGGCGGCTTCCTGCGGGGCCAAGAGGTCTATGGCGGTCTGGCCGGCCTCTACAGCCTTGAGCAGTGGGGCCCGGACCGCTCAACTGTGCGGCAGTTCGGCGGCTTCGTCTGTGGTGAATATGCAGACGGCAACGATGAGGCCCTGCTGGCCAACTACGTTGAGTCGTTCGAATTCCTGACGAGTCCCGCAGATCGCGCTGATCGCTGGGGCGGGCAGGCTTCGGCCTTGAATCCCAATGCTTCCTACTCCTCACGTTCGCTCGAAGTTTTGCCAGAGGCGCCGTCTCAGCCGGAACTCGTCGTCGCGTACAACATCAGCTACATGTACTACGTCGGCCTCAAGGCCTCCGAGGTGGGCATCCTCGCGCCCATCCCGATCATGGGCGATGAATCCAACGGCAACGACTACGGCACGAACACCTTCTATCGCGGTGCCAATGGCGGCAACGCCTTCATGGAGGCTGGGGCACAGGCACCGGGCTTCTATGGCGAGGTTGACAACCACGGCACGCAAGGAGGTCACTGGGTCTTCAGCGATGGGCATGCCGAGTTCATCAATGGCAGCGTCGAGGAAGCATTCTTCGATGTGCCGCCGACCACGGACACCAATATCAACACGGGCTTGCCCTTCCGTTCCAACAAGATCTACGCGATCGACTGAGGCAGCGATTGACTGATTGAACCATCAGAGGGCGGGCCGATGGCTCGCCCTTTTCTGTGCGCTGAAGTCGTTTCTTAGAACTGCTTGCGCAGGCGTGCGCTGGGGATGCCGAGCTGAGCGCGGTACTTGGCGACGGTTCGGCGCGCGATCTCGATGCCGCGGCCTTTGAGCGCGCTTGCGAGTGCGTCATCGCTGAGCGGTTTGGCTTTGTCTTCGGTGTCGACGACATCC
>CAZSBR010000237.1:0-3713 GCA_964605165.1 uncultured Phycisphaeraceae bacterium
CGATGGCGATGGCGTGCTGGAGGCGGGCGAGTTCCTGAGCGTGGGCGGCTGGTCTTATCAGGTGCAGGTGCGAAACGAACGGGGGCGGGACGTCGCGCTCGTGGGTGTGCTGGGCAGCGGATCGGTGGATGGTGGGTTGTTGGCGGTGGATCTCGGTGTCGCACCGGGCACGGCGGGCTTTGTTGTTGAGCAGACGGACCTGGCGGGCGGTTCACCGGCTCTGGGGTTTACGGCGTGGTACGCGGTGACGCCCGACGGCGTTGCGAGCTTTGGCACGCCGAGTTGGCCCGATGTGGATAGTGACTTGACAGCAGACACGCAGGATCTTCGAGCCTGGTCAAGACAGCTTGGACGACGCGATGTCAATCTCGACAGCGTCGTGGATGGTCTCGATCGCGCGCAGTTGGAGGCGCTGCTTCGCCGGCATGAGACGTGGGACATGTCGGGCGGTGTGATGGGGGGGCGTCGATGAGGTTGTCATCACGGCAGGTTCGATGTGGATTCACACTGATCGAGTTGCTCGTCGTGATCGCGGTGATCGCGCTGCTGTTGAGCTTGATGCTGCCGGCGCTGGGTTCAGCACGGGGGCTGGCGAGGCAGGCGGTGTGCATGTCGCAGGTTCGTCAACTCGGGGTGGGCTGGGCGATGTATGCGGGCGACTTTGAGGACCGCGCCATGCCGCTGGCGTACTTTGAAGTCTCCGACATCGGCGTGGGCGATGCTCGCTACTGGTTTGGCACCGATGGCAGGAGCACCGGCAGGATTGATCACGCACGCGGCCTGCTTTCGCCTTATCTCTCGGCAACGCTCGGTGATGGATCTGTGTACGAGTGCCCCGAGCAGGCGTGGGGGAGTTACTCGCCCCAGACGCGGCTGGCGGAGCCCACAACGACGTATGGGTACAACGGCTATTACCTCTCGCCGAGGCATACGCCCGGCTACGGCGGGTCGTCCGGCCCGATCCGCACTCAGCGCTGGCAGCGACTGAGCACGATCGAGCGGCCGAGCGATGTGCTGGTCTTCGCGGACACGATGCTGCTGCTTGGCCAGAGGCTTCGCAGCACGGCATTGCTCGATCCGCCGAGGCTGTATGACGGGCGAGGTGGATGGTCGCTCAACGCGTCACCCACGACGAGCTTCCGGCATGCGGAGCACACGGCGGCAGTTTCGCTCGCCGATGGCTCAGCCAAGGGCATCAAGGCCGAGACGCGCTGGCTTGTGGACAGCGGGCACCCGATCGGTTCGGTGGGCATCGATGAACGCGAGCACTACGTGCCCGATGCGGACCGGTGGCGGTAAGCTCCGAGGGGTGTGGCGCACGTCAGTCGATGTGGACAGCTGCGAGCAGGTCGGCGTGGATGGACCCCTGCGTGACGATGCAGCGGCCGCCGTGCGCGGTCTCGACGTTCGAGTAATCGGTGCATCGGCCGCCGGCCTCACGGTGGATGATGGTCATCGGCGCGATGTCCCATGAGGCGACGACGGGCTCGATGACCGCGTCGACTCTTCCGGTCGCGGCGAGCACATGGGCATAGCAGTCGCTCCAGCCACGGCAGATGGCTGCACGCCCCGCAAGCGAGGTGAGCGCTGCTGGGTCTGTCGCGCAGACGATGGCCTGGTCGAGAGCGGGGCACGCGCGGAATCGAACCTGCTGCGGCGCACGCAGATGCGGGGCGAGCCTCCAGGTGCCGAGGCCCTCGGCTGCATACACGGTCTCCTGAAGGGCTGGCATGTGGATCACGCCGACGCGGCTGTGCCCATCGGCTTCAAGGGCCAGCAACGTGCCGTAGAGAGGCACGCCCGCAGCGAATGAGATCGTGCCATCGATCGGGTCAGCGATCCAGCGTCGTCCCGAGTTGCTGTCAGCTTCGCCGAACTCTTCTCCGAGCATGCCGTCGTGCGGGAAGGCACGTTCGCAGAGGTGACGGATGTGTTGCTCGGTGGCTCGATCCACGCTCGTCACGATGGAGCCGTCGCGTTTGGTTTCGCGGTCGAAGGCTTGCTCGTGGAAGGCCCTGAGCGTCTGATCGCCGGCTAAGCGGGCGGTGTGGATGGCAAACTCGAGCTCTGTGGACCATGGGCTTTGCCTCATGGCCGACGATATCGGACGCGAGCGGGTTGGGCGCAGGCCAACTGGGACTGATGTGACGGTTTGGACGCGAGAGGCGGCGCTGACCGGCCGATAGCCCCGTGGCACTCGGAAGTTTTGAACGGGAGCAGGCTGTCCATGCGCGGAGCACTTGAACAAGCGATGTCCGGAGCTTGGGGTTGGCGGCTGACCTGGTTCGGCGTGGTTCTTGCTGCCGCCGGAGGTCTGCTGGGCCTTGCAGCGGCTGTGGGCGTGCCGTGGATCGCTTTGGATGGCCAGACGTGGCACCGCGGGTGGATGATCTGGGCCGTGGTGCTGACCGGCGTCGGAAGCGCTCTGGGCGGGTTGGTGACACTCGGCTGGGTGCCGCTGGTGGTGGGTGCTCTGACAAGCTTCGAAGCAGGCGAGCGGGACGCGGAGGCGCTGCGGATCGCGGCGGCCGGTCCCAGTTCACAGGCCTCTGGCTGGAACAGGTTGATGGCGTGGATCGGTGGCCTCCAGCATGGAAGCAGGGTCGAGCAGGCCGAGGATGCGATGCTGACTCGACAGGACCGGCCCGGCGATGCCTCGCTTGCCTCGGCGGTCGATGCCCTGTGGATGGGTCTTCTGCTGCTGGATGAGCACCTCACGGTGCAGCACTGCAACAGTGCCGCGGCCTCGCTCCTGAGGCACCAGCGCGATGACCTTGTCGGGTCAGCCATCGGCAGCACTCTGACGGACGAGCGACTGCTGAAGGCGGCCAAGTCGGTCGCGAGCGGATTGATCCGGCGCAAGTGCACGGTGGACGTGGAGCAGTCAAGCGAGGACGGTTCATCAAGCGTGCTTCGATGCACCTTCAGGCCTGTGCGTCGAACCGAGTCCACGGTCGTGCTGATGGTGATCGAGGATGTGACGCAGCAGCATGAGGCCGACAAGGCCCGCACCGAGCTTGTCGCACAGGCGGCGCACGAGCTTCGCACGCCGCTGACGAACATCCGGCTGTACACCGAAGAGTTGATCGAAGGCCTCGGCGAGATGACCGAGACCGAGCGCGGCGAGGCCTTGAGCACGGTGAGTCAAGAGACGCGGCGACTGGAGAGAATCGTCTCGGACATGCTCTCGATGAGCGAGATCGAGGCGGGTGAGCTTTCGATCGTGCAGGATGACGTACGGATGGAAGACGTCATCTCGGTGCTCCGCAACGACTACAACGCGCAGGCACGTGAAGCGGGCCTCTCGCTGCAGTTCGAGGTCGGTCCCAAGATGCCGGTGTTGCACGGCGACCGCGACAAGATCACGCTTGCGATGCACAATCTCGTATCCAATGCCATCAAGTACACGCCTCCGGGCGGCACGGTGACGGTGCGAGCCGACAGCGACGGAGAGCGATTTGTCTTTGAGGTCGTGGACAGCGGCGTCGGGATCGCGCCCGAGCAGGTCGAGCGGATCTTCGAGCGGTTCTATCGCTGCAAGGACGATCGCACGCTGCATGTTCCGGGCACAGGGCTTGGGCTGTCGCTTGCTCGCGATGTCGCGCGACTCCACGGAGGCGATGTGACGGCTCACTCCGTGCCGGATCAGGGCAGCCGTTTCGTGCTCGAGCTTCCAATGGCGGCGTAAGGGGTTGGCATGCGGATCGAGGAAT
>CAZSBR010000238.1:0-3707 GCA_964605165.1 uncultured Phycisphaeraceae bacterium
GAGCGGGCGAGCACGGCAGAGGATTTGCGGTGGTCGCCGACGAGGTCCGCAGGCTCGCTGAGAGAACGCAGCAGGCGACCGAGGAAGTTTCGGGCTCCATCCGGCGCATTCAAACCGAAACGGACGAGGCCGTTCAGCGCATCAACAGCGGCGCTGATCGTACCGAAAGCAGCGTCGAGCTCGCAGCTCAGGCGGGCCAGGCGCTGGAGCAGATTCTCAGTGCGTCCGGTTCTGTTGCCGAGGCCATCGCGAGTATCGCAGAGGCTGCATCTCAGCAATCGAAGGCAAGTGATGACATCAGCCGCGTCATGACGGGGATCAACCATGTCGTCCGTGATAGCGAGAGCGGCGCTGCACAGACGAGTGAGGCTGCAGAAAGCATGAGTCGTGAAGCCGAGAACCTGCGACTGATGGTTGCCAAGTTCAAGCACTGAACGAAGGTCTGCTACGCGTGGCAAGGACGCCATGACTCTCGGGGTCCCCGGGCACGTGAGGCCCAAGGCGGACGATGCAAGTCAGTTCACGCGAGTTGTTCGCGGTTGAAACGTGCAGCTGTTTCCGGCTTCTGTGCAGGACGTCGGCCGATTACTCCTGGCTCTCGGCTCGTAGTACGTCGATGCGAGCACCTCCGAGCTTGGCCGCCGCATCCCTGGCATTTCGCTCTCCGCCGGCCTTGGCAATCGTCGCGAGTGCATCTGCACGCCATGCCGACGCCGCGACGACTGAGACCACAGAACCTGCCTGCGCGGGTGAGCCGGTAGCAGGGTCGAGCACATGAGAACGACGCCGCTCGTCGATGATATGGAAGCGGTAAACATCTCCGCTGGTTGCAACGCCGCGGTTGTGGAGCGTGAGCGGCAGGCTCTGACCGCCAGAGCCGGTGCTGACGCGAATCCTCCAGCCATCCATTCCGGGCGGTGGGTCGCCCAGAGCGATGTCGCCGCCAATGTCGACGAGCGATGACGAGATGCCGTCGGTGCGGAGTGAACGAAGTGCAGCATCAGCAGCGAGGCCTTTGCCGATGCCACCGAAGTCCAGCTGCATGGCTGAGCGAAGCACCCGCGCCCGGCGTGCGTGAGGGTCGATTTCCACGAACTCCATGCCGACAGCTCGAGCTGCTTGTGTGATCTGGTCCTCGGTCGGCTGGTGGCCCGTCCTGTTGGCCTCACGCCACAACGCTGTCACTGGGCCGATCGTGGTGTCGAACGTGCCACCGGATGCGTACCAGGCTGCTTGAGAGGCCTGCAGAGCTTCAAGCAGTTCATCGCTCACTGGCTGCCACGCAAGCACCTCGGCCCGAACAAGTCGCATCGCTTCGCTGCGTGGGTCATAGTCGCTCAGGGCGTTCTCGTAGCGGTCGATCACGGCGAACGCCCGTCGCACGGGCTCAACGGGTTCCTGCTCGGCGTAGAGAACAATCGATACCCGGCTTCCCATGGCGAGCCTTGCATACTCGAAGCGGTGGGCGGTACGCTGGGCGATCGCAGCGGGCCCTCCAGATAGACTCGCATCCGTGCCTGCGGGCGAGGCGCACCCCTGAATCGCGAGGATGAGCGTGGCCGCCATGACAACGCCCGCAAGACTGATGTGCTTGGTGGCCATCGTCACCAACGTAGCAGCGATTGCGCAGACGCAGGCGCCCGTAGCGCCGGAAATCAAGGTCGTGCGCATCCCGGGAACCGTGGTCGAGGTAGAACTGGCTCGCATGCCAGAGGGTTCTCTGCCCGGACTCTGGGTCGCTCGGACGGAGGTGACGTGGGACCTGTACGACGTCTTTCTGTATGGCCTGGATGTGCCCGATGGCGAGGATGATGTGGATGCGACCAGCAGACCCAGCAAGCCCTACGTCCCGCCGGACCGGGGTATGGGGCACGCGGGTTTCCCGGCCATGGGTATGACGCGGCATGCGGCCGAAGCGTTCTGCGAGTGGTTCTCGAACAAGACGGGAGTTCAAGCGCGGCTGCCGTCGGCAGAAGAATTTGAGGTGTTCGCAGCGGTCGAGCCCGGCGTGAACATGGGCTCTCTGGTCTGGTCGGCCGAAACCAGCGAGAACACCACGCAGCCGGTCGCGAGCCTCGCAGCGAATGCCTTTGGGCTCTACGACGCACTAGGCAACGTCGCCGAGTGGGTCACGACCGAAGGCCGACCGACAGCAATGGGAGGCAGCTACCGCGATGCGCTGGAAGCGTGTGCGCCAAGTGCACGACAGATTCAGGCACGCTCATGGAACCGATCAGATCCACAGATACCCAAGAGCCAATGGTGGCTTGCGGACTGCTCGTGGGTGGGCTTCCGTTTCGTTGTTGAGGAGACGAGCGATGACGACTGACTGGACGCGACGGGACTTCGTCAAGGGCCTGACCATGGCCGGTGCGGCCGGGGTGCTGCCAGCCTCAGCTTGGAGTATGTCTCCACGCCGATCGCAGGAACTGAAGATCGGCCTGGTTGGTTGCGGCGGGCGTGGCACCGGGGCTGCGGTGCAGGCACTGCGGGCCGACGAGCACAGCGTGCTTTGGGCAGTCGGCGATGCCTTCACAGAGCCAATCGGCAAGTGCCTGACGAACGCGCTCACGGAGATGCAGGCCGACGACGATGAGGCCGGCACAACGCATGCCACATCGAAGCTCAGAGTCCCCGAAGAGCGGCAGTTCGTTGGGTTTGACGCGTACCAGCGCGTGATTGACTCGGGAGTTGATGTCGTGCTGCTCACCACCCCGCCAGCATTCCGCCCCGAGCACCTCCGGGCCTCGATCGAAGCCGGCGCTCATGTATTCTGCGAGAAGCCGGTCGCTGTCGATGCTGCGGGGGTGCGGTCGGTGCTCGAGTCGGCCAGGATCGCGCGGCAACGCAAACTAAGCCTTATGACCGGCTTCTGCTGGCGGTATCAGGACCAGGTGCGAGAGACCTTCGAGCAGCTTCGCTCGGGTGGCATTGGTGATGTCCACACGATTCAGACGACGTACAACACCACGGGGTGGATACCACCGAAGCCGAGGCAGCCGGCGTGGAGCGATACCGAGTTCCAGTTGCGCAACTGGCACTACTTCCACCCTATCTCCGGCGATCACATCGTCGAGCAGGCGGTGCACGCCATCGACTGGATCGCATGGGCCATGGGGGATCAGCCGCCTGAGCGATGCTGGGCGGTGGGGGGACGACAGGTTCGTGCGGCCAGGCCCGAGACGGGCAACGTATTTGATCACTTTGCGGTGACCTATGAGTATCCCGGTGGCGTTCGCGCGTACCACACCTGTCGCCACTGGCCCAACACCCCCTCGGACAACTCGATGTATGTGCTGGGCTCGAAGGGACGTTGCACCATGCAACCGTGGACCGGCGGGCACTCGATAGAAGGCGAGACGCCGTGGAAGGGCTCGGCGGCGGGTAATGACATGTACCAGCGTGAGCATGACGTGCTCTTTGAGGCAATCCGCTCCGGGTCTCCAGTGAACGAGGGTGAAGCGATGGCACACTCAACGCTGCTGGCCATCATGGGGCGGGAGGCTGCCTACACCGGCAAGACGATCACGTGGGAGGACGCGCTGGCTTCTGAGGCAAGGCTGAACGACATGCCGTGGACGATGGGCGACCGGCCCACACCGGCTGTCGCGGTACCTGGCAGCACTGGACGCGGGTCATGAACCGGCGTGCCTTCATCGCGTCGGCCGGAGCACTCGCATCGGCAGCGGCCTTCGCACGATTCGACT
>CAZSBR010000239.1:0-3697 GCA_964605165.1 uncultured Phycisphaeraceae bacterium
AGCTGCGCTGGCGCTCGAGTTTGTGCCGCGCCATGCCAGGGGGCACGAGGGCGGTCATCGAGCAACCATGCTCCGCAGCAGCGGAAGCGATTGCAACGCTGGCATTGCCGCTGGAAGCCTCCACGACGCTCATGCCCGGCCGAAGGCTGCCGTCCCGCACCGCCTGATTGACCATGGCGCGACAGGATCGGTCTTTGTTGGACCCCGTGTGATTGAGGCTTTCGAGCTTCATGAACACGCGCCAGCCCTTGGGGGCCCAATGCGTGAGTTCCACCAGGGGGGTCTGGCATTCGACCGTTGAGGGGGCGGCGTATACGGAAGAGGGGTACATCGAGGCGTTCCTTCGCTGCGGTGCCGTCATCCTGACGGCCGTCCGAGACACCAAGCGTACCCGCGCTGGAAACGGGTGTGGAAAGCGTGTCAGCCGCGTTGACAAATGGTGACAACTGGCTGCACTGCCGCCCGTGTTGGTGCGTGGGTTTCGGCTGCCACCGGGGCTGGGAGTTCCTTGTGGTTGTCGGCACAGCGAGCCAAAATGCCGCGCAAGAGCTGCCTGAAGCGCTTGCGTCATGGGAGGGCGGCAAGTATGCTCCGAGCAACGCCGCACGATGCGGCCGGCCCCGTGATTCACACGGGCGCCTTTTGCAGCAAAGAACTGCTCAGAAAGAAGTTGCGCCCTTTCACGTGATGGCTTGACCACATGGGCGTTACCTGAAGTCTGGCATCTATCAACCCGGCCGTCGGAGTGGATTGTGGGAAGCGTCCGGAGGACACGCTTCCTGGCTGTCCCCCGGCGGCCGGTTGATTTTCGCGGTGGCAGTGACGCCATTTGCCAGCAGTTGACAACACCCGACCCTGCAAGCCCGAGGGCGCGTCGGCGTAGGATTCAGGGGGTGCCTTTTGTCTCGAGTCTGGGAGCTTTGAATTGCCACGCAAGACCATCGCACCTGCTGCCAAACAGCCCGAGGCTTTGCCCGAGGACTTCGATGCCTGCATGGCGGAGATCGAAGCCATGATCGAGGCCATCGAGTCGGGGGAGATCGGTC
The DNA here is from genome assembly GCA_964605165.1 of uncultured Phycisphaeraceae bacterium. Lineage (GTDB taxonomy): Bacteria > Planctomycetota > Phycisphaerae > Phycisphaerales > UBA1924 > OFTM382. The sequence goes on from CAZSBR010000239.1 coordinate 1,047, forward strand.
TTGAGGCCCAGTTGTCCGCGTACGAGCGAGGCATCAAGCTGCTCAGCGCGTGTCGCACGATGCTGGATGCTGCGGAGACGCGTGTTCAAGTCATCGATGCGGAACTGCGGAGGCTGGAGGATGCGAGCCAAGCGGCCGATGAAGACGGCTGAGGCTGTTCAAGGCATGAGTCCCATTTGGGTTACATAGGCTCCGTGGTGCCTGGCCAGCCAGAGTGAACCGGGGTGCCATGGGAAGACCGTCAGCGTGATTGAGAACTACAAGCTGCTCGAGATCCTGCTGACGGTGACCTGGCTCACGTTCGCATTCGCGTTCGGCGCGTGCGTCGGCTCACTGATCAATGTGCTGGCCTACCGGCTCCCGCTGGGACTGGATGTGGTTTCCCCGGCCTCACGATGCCCGAAGTGCAGCACGCTGCTCACGTGGCGCGAGAACATTCCGGTGTTCGGCTGGCTCCTTTTGCGGGGCAAGTGTCGGTTTTGCAGAAGTCCGATCAGCAGCGAGTACCCGATCGTGGAAGCCTTCATGGGCTTGATCTTCGCGGGCCTCTACTACCTTTGGTTTGTCGCGCCGGGCCATGGATTGATGGCGGCGGGTGACACGGTTTGGGCAGATGTCGCGCCGGAGTTTGCCCGCAACGGCTTCGGAGCGGTATGGCCGACGTACGTGCTGATGGTTGTTCTGCTCGGCTCGCTGACGGCGATGACGCTGATCGACGCCCGGACGTTCCAGATTCCGCTCGTGCTGACCTGGGTCCCCATGATGGTGGGCGTGGTCGCCCACACGCTGCACGCGGCCTGGATCGGTCGCGAAGGCGAGACGCTGCGTGCAACAGCTGAGGGGCACTTCTGGGTGCTTCCGACCTCAGACCCCCGCGCGTGGGAGTTGATGGGGGCGACGTTCGGCGCGGCCGCGGGGCTGTGGGTTTCGGCCGGCCTTCAGCGGCTCGGGGTCCTCAAGCAGAGCTATGCCGACTACGCCGAATGGGAAGCGTCCCTCGAGCTTCCCGAAGCTCCCCCGGCCGACTCGGAAGAGAAGCGGTCTGGCAACCCGGGGCGTGTTCGGAGAGCGGTGTTTTTAACGGCCATCGCTGCGCTGGCGACTGGTGTCCTGGGGCATTTTGTCTTTGGTGTCGGGCTGTTGGCTGCGGTGGGCGCAGGTCTGGTCAGCCTGCCGATCTATGCCAAGCTGACGGCGCCCCAAACGCCCGCTCAGCCTGCAACCTCCGACGCCGAGTTGTGGATCCGGTATCCGCATGCCAGGCGGGAGGCGTTGCGCGAGCTTGTCTGGCTTGCTCCTGCGGCCGCGCTGGCGTTGGTGGGCCTGTGGCTGGGTGGGCAGGTGAATCCCGGTGTATCGGCGGCAGCGGATGCGCCTGGGCCGTGGCTGGATGCGGGTCCGCCGATGCCTCTTTGGCTGCATGTGCTCAGCGCATCCCTCTTGGGACTTCTGGTCGGGGGCGGGCTGATCTGGGGCATTCGGATTCTGGGAAGCCTGGCCTTTGGCAAGGAGGCGATGGGCATGGGCGATGTCTGGCTCATGGCCGCGGTCGGGGCGTGCCTGGGATGGATGGATGCCACGCTGGTGTTCTTCATCGCTCCGTTCTTTGCCCTTTACATCACGCTGGTGCTCTGGGCTTGGGACGGTGCTGCCAAGCGTGCGATGCCCTACGGCCCGGCCCTGGCGGCAGCGACGTTCTTCCTGATCTTTGCTGAGCCGTTGGTGGAATGGAGCCTCGGCCAGATCTGGCGTCTCGAAGGCCCGGTCGTGCTCCCCTGACTGGGCTTGTGGGCCCGCCCGGGCGTCGAGCCAACTTGACAGGCGTGGATCGGATATCCTCACTCAAGAACCCTGTCCAGCGCGGCTCAAGTCTGATCGAAGAGCTCTCGATCGCGGCCACGCCCTGTTTCGCGAAAGGATGAGCGATGCAACAAGGCAGTTTCCTGAAGTGTTTGTTGGTGACTCTCTGTTCCGGCGCTGCCATGCTCGGCCTCACTGGATGCGAGTCCAACAGCAACATGAGCGACTACGACCTGCTCGTGCAGGAGAACGAGCAGCTGCGTGAGCAACTTGCCAATACGGGCGCGAGCTCCGGGGATGCAGAAGCGCTCCGTCAGCAGTACGAGTCAGTCCGCCAACGCCTTGAAGCCGAGAACCGCGACCTCGCAGCAGCCCTCGAGGAGATGCGTGCTCAGCAGGGGCAGGGTGCCGGTGCGCTCCCGAGCATTGGTGGCGCGGATGTGTCTTCGCGTGGCAGTGATGTAGTGGTGACCGTCGCGGGTGACGTGCTCTTTGCTTCAGGGTCGGCCGAGCTGAAGAGCAACGCCCGCTCGACGCTGAACAACGTCGCGAGCGCCATCCAGTCCAACTACCCGAACGCCACCATCCGCGTGGAGGGGTACACGGACACAGACCCCATCCGCAGGAGCAGCTGGAGCTCGAACGAGGAACTGAGCGCGGCCCGTGCTTTGGCTGTCGAGAAGTACCTTGTGTCCCGCGGGATTGATGCCAATCAGATTTATGCGGCAGCGTTCGGACCCGCCAATCAGCGGGCCACGAAGTCCCAGAGCCGTCGCGTAGAGATCGTGGTCCTGGACGGCAATAGATGACCACATAGCCCGGGTGGCTTTCCCTTTTTGTGAGCAGCCGGG
>CAZSBR010000240.1:0-3689 GCA_964605165.1 uncultured Phycisphaeraceae bacterium
GCGGGCTGGCTACCAGATGCTGAGGTCTCGACTGCTGGCTCTACCACGGAACGGGTCCCCTCTCGGACTCGGAGTTTAGAGACTCAGCATCGCCCCGCCCAGCAACTGCCAGGAACTCCACCGCTTGCTCCGCAGCCCACAGTAGCCGGAGGCGTCACCGCGTCCGGTACGAGCCCGCCCAACCTGCACGACCCCCCACACCCACCGCTGAGCGCCGCTCTGACCCGCCCGGCGCTTGATCGGCCCGGCTCTGAATCGCCCAGTGTGACAAACAGCCCTTGGCGGGGGAAACACCAGCGTTTGTCGCCCGGGGCATCCATAGCAAGGAGCATGACATGACCAAGACCCTCTTCTCCGCAGCGTTCGTCGTTTCAGTCGTTGCCGGCACTGTCAGTGCCCAGTCCGTCAACATGCAGTACCTGGGCACCGGGGAGGGCCGCAACGTTCGCATCTCGCTCGACGACAACGCGACCAACGTCTTCGCGGGCTCGCTGCGTCACCGCATCACCTCGTCGGATTCCGCCGAGGTGCCCGTGGGTGATTACACGACCTTCTGTGTCGACCTCGCGCAGTATGTCTCGCAGCAGTCGAGCGTCTTTGACATCGATTTCGTGGGCAACGCCCCCGAACTCGTCAGCCGAACCCAGGAAGCGGCCAACCGCCTCGCTTCCGCTGCGGGTGCCTACCAGGCGGGTAATCGAGACAGCGCGACCGCCGTTCAGCTCGCGCTGTGGGAACTGGTGTATGACTTCAACCCGGCCGAGGGCGTGTCGAGCCTCGACCTCTCCTCGGGCCGATTCAGTGCGACCAAGACCAACGGCTCCAGCCTCTGGTCCAGCGTGAACTCGATCATCAACGATCTGTTCGCCACGACCGCGGGCGACCTCTCGAGCAACCCCTCCGCAAGCTTCCGAGTGCTGGTCTCGGATCAGCGGCAGGATCAGCTCGTGGCCGTGCCCTCTACCGGCCCGCTGGCGCTGGCGGCCCTCGGCGGCCTTCTGACCGTCCGCCGCAAGCGCTAAGGCGCATCGGGGCCCCGCGCCCCTCACTTCCTCTCGATTCGTTGCACTCAGCAGCCCGCCCCGACTCTGCTCGACAGAGAAAGGGCGGGCTGTCGTTTTGCCCCCGTCCCGCCCTCTCGCAGCGGCCGCAGGCCCCTTCCCTACAATCCTCTGTGAACTGGCAGAGCCGCGTCAACTCGGTACGCGTCGTGCAGTCGTCCAACCCGCTGGTCGGCCTGCTCGTGCTGCTGGCCGTGCTCGTCGGCTTCCTGCTCGCCATCCCGCTGATCATCCTCGGCATCGCTCTGGGCATCATCGCCCTGCCCGCGGTCGTGACCTATCGATGGCTCCGGGCCCGCCTGGGCAGCCAGCCAGCCCTCGGCGGCAGGCGCAACGTGCGGGTCATCGAGCCAGACAGCCGCGAACGCTGACCCCGCCCAGCCCCTCCACACCCCATAACCCCTTGACAGAACGGGCTTTTTGCACGTCCGAGGGGCACTTTGTGCAGTTTCTCAGAATTTCATTGGCAACTCCCAAAACACTTGTGCTACAACGGGTTGCGCCCCGGGGCCAAGGAGACCCCGGGCCATACGTTTGCAAAGAGAGAGGACAAGACCATGACCCTTCGCAGCACCACCGTGGTGGCCGCTCTGGCCACCGTCGCCGGCACCGCCGCCGCCACCGACGTTCAGCTCCGCTTCCTGGAGACCGGAGCCGGGCGCAACGTGTCCGTCACGCTCAACGGCGACACGAACACGTTCTTTGCAGGTCAGCTCATCCACGAGGTTCAGACCAGCAGCGCCCCCACGCTCAGCGTCGATGGCCGCATCACGACCTTCTGCGTCGAGATCGAAGAGCGGACCAACGGCTCGTTCGACACCTTCGCCGTCAGCGTGCTCGATGACCAGGTCATCCCCGCCGCCGTCGGCGCCACGGGCAGCGCTCGCACCCAGGCCGCCCTCGACGTCGCCGACGCCTTCTACGCCATCGCCGCCGACGCAGCCGCGACCAACAACGAGGCCGCAGCCTTCCAGCTCCTGCTCTGGGAGATCGTCTACGACTACGACCCGACCGCCGGCCTCTCGAGCATCGACCCCACCACCGGCAACCTGACCCTCGCCCGCGGCAACGGCGATCCGCTCTGGTCGGCCGTCGATTCCCTCATCGACACCTTTAGCGCCGCCATCGGCAGCAACTCCACGAGCCGCGCTTTCAGCCTGCTGACCAACAACGGCAAGCAGGACCAGATCGTGCCCACGCCGGGTTCCATCGCCCTGCTCGGTCTCGTCGGCCTGACCGCAGCCCGTCGCCGCCGCTAAGCAGTGTCCGCGGGCCTGGCCCGCTGTGCTTCTCCCGGCCGCCAGCAGCCCCGCGCTGCTGGCGGTTTTTGCGCGCCCCGAATCCCCCACACCAGCGCCCTAGGCCGTCAAGAGCCCCTGCATGCCCGGCTCGCTGCCAATCGATTCGAGCATGGATCGAGCCATCGGCCCGGGCTTGCCGCCTGCGATCTGCGTCGTCTCGACACGGACCACCGGCAGCACGCCCCAACTCGAGTTGGTCAGCATCAACTCGTCGGCGTCGAGCACATCGTCGATCGTCAGCATCCGCCGCTGCACTTCGAGGCCCTGCTCCTCAGCCAGCGCCAGCACGCGGCTTCGCACCACGCCCGGCAGCACGGGGCTGGGCAGCGGCGCACCGCCGCCGTGCGCTGCCGGCTCTTCACCGCGCGCGATCGGCGTGCGCACAACACCATCCTTCACAACGACCAGGTTGCTCACGCACCCACCCGCAGCGTGGTTGGACACCTGGAACACAAGCGACTCCGCCGCACCCTTGCCCGCAGCGATCTGAAGCTCCCGCAGCCGCCACCAGTAGTTGAGCGTCTTGTGTGAAGCCGTGGGCTCCAGCGGGTTGCACCGCGCGTTGGCGAGCGTGACGAGCACACCCTGCTCGTACATCTCGGCGGGGTACGTTGTCGCGGGCTGCGCGTCGATGATGAGCGTCGGATCGAATCGTCTCGGCGATCCCTCGCCGCCGGGCTTGGCGGCGCGCAGCAGGTTGAGATCACCGCCCGTGAGTGTGAGTCGAACGCGCGCAGCCCGGTAGTTGGTCTTGCGGACCGTCTGCTCGATCGCTTCCCCGAGCGCCTCGATGTTGAGTGCCTCGGTCAGCGCGAGTTCCATGGCCGAGGTGTGCAGCCGCTGAAGGTGCGCTTCCAGCCCGTGGATCTCCACACGCTCACCCTCGCATGTGGCTCGCACCGTCTCGAACAACCCGATGCCGTGCTGAATACCCGCATCAAAGGCCGAGAGCCGCGCATCGCTGCGATCAACGAACGCGCCGTTGACAAAGACCTGATTGCCTGCATCGCTCATGCCACGACGATAGCCCGCAAGCGCGTGCGGTCTGTCAGTGGCCCGCGGGCACTCCGCCCTTGCGTGGATCGCTGCCTGCAGACCAGCCTGCCTCCGTGCGCACGATCGCCTGCACCGCAGAGCCGTGCTCGCGGACCTCGACCTCGTGGCCAAGATCTTCAAGCCATGCGGAAGGCAGCGGCGCTTCCAGCCTCGCCACATCGGGCAGCCACTGGTGATGCAGACGCGGCGCCGCCAGGGCCTCACCGACCGACTGGCCGGCCAGCGTTCGCATCAGCACCTGCATCGTCGCGGTGATGATGCGCGGCCCGCC
>CAZSBR010000241.1:0-3687 GCA_964605165.1 uncultured Phycisphaeraceae bacterium
GCCATGCCCGCGATGTTGCTCTGCGAGCTCGTCTGCTCCTTGGCCGAGTAGATCGCGTCGATCGCGGCGATCACCGTCGAGCCCGCCAGGGCGAGCTTGCGCGGCGAGCCGTAGGCGAAGGCCATCTCGCAGAACTGCACGAAGCGGGCTCGGCTCATCGCACCGGCGACGTTGTCGACGTTGGTGCTCACGGCGTTGTAGACGCCGTTGTGCGTCGTGACGCGCTTGCCCTCGGCATCGACGCTCTCGCCCTTGGTCCCGAAGAGCAGCGCCTTCTCGATCTCCTCGGTGAGCTCGACGAGCTTCTTGCGCCGCTGGTAGCCCCGCTGGTCCTCCGTCTCCTGGTTGGAGTGATGGGCACGCCCGGTCAGCTCCACGCCCTTGCGGAACGTCTGCAGGTTGTTGGTGACCTTGTTGGGCACGCTCTGGTCGAGCTGCGGGCCGAGCGAGCCGTCGCCCATCGCGGTGGCGACAAGCTGCACGAAGGCGTTGTCCGCGACCGAGGCAGCCGCAGCGGTGCTGCCGTGCCCGCGGACGACGGTCAGCGTGTTGGTGCTCGTGTTGACCGCGGTGACGAGCATGGTCTCGCCCGTCGCCTCGGCCAGCAGGATCGAGTTGGGGAAGATGCTCGACGCATCGTCGACGATGATCGAGGTCGTGTTCTCGTCGTAGTCGTCGGCCGCTCGGTTGATCTGCGTGCGCCGGCTCGACAGCGTGTCGGCGAACCAGCTCACCTCGGCGCTCGTGGCGGTGATCACCGCGCCGCGGTCCATCAGGGCCGTGTACAGCGGCGAGTTGGCCGCAAGCACACTGAGCACGATGGACTGGACGATGTCCGCATCCAGCAGGCTCGCATCACTCAAGGTTTTCACATCAATCGGTGTCATGGTGGGCCCTCCTGGCCGCTGGCCCAAGTGGGCCTCATGAATCAAGCACCCTCGGGGTTTCCTGTTCCCTCGGGCTCACCCGCGCGGGTGACCGGCGGAATCCGCCGCCGGATCGGTCTCGGTCGCGCCAGCCTCAGCTGGCCTTGGCGTAGGGGTTCAGTCCCTGGATCGCTTCCTTGGCTTCCTGCTTCTTGGCCTCGATGTCGTCCGCCTGGCCGTCCTTGCCGCCCTCGGCTTCGGGAGAGCTCGTGAGCTTCTCGACGTCGACGCCCATGGACTTCAGGTCCTCGATGTAGCCGTCGGCGATGGCCTTGGCCTCCTCGGGCTTGGTGACGCTCGCCGCAGCGATGCGCGCCTGCAGCCGCTCCTTGCCCTTGAGGTTGGGGTAGTGCTCAGCCACGAACGACTCGGCGATCTGCGCCGACGTCTGCTGCGCCTTCTCCTGGTTGCGCTCGCTGGCGATCGAGTCGACCTTCTCTCCGAGCTTGCTGAGCGCGTCAGTGATCGGGCTGATGAACTCCTGCACACCCGCCGGCAGCTTGGCCGGATCGGGCGCGGGCTTGTCGTCCTTGGGCGGGCTGCCCGCCTTCTTGAGGTCCTCGATCGACTGGCTGATGGCCGTGATCTGCTCGCCGAACTGCTTGGTCTCGCCGAGCTGCTGCGTGATGCTGGCGAGCTGGGTTTCGAGCGTGTTCGCCAGGCCGGTGACCAGCGCGAGCGTCTTGGCGTCGACGCCCTCTGTGCTGATGACCTTGCCGTCCTTGTCCTTGATCTCCATCGGTCGTGTCCTTTCGTGGTGGTGCCTGGTGAGGCGGGTGTGTGGTGCTCTGTCTCTCACGCTCGTACTGGTGCGAGCAACCGGCCCGAAGCGCGGCGGCTCTCGAATCTGACCTGGGCCCGGCGGTGTGCCTCGGCACGCTCTGGCGAACTGACGCCCGGCAGATACGCGCTGGTGCCCTTGGAGCAGTTGGGGTGGAACGGAGGCCCGCCCTGGGGCAGGCTGCTCAGTGCGGGGTAGGTGCGGCCGTCGATCGTGACCTCGCCATTGAGGCCGCAGACCAGGCCGATGAACGCCGTGCAGAAGTTCTCGCTGACGCGGCCGTTGATCTGCACGAGTTGCAGGCCCGAGCGCTGCAGGCGGGTGTGCCGGCCAGCGACCGTTGCCTCGCGCGTGCGCGTCCGCACGACCATCTCCGAGTAGCTGCGGACGCTCATCTGCGTGCGGCCGACATCGATGATCTTGTTGCCGAGTTTGCGGTAGCTCTCGGCGGCCTCGTCGTCGCCGCGGAACAGCTCGCGGATCGCACCCTCGGCCGTGCGCACGTTGCCCGTGATCAGGCCGCGTGCGATCGCCTGGTTGACGCTGGCTTCGGCGCTGCCGGCGGGGCCCGCCGAGATGGGCGACTCGCTCATGCGGCGGAACAGCCCCAGCGCTCGGTCAGCGTGGTCGCGTGCGCCGCTGAGCATGCGGCCCGCAGCGTCCGACGAGGTCAGGCTGGCCGTGTCCTGGGCGATGGCCTCGATCGCCTGGCTGCTTACGCCCGTGAAGTCGAGCCCGGGCGTCGCCTGGCTGCCGGTGCGCTCGCGGAGATCGACGGCCACTTCGACGAGCTGGTCCTCGGCGTCCTTGATGCCGAGCCTCGCGGCTTCGATGAACGCCGCGTCGAGCTGCGGCCGGGCGGCGCGGCCCAGCGCGATGAGGCGCTCGCGCACGATCTGGTTGAGCCGGGCAGCACGCGAGCGGCGGAACTCAGGCCCGCGGTTTGTGGGGCCCTGAGCCAGCTCGCCGATCGCCCGCCCGAGCTGGCGGTTGATGTCTTCGAGCGCCGCCTCGTAGAGCGACGCGATGATGATGGTCTGCCGCTGGCTTGCGCCCTGGGGCGGCACGTTGGACAGCGAGTCATCCGCCATGGGTGCTCCGAGCAGCGAGAGGATGAGGACGAGCAAGTGCATCACGCTGCACCGCCTTCCGATGCAGGCGGCATGGCACCGAAGAGAGCCGCCTGATCGCGAGCCGTCTGTGCATCGCGGTCGGCCGTGATCCGCTCAACGATCTCGTCGGCCAGGTCTTCGCCGTGGACCTCGGCGACGGCCGTGCGGAGATCGGTCAGCCCAGCGCTCAGCGCGAGGCTCTGCTCGTTGACGCGGTCGACGAAGTCCCGCGGAAGCTCGGGCCGCATCTGCACCTGGACCGGCGCGACCGCAAAGCCGCGGCCGGGCAGCGTCGCGGCGAGCCAGGACGCGGTCGTCAAAGCCCGCGACCAGGCGGGCCCGTTGTAGCTGGCCCACCCGTTGTTGAACGCACGCGTCGCCATCGCCTCGGTGCGGACCTGCTCGGCCGTGATCGGGCTCGTGCCCTCGGTCGCGCCCGAACCGACAAGCGACGGGCTCATGTGCATGCTGAGCATCGACCACTCGAGGAAGCGGTCGGCGGCGCTGAGCATGTTCGCCAGGTCAAAGCTCGCCAGAAGGTAGTCGACGCTCTTGTCGGGATCTTCGACGACGTCGCGGTTGGCCCTCAGCGTGCCCGAGTCATCGAGGCTGCCGAAGCCAACGCGGAGCTTGGGCGTCGAGTGCAGCTGCAGCGAGCGGTGCAGGCGGCTGACATGCGCGGCCAGCGCATCGAGCTGATCGAGATCTCCCTCGGGCAGCAGCGGCCGGCCCGCGCTGCGGCGGTCGTCGTAGCCGAGCACGAAGTGGGTGATGAGCGGATAGCTCACACCCGTCGCCACCTGGTCACGCACGCCCTCGATGCCGGCACGCAGCAGCGGCACTCGATCGAGCTTCTCAAGCTGCTGGA
>CAZSBR010000242.1:0-3669 GCA_964605165.1 uncultured Phycisphaeraceae bacterium
TCCTCCAGGACATGGTCGATGAGTTCTACACCCGCTTCCAGTCGCTCGTCGTCGAGCGCAGGCCGCAGCATGATCCCGCCCGCCTCGCTGCACTGACCGACGGCCGGGTCTTCACCGGCGCAGAAGCTGTAGAGGCCGGCCTCGCTGATGAACTCGGCGACTTCCGAACCGCGTTTCAGGCAGCCAAGCGGCTGACCAACCTCGAGCGCGCAGCGCTCGTCAAGTATGGCTACCGCGAACAACGTAAGACCACGGCCTACGCCCGCGCCGATTCAGCGAGCCCCCCGCCGTTGGCGAACATCGATGCACAGATTCTGCAGCTTCCCGCGAACTCACTCACAACCCTCCGCGCCGGCACCGCGTATTACATCTGGTTGCCGTGAGTGAGTCACATCAGGGGAATAACACATGTTCAGGACTTCAGTGCGCTCCGGCCTGACACCACTTGAAGCACTGATCTCAATCGCTGTAATCCTCATCGCTGTACTGGTGTTTCTCAGCCTGATGACATCAACTTTCTTGGGGCCGCGCAGTGTCCCGGCCCAACTCAAGGACTCCACGCAGGTTCGTGATGTCCTTCAGGCATTGGTGATCCATGCGCAGAACAACCAGGATCGCTTCCCGCTGCCTTCGGTCGTTGATGCCGGCAATGCGACCATTGTGGGCGGCGGCACCGCCAAGGACCACACGGCGAACATCTTCTCCATGCTCATCAACAACGGAAGCGTCTCGCAAAACTACCTGATCGCAATAAATGAAGCAAACCCGCGTATCGCAGCGTTCGAGGGATATGAGTTTGACGAGCCAAGCACAGCCGCGAGGCCCGCCGAAGCTCTGTGGGATCCAGCGTTCAGTGCGGACTTCGTCAATGGCGAGGGCAACATCAGCTACGCCCATCTCCTGCCCGGCGGAACGCGCCGGCCGCGATGGGCGAACACCTTTGATGGCACGCAGCCGGTGATCGGCAACCGCGGACCCAGGATCTCGGGCGTGACCTACTCGGGACAGCGCGCCACACCTGACTTTGACAAGCAGTCCAACACGCTTCTGATCCACGGCAGCCGCACGAAGTGGGAAGGCAACGTCGGCTTCGCAGACAACCACGTCAGCTTCGAGAAACGACTGGCACCTGACAAGGCTGCTCGCTTCGCGGATGCCGATGGCACGCAGCGACCCGACCTCCTGCACTACGACGAGCCGAGCGACCCCACGGATCTCAATGCGTTCCTTGGCATCTTCACTACAGCGGGGGACGCCACCGAGGACTTCACAGCCATCTGGGACTAACACATCTTCGGTAATGCCCCGCGGGAGATCGCTCTCCCGTGAGGCTCTGAGGCGGGACCTCAAGTCCGGCTCTGTGCGTGCCTTGGAGGCAGGGGCCTCCAGTACTGCACCGTGCCATCGGGCAGACGCTCGCCGTAGCCGGGCTGGCCATCGAGGCTCACCGGCCCCCACCCGACTCGGGGGGGAGGCTCCACGGGCCGGCCGGGTGGGCCGGCGTTTCTTGGCTCCCGCTGAGCGTCGGCGAGTTCGATGGGCTCGACCCCGGCGTGGGGCCAATCCAGTTCGATGCCGCCTTGGCGATGCGAGCCATGCTGCTGGAGATATCGCTGCGTGCGCATGTCGTGCTTCCTTTCATGCACGGACCCTGTGCAAACCCCCGACGCGGGCGCTTGCGTGAAGAAACAGATGGAGGATGGAGGACAAGCCGGTGGCGGCGCGGGCAGGCGGGAGCCTGCTGGGTGCGCCGGTGCGATCAGGGCGCAGGCGTGCATGGCACAATGGCCACGCGCGTGAAGATCGCAGACTTGTCCGTGAGAAGGATGGAAAGTGCGACGTGGCAGAGGCCTGCTGCCGATCAGGCTGCTGACCTCACGGCATCGCTGCATTTCCGGGCTGCTGGTCCCGCAGCCGCACCTCGATCAGGCGAGATCGATGCGGTCAGAACGACCAGAGTCGTCGCCGGCTGAGGTATCGCCGACATAAATGACGTTCCACTGATCGACCGAACCGCACTGGAGAGCGGCGTTGGGCGTGAGTTGATGGAATCTCGTCATATTCATCGGGCACCTCCCGTACGGGCCGCAAATGGCCCTGTCGGCGTCGGAGGCAAGCATACCGCAGACTTCGGCTCGATCAACCCGCAGCACACGCTTGAGGAAGTGTCTCCGCGGGCTAGGCTCTCAATCGTGCGTTCTGTTTCGAACCTTGAGCCTCCCCCAGCGGCGACACGAAATCGACCCGCCGCCGAACGACCATCCACGTAAGGACGTCCCCATGGCCCGCCGACTGCCCATCGCTCTCGCCCTGCTTGCCTCGGCCGTCGTGCTCGTCGCCCTGGCGCGTGACAGCGCCCGCGCCCCCGGCCCGATCGCCACGCTCGACACCCTCCGCCTCATGGAGCGCATGCTCGAGATGCCCGAGTTTGCTGACCCCCGCAACGCCGAGATCGAACAACTCCAGACGCCGCTCCTCCAGATGGACAGCGAACTCCGCCAGCTCATCAACCAGTGGCAGACCATGGATCAGAACACGCCCCAGGCGGGCACCATTCGCATGGAGGCAGAGCGGCTTCAGCAGCAGCTCGTGCAAGGCCAACAGAACGCCCAGCAGCGCATCGATGCCTTCACCGCAGAGCAGTTCGCCCAGGCCTTCGTCCGTGTGCGCGGCGCCGCCGACACGATCGCCGATCAACAAGGCTTTGCGTACGTCATGACCAGCCGCTTCGAGGACGACGAGATCCTCACGCAGTCCACCTCGCTCTTTGTGCAAGAAATCCTCTACCGCTCAGCGCTCGTCGCGCCCGAGGGCACCGACATCACCGATGCCGTGGCTTCGATGCTGAACATCCCCGAGCAGGGCGCCGAGGGGCCCGCAGCGATCGACCCCATGGCCGACCCGATGGCCGACCCGATCGCCCCGTCATCCAATCCGTAAGCAAACGCTGCTCACACGCGTTCAGCCTGCGCTGCGAGCAGCGCGTTGATCGCATCGACAAGCGCCGTCTTCACCTCGGCCATGTCGGGGCAGGCATCGCCCAACTCTCGCTTGAGGCTTGTGACGCGCCTGCCCGCAAGGCCGCACGGCACGATCAGGTCGAAGTGGCTCATGTCGGGCTCGACGTTCAGCGCCAGGCCGTGCATGCTCACCCATCGGCGCACGCGGACGCCCATGGCGGCGACCTTCGCTCCGGGCGGCTCGCCGAGCCACACGCCCGTGGCCGATGCATCACGCCAGCCCTCGAGCCCGAACGTGCTCAGCGTGTCGATGACCGTCTGCTCCAGCAGCCGCATGTACGCGTGCAGATTGAGCCTGTAGCGGTTGAGATCGATGATCGGATACGCGACAAGCTGCCCGGGCCCGTGGTAGGTCACATCCCCGCCGCGATCGGTCGGCTCGACAGCCACGCCCGCCTGCTCAAACGTGGCCTGGCTCGCAACCAGATGCGAAGGGGCCGATGCCCGCTTGGAAACCGTCACCACCGGATCGTGCTCGACCAGCAGCAGCCGGCCGCCGTCGGCACTGGCGTGCTCTTCTTCAGGCTTTCCACCTTCGACCCGGGCTGCTCGATCAGCCAGCACCTCAGCGAGATGCTGATGCTGAAGCTCGTACGCCTCGGCGTAGCCAAGCCGCCCAAGATCGATGACGCGCAAGAGGTGGGACACA
>CAZSBR010000243.1:0-3668 GCA_964605165.1 uncultured Phycisphaeraceae bacterium
ACCACCGCCACCGGGTCGGGTGGACTGCAGATCGTCGGCACCGTGGCCATCAACACCGACTTTGCTGCCGGCCTCACCGCGACCGTGCTGGGCACGCCCGGGCTCAGCGCGAGCCTCTCGTCATCGGCATCCAACTTCGCCAACAACGGCGCCGTCATCCTCGACTCAGCGCCCAACGCCAATGGCATCGCGGCCATCGCCTCCACCGGCGTGCTTACCAACAACGGCTCCATCAAGACCCTCGTTGGCAGCGGCAGCGCTCGAACCATTCAGGGCAGCAGCGGCATCGTCAACAACGGCCTCATCGAGCTTGAGACACCCACCTCCATCACCATCAACTCCGGCAACGAATTCACCAACAACGGCGAGATCCGCATCACCGGTGCGGGCGTCTTCAACTTCAACCTCGCCGGCAGCCAGACACTCAACAACACAGCCGCGGGCGTCGTTCGCGGCAACGGCACGCTCGACCTCACCCCGAGCGACACACTCATCAACGATGGCGCCTTCGACCCCGAGGGCACGCTGAGCATCCGTGGTCAGTGGTCGCAGAACGCCGGCGGCATGCTCGACATCACCCTCGCCGGGCTCGACCAGGGCCTCACCTACGACCTGCTCGCCATCACCGGTGGCGCCACGCTCGATGGCATCCTCGACGTGCACCTCGATGGCGGCTTCACGCCGAGCTTCAACGACGTCTTCACCATCCTCACCTCTGGCAGCGTCTCGGGCATGTTCTCCAACGGCATGACGACGCTCGAACTCGCCGATGGCAGCGGCTTCTTCGATGTCGTCTACAACGCCGACTCGGTCCAGCTCACCAACTTCATCATCCCCGCGCCGGCCTCGACGCTCGGCCTCGGGCTTGCGGGCCTGCTGGCTGCACGTCGCCGCCGCTGAGTACAAGCCGATCCATTCAAAGGGATGTTCTCCGTGAGACCACACCTGTTCATCACAATCGGAGTGCTGGTGGGTGCAGCCGCAGCCACTACAGCGCAGAGCATCGTCAACGCAAGCTTCGATGAACCCGTCGCCGGCTGGGCGCTCACCAACGATGCCGAGATGGGTTTTGCCGGCGGTCCTGCTGGCTGGGTATGGGAAACGCCCGTTGTGCCGCTGGACCTCATCAGCGATGAAGATGTCTTCCCCACCGATGGCGATGCGTTCGGCATCACCTACGCCGGGTCCGACAGCTTCACGCAGACCGTCGTCCTGCCGCGCGAAGGCGTGTACACATTCCTCGTCGATTACAACGGCATCGAGGGCGCGTTCAATCGCATGACCATGATCGATGGCGAGTTTGAACTCTTCGCCGGCGTCAATGAATCTGAACGCACGATCGCCACACACCTCGGCGGCTGGTCCACACTCGAGTGGCAGGTAGGCCTGCCCGCGGGACCCATCGAAGTGGGCATTCGCAACGTCCTCAGCGGCAACTACGCCATCGCGTACGACAACTTCCGCATCATTCCCGCGCCGGCGTCAACGCTCGGCCTCGGGCTTGCAGGCCTGCTGGCTGCATGTCGCCGGCGCTAGCCGCCAGCATCTCTCCGGTCACCCCATCGGGCCCGCCCGCGCTCTCGTGCGTGGGCGGGTCTTTCTTTCTGCGCTTGCCGCCGCCTCCAGCCTTCTACCATCGCCCTCCCCGGGGCACGGTCGCCGGTTCGTCTCAGTGAGTCCAGGAGTTCATCGATGGAAGCTGGCATCGTCGGCCTGCCCAACGTGGGCAAGAGCACCCTCTTCAACGCCCTCACCGCTGCCGGGGCATTGGCAGCCAACTACCCCTTTGCCACCATCGAGCCCAACATCGGCGTTGTGCCCATCCCGGACCCCAGGCTCGACGTCATCAACCAGTTCATCCCGACGCAGAAGAAGATCCCCGCATCGCTCAAGCTCGTGGACATCGCCGGCCTCGTCAAGGGTGCCTCCAAGGGCGAGGGCAAGGGCAACGCCTTCCTCTCCAACATCCGCGATGTCGATGCGGTCGTCCATGTCGTCCGCTGTTTCGACAAGGCGCCCGGTGGCGAGGAAATCACCCACGTCGATGGCTCCGTCGATCCGCTCCGAGACATCCAGACCATCGAGACAGAGCTCATCCTTTCTGACCTCCAGACACTCGAGAGCGCACACCCCAAGGCCGAGCGAGCCGCCAAGAGCAAGGACCGCGATGCGCTGGCCCGCCTGGCGGTCATCGAAGCCCTGCTGCCCATCGTCGGCGAGGGCAAGCCAGCGCGCACTCTGACCTTCGATGATTCCGACCGCCAGACAGCGCTCCGCGGCCTCGGTCTCACCACCACCAAGCCCATCCTCTATCTCGCCAACGTCGGTGAAGACGACGTCAACGGCCAGGGCCCCCTCGCGCAGAAGGTCCGCGAGCACGCAGCGGCTGTGGGCTCGCAGATGGTGCCCGTGTGTGCGCGCATCGAGTCCGAGTTGAGCGAACTGGACCCTGAAGACAAGGCCGAGATGCTCCAGGACATGGGGATGGACGAGCCGGCGCTCGCCAAGTTCGCCCGCGCCGCCTACGAGCTGCTGGGCCTGCAGAGCTACTACACCGCTGGCCCCAAGGAGATCCGCGCCTGGCCCGTCCGCAAGGGCGCAACAGCGCCGCAGGCTGCGGGCGTGATCCACACGGACTTCGAGCGTGGCTTCATCCGGGCGGAGGTCTACAGCATCGATGACCTCGTCGAACTCAAGAGCGAGAAGGCCATCAAGGAAGCCGGCCGCATGCGCATCGAGGGCAAGGAGTACCGCATGCGCGACGCCGACGTGTGCCACTTCCTCTTCAACGTGTGACCCGCGCGCTCTGGGAAGCCCCCAATCCCGAGTTGGCGATCCGTAAAGCCGATTCGATGGCTATCCCTGCAAATGAGATTGCAGAATCAAAAACACTGGTGTCGTTGCATCCCCGCTGCACCATGTCCGAATCGGACTCGGCCTAGGAAACCGGGCAGAGAGAAGTTCGCGGAAACGCGGGTTTGAGCGCCGGGCGTGTCCTGCGTGCTCGTGGGTGAACGTGGAGCAAAGTTCTCGCCCCGCATCATGCGTGGCAGCCTCCACACGAGAGACAAGGCGCCATCCGAGCCTCCGGAGAATCCGCACCCTGCTGCGGGCTCTGAATCTGCACCGCTCGCTTCTGCGGCCCGCGATCGGTGTGCGCACTCGCCGCACGTTTGAGGAAGGAAGATCATCATGACCCCCCTGAACACCCGGACCATCGCTTCACTCGCCCTCACCGCTGGAATGACCGCTGGCGTGGCCACCGCCCAGGACACACTGGTCACCGGCGGCCAGACGAGCGTTCTGCTCGATACCGCCACGCTCTCCAGCGCTGCGGGCCTGGAACTCTCGAGCGTCAGCGGCACGCTTCCCGGCTCCATCCCCGGCAGCGTGGCGTTCCCCATCAACGCCCGTGATGCGGCAAGCCTGCCCACCACCTTCGCCTACACCGCGGGCGACTTCCCCACCGGGCCCTTCAGCGGCTCGATCGAGCACACCGGCTCGGTCTTCTTCAACACGGACACGGTCGAGGTCGGCAACTTCAGCATCGGCTTTGATGGTGCCCGCGCCGCCGGCGCCAACAGCGGCTTCTTTGTCGCCAGCACCACGGGCGTGGCAGCCATCCTCTTCGATGTGCAGGTCGGTGCGCTCAACGCCGCCACCTCCTC
>CAZSBR010000244.1:0-3661 GCA_964605165.1 uncultured Phycisphaeraceae bacterium
ATCTGTGGCAACGGTCAATCAGAATGGCACCTTCATCGGTGACTATGCCGGTTCACCAGCAAACAACTGGGGAGCGACGCAGTTCACTGGTGGCATCGGCACATTCTCACTCCAGAACTCAGTGGCAGCTCCCGGTGGCGTGGACCCGCACTGGAACTCACAGCTCGCGATCGTGCGGATCGATGACGCGGTCAACGCGCTGACGGTCCGCTTCACTCAACTGCCGGGAGACGGGGTTGGCGTGAACATCGGGTACATCCCCGCGCCGGGCAGTGTCGCGGTGCTTGCGGCCGGTGCCCTCGCCGCGACCCGCCGTCGTCGTTGAGCCAACGCCAGGGGGACCGTTGCGGCGCGATCTTCAGAAGCCGCACGGTCTTCCTGCACTCTGCGGGCCGTGCTGCGGTTCAGTCCAGTAGACTCTGCTGTGCCCGCTGAACACTCGTCCCGGTTCCATACGACTCATTGGAGTCTGATCGCCGCATTGCCCAAGCAAGCCGGCGGCGCTGCTGATAGCCGTGCAGCGGACGCGTTGCGGCACCTCTGCGAGGTCTACTGGCGTCCGTTGTACACCTTTGCGCGGCACAGCGGATACTCGACGGAAGATGCGCAGGATCTGACGCAGGCGTTTCTCGTCAATGTGGTCGAGAGGGGAGGCCTCGGCGGTGCGGATCCGGCCCGCGGGAGATTCCGGTCGTACCTGCTGGGCGCCATGAAGCACTTCATGGCCAATGCGCGAGCACAGGCCAGCGCAAGGAAGCGGGGCGGTGGACATCGCTTTGTTCCGGCAGATATCTCGGAGTTGGAAGCCCGCATCGGTGGGCATCCGCAAGCCGCGACGGCAGCCGAAGCCGATCGAGCGTTCGATCGCAGTTGGGCCCGGGAAACGACTGAGAGGGCGCTTGAGCAGTTGGAGATCGAGTGGGCCTTGAAGAAGAAGTCCGATCAGTTTGCTGCCATGAGACCGGCGCTGACTGGTGACATTCCTGATCGTGATGAGGCTGCTCGACAGCTTGGCATGACAGAGAATGCTCTGAACGTGGCGATCCATCGCCTGCGTCAGCAGTACGCGGGCCTGGTACGGCAAGCCGTCGCGCAGACGGTCGCAGACGAAGCAGATGTCGAGGATGAACTTCGGTACCTGATCTCGGTGCTCAGAGAAAAATAATGCTCCTTGTGTAATCCGCTGACCTCGGCCCGTCAGGAAGTGGTGAACCAACCCTTCGGGAGGCCCACCATGACTGATACAAGGCCAACAGCTGATCTGAACCGCTGCCCAAGCTGCGGTACCCTTCTCGACAGGCCGGGAGCGATGGGTGCTTGCCCGGCGTGCCTCATGTCCGGGGTGCTGCGGGCGGACGCGGAGACGGCCCCTCCTAGTACGCAAGCCGAGACCCGCTCGATCGAAACCGCAGGTGACCCCATGCACTCGGCGCGGCCAATGGAGCTGCCGAGCGAGCTGGGCGATTACACGCTTGTTGCGATGCTCGGACGCGGGGGCATGGGCACGGTCTACGAAGCGGTCCAACGCTCGACCGGAAGGCGTCTGGCCTTGAAGCTCCTGGCCCAGAATCTGGACTCGATTGAGATGCGGCAGCGATTCTTGCGAGAGGGCCGCCTTGCTGCGCGCGTCAATCACCCGTGCAGTCTGTATGTCTACGGCAGCGAGGAGATCGATGGGATACCCGTCATCACCATGGAGATCGCACCGGGCGGTACGCTTCAAGACGCGCTCGACAGACGAGGCCCGCTGGCTGTGACCGAGGCGGTGGACGCGATTCTGAACATGATCGACGGGCTTGAGGCGGCGCTGGAGCGAGGCGTTCTTCATCGCGATATCAAGCCATCCAACTGCTTCGTGTCACCCGATGGGACCGTCAAGATCGGTGACTTTGGACTGTCCGTATCGACCCTGCCGTCGCCGGACAGTTTCATGACGCAGACGGGTAGGGTCATGGGCACACCCGCGTTTGCTTCGCCCGAACAACTGAGGGGTGACGAGGTGGATGTCCGCTCGGATGTCTATTCGCTCGGAGCGACGCTCTTCACGCTGTTGGCAGGTCGCCCCCCCTTCGATGGCGAGAATGCCGTCCAGGTTGTCGCCCATGTGATTGACTCGCCGCCGCCAGCGGTATCCCGGTTTCGAGAGATGATTCCTTCTGGTCTGGACCAGGCGATAGCGAGGTGCCTGTCGAAAGACCCAGCCGGACGATTCGCTTCCTACGGCGAGCTGCGCGATGCGCTCTTGCCGTTTAGTTCGGTGGTTCCCGAGCCGGCAACTCAGTCCCAACGCGGAGCGGCGGGGTGGATCGACTACCTGACCGCCTTCCTTCCCACGTATGCGGTGCTGATGATGACGGTCGGACCGGAGAAGCTCTTCATTCGACCGCTGTACGAGTTCAGTCTTGCCGCTTGGCAGTACCACTTCATGGTGTTGGGTGCTGGCTTTGCCTACTTCACAGTCACAGAGGGTCTGTGGGGCACCGGACTCGGCAAGTGGATCATGGATCTGCGCGTTGTCCGGAAGAACGGGCGAAATCCTGGCTTTGTGCGTGCTTTCCTGCGGATACTGATCCCGTTTGCGGCCATCGAAGCCCTGCGCGTTCCACTTTCTGTTCTGGTGCTGCCCGACGAGAGCTGGGGCGTGGTGCACAGCATCCTCATCATCGGCCTTTCCACAGCGTGCCCTTGGGTTGTTGCGCTGCTCTGGCTTTCCGCTCGTCCAGAGAACGGCCTTGCAACGATCTGGGATCTCGGCACCGGAACTCGAGTCGTCGTTCGGCCTCGTGGCACGCGCAGGCCGACGATAGCGAGTTCGCGGGATTCCAGAGAGGTAGAAGCTGCTGGGACCTTCATCGGTCCGTTCCGTGTCGAGGGCGACGCGAAAGCCGGGTGGTGGCTTGCGGCAGATGACCCGGTCTTGCGGCGGAAGGTTTGGCTGATCCGGCGCGGAGATCAGCAGGTTTCAGAAGCACGCCGCTCGATCGCTCGTCCCGGTCGTACCCGATGGCTCCAGGCTGTCGCAGATGACGGCGTGCTGTGGGATGCGTACGAGGCAGCGCGCGGCAGGCCTTTTGCCGAAGTTGCGGCGGGGGGGAACATCGCCTGGTCCACGCTGCGGTACTGGCTTCATGATCTTGCCGCCGAACTCCGTGCGGGCGAGCGTGACCGGACACTGGCGCCCGCGTACAGCCTCGATCATGTCTGGATTACTGAAGATGGGCGGGCCATGCTTCTTGATCACGCCTGGCGGACGGATGGTGCGCCGTCGGAGCCGATCCAGGTCGACTGCCTCGCGGGTCAGCAGCGGTTCCTTGCCGAAGTTGCAGGCTGCGTCGATCCGCTGAGCGTCCCGCTGCATGCGCGATCGACGCTACAGAATCTCAGGGCCGGCTCATTCGAGAAGATCACGTTCCTTGCGGGCACTCTTTGCGGCCTTCTCGAGAAGCCCGCCGATGTTGGCCGGGGAGTCCGAGGTGCTTCGCTGCTTGTGATTCCCGGCTACACGCTGATCGCGAGCGTGCTCGGCATCGCCGGTAACACGGACACTGACGTGAGTCTTGCTGTGTGGCTTGGCCGCGTTGGGATTGCAGTGTTGGTCATGATGCACTTCATGGCGTTTTTTGATTTCATCCTCGCGTTCTGCCGGAAGTCGACAGGCCTG
>CAZSBR010000245.1:0-3653 GCA_964605165.1 uncultured Phycisphaeraceae bacterium
AAGGCGTTTGATCGGGTATGTTGAGCGACCAAAGCCTCGGGCGTCTGGTCCGAGGTTTTTTCATCGTGACGCCGCGCAGCCCCACCGGAGACGGCGCGCGTCAAGAAGGAGGCCGAGCCATGTCCTTTGAAGCAGCCGTCCACGCGCAGGCCATCGAACTGAATCGTCTGGCGATTGACATGACCGCCGATGCTGGCAGCGGGCACCCGACCACAGCGCTGAGCCTGGGCCACCTGATCACATCGCTCATGTTCCGCACGATGCGATGGAGCCCCGACTACCCGGACTATCCCACGAGCGATCGGCTCGTGCTGAGCGAGGGCCACGCGGTGCCCATCGTCTACGCCGCGGCTGCCAAGCTGGGCGTGAAGGTCGGCAAGGGCGACGACCTTCGCAAGCTGACGCTCGAGGACCTCAGCACGCTGCGCGAGAAGGACAGCGTGCTCGATGGCCACCCCAACCCGATGGAGGGCTTTCCCTTCTTTGATGCGGCGACGGGCTCGCTCGGCCAGGGCCTGAGCGTGGCGGCGGGTCTTGCCGAGGCTGCGCGGATCGACGGCATCGACAAGCGGATCTACTGCATCATCGGCGATGGTGAAGCGCGCGAGGGCCAGGTTGCCGAGGCGCTGGACATCATCGTGGAGCGCAAGCTCAACAGCGTGCTGCCCATCTTCAACTGCAACGAGTGGGGACAGGCCGGGCGCGTCAGCGGCCAGCAATCCGCCGAGCGGCTGGCGGCCAAGCTCGAGGCCACCGGCTACAAGGTGCTCTCGATCGATGGCCACTCGCCCAAGGAGATCGACGATGCGTTCGTCGCGTTCAGCAAGCTGACGGACCAGGACCCGCCGATGGCGATCGTGGCCAGGACGGTCAAGGGCTGGGGCGCGCCGAGCATTCAGGGCGGCGGCTGGCACGGCAAGCCGCCATCGGGCGATGCGCTCCAGGCAGCCAAGGCCGAACTCGACCAGCGCCGTGTGGAGCTCACCACGGCGCTGAGCTCGTCGGATGCCTTCACGATCGAGCCGCCGAGCGAGCCGCCCGCACCCATCGGCCCCTCGGGCGAGCTGCCCTCGCTGCCCGAAACGATGCGCAAGCTCGACATGGAGAGCGTGCTGCACACGGGCAAGCTCGCCACGCGGCGGGCCTATGGCATCGCGCTGCGGGCGCTGGGCCACGTGGACCCGCGCGTGGTCGTGCTGGATGCGGATGTAAGCAACTCGACCTTTGCCGAGTCCTTCGCCAAGGACGAGGCGCTGAGCGATCGCTTCGTTGAGTGCAAGATCGCAGAGCAGAACATGGTCTCGATGGCTGCCGGCATGAGCGCCGCGGGCAAGGTGCCCTTCTGCTCGACCTTCGCCAAGTTCTTCAACCGTGCGTATGACCAGATCGAGATGGCGATCAACTCGGGTGCGAACCTCAAGATGGTCGGCTCGCACGCGGGCATCACGCTCGCAGCGGATGGCCCGAGCCAGATGTCGCTGCCGGATGTTGCCTGGTTCAACGCATGGAGCACGACCAAGGACCACCGGGGCAACCCGGGCTGCTACCTGCTGCAGCCGGCTGACGCCTTCGCGGCCTACGCATTGACGGGCGTGATGGCCGAGTACGAGGGCGCTTGCTACATGCGAACGCTCCGTGCCGAGACGGAGTTCCTCTACAACGAGCACGAGGTGTTCAACCTCGGCGGCTTCCATGTGCTGCACAAGGGCCGCGATGTGTGCATCATCGCTGCGGGCTACATGGTGCACGAGGCCAACCGCGCGGTGGAGATTCTCGATCAGGCGGGCATCAGCGCCACGCTCGTCGACCTCTACTCACTGCCGTTTGATTCCGACATGCTCATGGACATCATCATGGAGAACAACGGCACAGCGATCTCCATGGAGGACAACTACGGCGCGGGCATCGGCGCTGCGGTGGCAAGCTGCATGGTCGAGGCGGGCGACGCCTTTACGCTTGAGCAGATGCACGTTCGCAAGATTCCCAAGAGCGCCAAGACCGCGCGGGAGATGCTTGAGATGTGCGACCTGACCGCGGAGGACCTGGTCGCCAAGACCAAGGCCCTGCTGCAGGTCGTGTAAACCGCACAGGCCGGACCCTCAAACCCGGACAGAAGCAAACGCCCCGCATGCGCGAATGAAGACGCGTGTGCGGGGCGTTGTTCTGCGCTCTTGGTGGCGAAGGCTTTCTGCTGCCTCAGTGTCCGAAGGAAGGATGGAAGGGCAGCCAGTTCTCCCAGCTCTTGATCCTGAGGATGATCTTCCGCGCAATGTCGAGGTGGTGCTTCTTGCCCGTGTAAACGGTCACGAGTGCGCCGGCGCCGGCGGGCAGATCAAGCTCCTCTTCCATCTCCAGCAGCACGGGGATGCGGCCCCTGCGGGCCATGTCCATCAGCGGATCGATCGTGCCGCGCGCCGACAGCGTGCCCTCGGCAATCGCCGGCTGCACAGCCTTGACCCGGGCGCTGAACACCCGCCCGGGCAGTGCTTCGAACGCGACCTCGGCCTCGTCGCCCTCATCGATGAACTCGATCTGGCTCTGCTTGAAGCCGGCGACCATGTAGGGCCCCTCATCGTGCACGAAGACCATGAGCTGCACGAACTGCATGGGCATCACGAAGCGACCGGGCCGGACCGTGACCTGCACGACCCTTCCATCGGTGGGCGCGACGATGGTCGTGCGATCCAGGTTGTACTGAGCCGCAGCGAGTTCTGCTTCGAGCCTGTCTGCCTCGGCCTGCGCCTGGGCAAGCTCGAAGTCCGTGCCAGCGCCGCCCGCGACCACCTTCTTCTCGCGCTCGAGCTTCTCGTTTGCGATATCGAACTGCGCCTGGAGCGAGGCGACCCGCGCTTCGTACGCCTCGGGATCGATCGAGATGAGCGGCTGGCCGGCCTCCACCTCGCCGCCCTCGAGCACGTGCACCTCGGAGACCTTGCCCGTCACCTCGGCGATCATGGGCGTGACGATCGCGTAGGTGCGCGCGTGGCCCGTCATCGGCTGGTAACGATTGAGGAACATGAAGCCAAAGAGCAGGACAACAAGGATGATGAAGACCGAGGTGAAGCTCGTCCACAGGTTGATCGGCAGCAGCTTGAACTTCTTGAAGACCAGCCACCAGCAGAAGGCGTAGATACCAAACATCATCTCAAGCATGGGATGAGCCCTCCGAATCTGTGGCGGCGCGCGACGCGAGTTGCTGCTCGAGATGAGCGATGCGGGCTTCCAGAGCTGCGACCGTCTCGCGCGATGCGTTGGGTGCGGCTGCGTCCCCCACGCCATCGACGTGCACCTTCAGCGAGGCATCCGGATTGGACACGGCCCACAGGAACACCAGCGGCCAGATCGCATGCAGCGTGAACAGGCTCAGCCAGCACGCATAGTGAATCGCTTCCTTCTGCGGGTGGTTGCGCTTCTTGGCGATGCGGTGCGGGATGTCGTGGATGAAGATGAACAGATACGAGAGTGCTGTCACCGACAACAACAGCATGACCAACGCGATGATCTCGAGCATAAAAGAACCTCCGTACACCCGCAGGCAGGTGCACGGAGGATAGTCAAAGATCGCGATTTGTCACAGCGCTTGCGCTTGAGACTCACCTGCGACGGCGAGCGGCAGCAAAGCCCGCGAGCCCGAACATCGCAGCAGATGCCGG
>CAZSBR010000246.1:0-3624 GCA_964605165.1 uncultured Phycisphaeraceae bacterium
AGATGTAGAGAATCATGATCGCCAGAAGCGTGGTGCCCGACGAGATGACCGTGCGGCTGATCGTCTGGTTGATCGACAGGTTGACGACCTTCGCAGAGGCGAAGGGCAGTCGGCCCCGGTTCTCGCGGATGCGGTCCATCACGATGATGGAGTCGTTGAGCGAGTAGCCGATGATCGTGAGCATGGCAGCCACAAGGTTGAGGTCGATCTTGAAGGGCAGGATGAGGAGCGATCGAGCGATGGGCTCGATGACATCGGACTTGTACATCTTCTCGGCGAGCGCGATGAGGCCGATGCAGATAAGCACATCGTGGATGAGGCAGACGATCGCGGCGAGCGAGTAGCGCACGGAACCGAAGCGGACCCAGATGTAGATCGTGATGAGCAAGAGCGAGAGCGTGACCGCCACAAGAGCCTGAGCACGGAACGTCTCGGCGATGGCGGGGCTGAAGGTCTGCACGCTTGCGAGCGTGGTCGTGGTGGTCAGCGCATTCTTGACCAGCGCCCACTCGATCTGCGCAACGTTCTTCTCCCATCGCTCGGGGCTGTCCTGGTAACGGTTGGCGGGGTCATAGATGATCACGACCGCCGATGAGACCGCTGAACGCGAGCCCTCAAGCACACGAAGCTCCCAGGTATGGTTGAGCGCTTCGCTGAAATCGGGGCTCGATCTCATTTGATCGATCCGGGTTTCGAGTTCGTCGAGGGGTCTGGGCGGCGAGATGTTATCGAGAACAATCGCGGCCCCGCCGAGCTTGCCCGTGACGCTGTCACGGACTTCGGGCTTGCCGATGTCCGCACCGAGCACGCCATTGACATCCAGGAGCGGGTAGACCGGAGCGACACGCAGGTCGCTCGGCGTCGTCCCGATCTCTGAACCTGTGAAGGTCAGCGGTGCACGGATATCAAGCTGATCTCTGAACTCGTCAGCCAAGGCTTCAATCACCGATTCGGACTCGGTGATCGTCGTCTTGATCATGAATCGATCGCTGGACACGCCGTCGGCGCGGGGATCGACGGGCAGGACCTCAGCCGAGCGGAGATCCCAAAGCGGCTGATCGTCGGTGAAGCCCTCGGCGATCTGCAGCACGCGGTCCTGGACGTCCTGGCGGCTGAGGTTGATGCGTTCGCCGCTGTCATCGCGCCTGAACTGCAGCGTGACCTGCGTGCCGCCGCGGAACTCGGTATCGAGCATCTCACCGCGCTGGGTGTAGACCATCCAGAGCCCGAGCCCCACAAAGCCGGTCGAGATGATGATGAACAGCGGACGCAGCTTGAGCCATGGGATGCTCGGTTCAAGGGCTCTCTCGAGCGGCTGAATCATCGACGGCAGCATGCGGATGTCGCGCCAGAGGTTGTTGTCAACGAGCAGGGCGAAGATCAACCGCGTGATGACCAGTGCGCTGAACATGGTCGTTACAACACCAACACCGAGCGTGATCGCAAAGCCTCGGATCTCCTGCGTGCCGAGGTTTGCGAGCACGACCGTGACGATGAGGTTGGTCACGTTGCCGTCGACAATGGATGACAACGCCTTGCTGAAGCCGAGCCGCACAGCGGCCTTGACCTCCTGACCGGCCCGCAGTTCTTCACGGATGCGCTCGAAGATGAGCACGTTGGCATCCACCGCCATGCCGAAGGTCAGCACGATCCCCGCGATGCCCGGCAGACTGAAGGTTGCGCTGTTGGCAGCCATGGCACCGACGAGTAGCAGCGCGTTGCACCCCAGCGCGAGGACGGAGATCAGCCCACACCGGAAGTAGTACAGGATCATGAACCCGCCGACGATGATCAGCGAGACGACGCCCGCGACCAGTCCCTGGCGGAGGTTGTCGAGCCCAAGCTCGGGCCCGACCGTGCTCTGGCTGAGCGGACTCGACGAAAGCTTGCTCTGCAGCGCACCCGAGTTGAGCACGCGGATGATGTAGCTGAGCTCTTCGGGCGGGAACTGGCCGGCGATCTGACCTTGGTTGGCGATGCGGCCGTTGAGGACCGGAGCGGTGTACACCTCGTCGTCAAGGAGCACCGCCATGTTGTCGCCAATGTGCTGCTCGGTCAGCCTGCCGAGTTCCACAGCGCCTCTGGGGTCCATGCGGAAGTTGATGGCACGTCTGCCGAGTTCGTCCTGGCCCTCAAAGGCCGACGACACCTTCCACGTGCCGTCCTGCAGGAGTCGATCTTCCCGCCGATCTGATGCGAGCATGTAGTACTCGCCCGCCCACTCCTCGACGATGTAGCCTCGGCTCGCAAAGAAGCCCGCGGGGTTCGCCTGCAAAGCCTCGTAGCTCGGCAGGTCGTCGTACCAGCTCTCGATGCGGTTGATCTTGAACCAGCCGCGGTCCCGGACGCGGGCGCCCTCGGGGCCGCGCTCGCGAAACTCCTCGCGGAGTTCGGTCTCGTCGTCCTGCGTGCCGGGGTCAACAGTGATGCGGAAGCTCAGCACACCCGACTGCCGAAGCAGGCGGATCAGGTCTGACGGATCATCGAGCGTCGTGCGGACTTCCTGGTAGGCATCGAAGGCGTTCTGTGCCTGAGCGATCAGCTCCGCCTCGCCCGGGAACTCCTCGAGCAACTCGGTGATGGCCACTTCGCGCGGGCTCGGAAGCGTGACGAGATCGCGCGAGCCATCACCCTTCTTGAGCCGCTGCTGGATCGTGGACCGCTCGAGCGCAAGGCGCACCCGCTCTGATGAAGGCGAGGCGGTAGCAAGTTCATCGCGGCTCTGGTCGTACTCGAGTTCGAGTGTCGCGGCAGCACCCGCAAGGTTGATGAGGCTCTCGTCATCGGCGCCCGCAGCCTCGGCGGCCTCGAGCACCTGGCGTGCCTCCAGTGCGTTCGTGTAGGACTCGACGAGTGCATCCAAGGCTGCCCGGCGCTCGGGATCGGCCTTTGCAAGCTCCTGCACGGCAGCCGTGCGAGCTTCTCCCTCCAGACGCATGGCAGCATCGATCTGCTCAGCGGTCAGGCGGCGAGCTTCGATGGCATCCAGCGCGTTCTCGAAGACCTCACGGGCTTCTTTGACGCGTTCGCCCGGCAGGGGCATGGTCACTTCGAGACGATCGCGCCCCTGGGGCACCATCGAGATCTCGAACAGGCCGTTGGGGTCCACGCGATCCTTGAGCACGCTGATGAGGTTGCTCATGACCTCGCGGGGGTTCTCGTTGTCGCCGATCTCGACGCTGTAGACGAGGCTCACACCGCCCGAGAGGTCCTTCCCGAGCCGCAGCTTCTGCTCGGGCGGCAGGATCGTGACCACCGCAAGCAGCAGCAGCAAACCGACAAACGCAAGCTTCAGACCAGGGTTTCGCATCACGCTCTCTTCTGTGGTCCGGCGGCGGGCCGGTGAGGTTCAAACATGGCGGCAGACGTCTGTGAACGCCGCGGTATCACGCCCGCGTCTCAGCCTTCAGGCGGCCTCGGCGTTGTCTGTTGCATCGCTGTCGGACGACTTGTTGGCCGCGGACTTGACGATGCGCACGATCGAGTTCTTGGTGACCTTGAGCTTGGCGTGGCTGGCATCGTCGATCTTGAGTACGACGATGTCATCACGGATCTCGCCGATCACACCGATGATGCCGGCGCCTGTCTGCACCGTGTCGCCCCGGCTCAGGCTCGCCATCAACT
>CAZSBR010000247.1:0-3609 GCA_964605165.1 uncultured Phycisphaeraceae bacterium
TCCGACCTTCTCGTCCCGAACGAGACGCGCTACCAAGCTGCGCTACACCCCGGAAGCTTCACTATACCCCGGGCCGATCTGCTTCGGCGGGAGGTTGACCGATCGACAGCCCTACTCGCGAATGTCCTGCGTCTCGACCGGAAACTGAGGCCGCTCGCTGTAGACGTTGTCCTCGATCGTCCCCGGGTCGCCATCAGGGCCGGCAGAGTAGAAATAGGCCCTTGTGCCGCCGCCGGGGCAGAAACCCTCGTCCGCATCGCCCGTGGCGGCCACGCCTTCGCCGTTCACCGGAATCTCGCCATCGGTGAGTTCAAAGGGCCTCCACGACCGGCGGAACGCCACCGAGGGGTCACCGAACGACAGCAGGGCTGGTGTGCGATCCGAGTCGAGGGCGCTCCCGTCCCAGTACTCGCCCCAGCCGCCGTCAAAGCGTGGGTGGACGAATCGAATCGGGTTACCCCATGGATCCTCGATGCGGATGAAGTCGCGGTCGGTGTCGAGCGTGTCCTCATCTTGGAAGGTCACTCGACGCGAACCCTCGATCGCCTGCACCACCGAAGCCACCGTGTCCTGCTCCTGCACCGCAGCGAGGTAGATCGACAAGCTCGGCCAGGCGGGATCAAACTCAGTCGCACCGTCTTCCGTTGCGCGCCCATCCACCGCTGGCAGCACGGTCCCATCCGGCAGGACGAACTCGCTCGGCAGGCTGCCGCGGGCATTGGTGCCCCACGCCTCGACGGTCTGGTCGAGGATGCGGATCGTGTCAGTGGCGCTGCCTGCTCTCGCCGAGGTGAGCACTGTGCCCGCCACGCCGAGCGTCAGGGCGATCAGAATCACGAGCACCGCGATGACGACGAGCAGCTCGACAAGCGAGAAGCCCCGGCCCGTCGAGGGCAACGCCCGTGTCGCGGCGGACAGATGCGAAGAAGTGTTCATGTGGTTCCCCTTTCGAGTTGACCGCTGACGCCCGCGCGCAGCAAGACAACTCCCCCGCAGGAGCATACGCGAACTCTCCCGAGCGGATCCGGTGCCGCCTGACTTGATCGGATTTTGCACGGCTTGCTCATCGGCGTCTGGGCTTGGCCCGGTCCTTGGAGGCTGCGGAGCGTGCTTCTTCATCCTGCTGAGCCGGATCCTCAGCCTCCTCCTCGTTCTTGGGCTGTGGCGCCGCAGCTGCGGGCGCTGCTGCCGAGGGCGGCGCGTAAAGACCGGCGCTGCTCTGGTAGCCGCCCGGAGGAGGTGGCGCTGCGGGTCGCCCGGCGGGCTGGCCGGGTCCCGGACCTCGCTGCGGGGCCTGCAGCCTGCCGCCAGCCTGCGCCGGTGCCTGGTTCTGTGCAGGCCCGAATCGTGCCTTGAACACCAGGTCCGTCACGCGGTCACGCATCGTCTTGTTCATCTCGGTGAACATGCGCGAGCCTTCGCGCTTGTACTCGATGCGTGGATCCTGCTGGCTGAACGCGCGATAGCCGATGGAGTCGCGAAGCTGGTCCATCTGGTAGAGATGGTCCTTCCACGCCGAGTCGAAGATGTTGAGCAGGATGGCCTGCTCGAGCTGGAGGAGTTCGCCGCGAGCGAGCGTTTCGACACGAGCACGCACTGCATCCTTCCATTCATTCTCGTCGAGGAAGCGCATCTCCTCCGGCGCCCCAACGTTGAAGTGCTCTCTAAGCCAGACATCGAACTCATCGAGCCCCTGGTTCTTGAGTGCTTCCTCGATGAGCTTCTCGAGTCGGCCCTCCGCGACAGCCTTGGCGGACATCTCCCGCATCCGCTGACCGACCTGGTTTGGCGGGGTGCGCTTGAGGTCCTCGACGACAAAGTCCGCTCCGAACCGCTGCCGCGCCCACTCGGCGAGGCGGCCAATGGCAACATCGGGCCCGACGTCACGCGCAGCCTGCATGGTCTGCTGCATGGCAACCTCGACGGGCAGCTCGATCTCACGCTTGCGGTAGGCCTCCTCAGCCAGATCGATGATGACATCCGCGGGGTCGCGATCCTCGTCCTTGCGCGCAGCCTGCAGCTCCTCGATGTCCGGCTTGACGCCAAACTTCGTCTCGCACCACTGAGCGAGCTTCCTCAGGCCGTAGTCCTTCACGAGATAGGGCTCGATGCCCGAGAGATCCGCCTGATCAATGGAGGCCTCGGCCGCATCGACGAGCAGGTCCTGCACCTGGCGTCGCTCCTTGGCGCCACCCTCGCGGAGTTCGGCCGCATCAATCTCAACACCGAATCGACCCTTGGCCCAGGTGACCAGGCCCGCCGAGTCGAAGTCCACGCTGATCTCGCTGCCCTCCATCGGGATGTACTCGCCGAGTGTCACGTCGATCATCGCGCGGGCATCGTCCTTGGCAAGCCGCCGAATCGCAGCCTCCATCTCGTCACGGTCCTTGCCCCTCAGACGCTCGGGCGGAATGGAACAGTCGAGCTTCTCCTTGGCAAACTCGGCGACACACTCGGCGGCGTAGTCGGGCGCGAGGTACTCGGCGACGGCATCATCGACGGCGGCACCGATGTACTCGAAGATGAGGCCCTTGACATCCCGGCCCTCGAGCACCCGCTGCCGCGTGCCGTAGAACGCCTGCCGCTGGTGCTCCATCACCTCGTCGTACTCGAGGATGTTCTTGCGGACCTGGAAGTTGCGTTCCTCGACCTTGCGCTGGGCACCCTCGATGCGCTTGGTGAGCATTCCGCTCTCGATCGCATCACCCTCCTTCATGCCCATGCGGCTCAGCACGCGCATGGTCGTTTCGCCCGCGAACATCTTCATCAGGTCGTCGTCCAGCGCTACGTAGAAGCGGGTGGAGCCATTGTCGCCCTGTCGGCCCGATCGGCCGCGAAGCTGGTTGTCGATGCGGCGGCTCTCGTGCCGCTCGGTGCCGATCACGTGCAGTCCGCCCATGTCCTCGATCGAGTCAAACCAGCGAATGCGGTGCAGCAGGCACCGGCTGGACGCATCAAGTTCCGTCCGCAGTGCCTCGGCGGTCATCGATGCGACCTTCTTGGCATCGACCCATGTGTGGTCATTGACCCACTTGCGGAGCAGTTCCATCTCGAGCTCGTCGAACTCCATGGTCTCCGCATCGCGTTTACGAACCCCAAGCTCAGCGGGTGCGATCTTGCGATACACGTTCTCTCTCAGCTCATCATCGGTCGCCTCGATGGTGAGCGACCGGCTGGCGATCCCGCGCCTCAGCCAGTGATCGAGCAGCATCTGCCGGTTGATCTTCTGCAGCACGATGTCGGTGCCTCGACCGGCCATGTTGGTCGCGATCATCACCGCCCCAAGCTCGCCCGCATGCTTGATGATCTCAGCCTCGCTCTCGTGCTGCTTGGCATTGAGCACGTTGTGCTTGATCTGGTACCGCTGCATCAACGCCTGGGCAACACGTTCGCTCTTGTCAACACTCGTCGTGCCGACGAGGATTGGCCTGCCCACATCGTGGAAGACCTTGATCTCCTCGATGATGCGCTCCCACTTGTCCTTCTCACGAAGGAACACCATGTCCGCCTGATCGATGCGCGCGATGGGCCGGTTGGTCGGGATGGACACGACGTCCAGCTTGTAGATGTCGTGGAACTCCTGCGCCTCCGTGTCCGCCGTGCCCGTCA
>CAZSBR010000248.1:0-3605 GCA_964605165.1 uncultured Phycisphaeraceae bacterium
AGACGTTGCCCATGCGATCGATGAACCGCTGACCGGGCTTGTTGAGCAGCGCCTCGACCTGGCGACTGTCTCGCCCGACGCTGTCGGTCACGTTGCCGATGACGATCGCGTCGGCGATATCACCTCGGTCCCAGACCTGCTCGGCGCGGTAGTCGTAGACGTCTTCGATCTCAAAGCTGATGAAGTCGGCATACTCGCCCACGCCCGTGCGCGTCGGCACGCCGTCGCCGTCGATCGCGACAGGGACGCGAGAGCCATTGCCGATGAGGTTCCACGCGGTGGCGTTTCGGTCACCACGATCGCGGATGTTGGTATCGACCGGACGGAGGAAGATCGCAACGCGAACGATGTTCGGATCGTCTTCAAACGGCGCCCCCTCGTTGGGCGCGAATGCTGCCATGTCCCACACGAAGCGGGGGCCACCGGGACGCACGTTGGCGCCGCTCGGCCAGAGCCGCTGCGAGAGTGGGATGCTGATCTCCCCACCCGGAGGCGAAGAGGCCCATGTGATGGCGTTGTTCGAGGGATCGCGCAGGTCCACCCAGCGGCGTGCGGTGGTGCCGATGTCGTTGTTCAGCACCGCCCAGCCACGCTGGGGGTTTTCGAGCACCGAGTAGCTCTCGAGGTAGGCGCGCACGCTGGACGTCACGGCTTCGCCCGCTGCAGCGTTGGAGGCATCGCGCTGCTGCCCCACCACCACTGGGAAGACCGCAGCAAGGCCGAGCAGGCCCAGTGCGAGCACGGTGACGGCGATCAGGATTTCGATGAGCGAGAAGCCCTTGCGGATGTGCATCAGTTCCTCGACTCCCCGGCGCCATCGGGCGTCAGATCCACAAGGCTGCCGTCGGCGCGGTTCAAAGCGAAGATGATGCCGCCGGAGGGCGCTGCACCGAAGGCTGTGGCGCCGGAAACATCACCGGTCTCGAGCCAACTGGAGGCCTCTTCGATCGAGAAGCTCCCCGGCAGTGTCGGCTCATCGGGATCTGCGTAGACCGTGCCTGTTGCAGCACTCACCTGCACGCCAAGCGCCTCGGCCATGTCACGCTCGCGGTAGAGCGCCAGCGACCACACGGGCTTGGCAAGGGCCGTGTCCGCCGAGGCGTTGCCCATGAGAAAGGCCCGAATCTCGGTCTCACGCTCATCGAGACTCATCAGCTCCGGATCAGCGATGACCGAGCGCACAAACCTCACGGGATCCGTGGCGTCGAGGAACTCGTTCTCGAGTCCGTTGCGGGCATCCAGGGACCACCGTCGCAGCAGCACGAGTGCTTCGCGGGCATCGGACTTGATGCGACCTGTGCCGCCCTCGAAGCGGACGATGAACGTCTGACGATCGTCGCCGGCGGTATGAACCGTCTTGTCGTAGAAGCCCGTCTCGGGGAAGACCCACGAGCTTCTGCCCGATGCGACGTTGTCGTACCAAGCCGAGCCCGCGGGCACATCGCTGTCGGTCACCAGGCCGCGCACCATCCAGCCATCGGGCAGTGCGACCGGCGCTGCGTTAGGAACGGGCACAAACACATCGCGCTCGATGACCGGGTCACCCGCGGTGTACGTCGTCGGGTCGCCGTCGACATCGGGGATCGTTCCGGCCTGGACCATCGGGATGATGGTCAGCCGGCCGCCTGCATCGAAGCTGAAGACGGCGGCGGTGTCCGTGCCGCGGTACTGCTCCAGCGCGAGCGTGCGGGCGACCTGCACGCCGGTCTGCAACTGCGACTGTGCGAGTGAGCGCTTCTGTGAAGCGATGAGCGTCGTGAAGGATGGCACCGCGACCGCAAGCAGCAGCACGATGGCGCCCATCACCACGATGAGCTCGATGAGGGTGAACGCCCTCGCACACGCGGCGGGCGCAAGGCCCCTGCCATGCGTGCTTGCTCTGGTTGTCCGAATCCCCCGCTTCATGATGAAGCCCCCCTTCAGTTGCCGACCTCGAAGATGTCGTCATCGGTGCCGAAGACTGTGTCCTGCCCGGCCGAGACGATGGCAAAGCGCGCGTTTCGCAGCTCTGGCTGGGCATCAAGGTCGCCGAGAATCGCTGGCACGTTGAGCGAATCCTGATCCGTGATGCTCGCTTCGGGCTCCCACCGGTAGTAGCGGTACGGCGTGCCGAAACGGTCGACGAGCACGATGTCGCCCTCGGTGAGGTCTGCGCCGAGTTGGACGAGTTCAACCCCGCCGCCGGTGCCTACATCAACGAAGGGTTCGTACTCGCGGCCAGTCTTGGCAAAGGTGCCATCGCGCCTGGGCGTACGGAAGCCGACGCCCTCGATGCCATCGACCGCTGCATCCAGCGCCCCGGCGAGGTAGTAGCCGAGGGAGTACGCGCTTGCACGATCCTGGCTTTCATCGCGCAGGAAAGTTTGTGCCTGCTGCGCTGCCATGCCGTCACGGCTTGTGGGATCCCAGACGTTGATCCGCTCCTGATCGGCGGTGCGATCGATGCGGTCCGCTGCGGGGTCATCGCGCACCAGTGGCGGCAGGAAGCCGAACTCATTCTTGAAGCTCGTCACCGCGTTGCGGATCGTGGTGAGGTCCTGGCGGCTGGCCGATTCGCTGGCCTGGCCCGTCAAAGCGGTGAAGGCGATCGAGAGGATCCCCACGAGGATCGCGATCACGAGCAGCACTGCCAGCAACTCGAGCAGCGTGAACGCCCTGCGCATTGAGCTGCGCTTTGGCCTGCTTTGCTTGGAGCGTTTCACATCGACCACAGACGTTTCCTTCCCAAGAACCCAACGGACCACCACCCCTACGCCACCCGACACCTCCTGCCGCGACGTTGACTTCCCGCCGCGGCTGCACGTCTGCGCTTAGCCGCCCTGGAGCGACTCGATCATGGCCACAAGGGGCATGAACATGGCGACGACGATCGTGCCGACCATGCCGCCCAGACCCACGACCATCAAGGGCTCCAGAAGGCTGACGAGCGAGCCGACCGCGACGTCGACCTCTTCGTCGTAGTTGTCTGCGATCTTGATGAGCATGGCATCGAGTTCACCCGTCTCTTCACCGACGTCGATCATGTTGACGACCATGGGGTCGCACGTCTTGCTGAGCCGCAGCGGCTCGGCGAATGACTCACCCTCACGGATGGAGTCGTGGACCTTCATGAGAGCCTTTTCGTACACCGCGTTGCCCGAGGTCTGGGCGGTGATGGTGACGGCCTCGAGAATCGGAACGCCGGCGCTGATGAGCGTGCCGAGCGTGCGTGTGAAGCGAGCGATCGTCGTCTTGCGGATCAGGTTGCCGAAGACGGGCGCCATGACCAGTAAGCGGTCGGTGGCGGCTCGCCCGGGGCCCGCCTTGCGGATGAGCTTCCAGAACACGAAGGACAGGAATGCGCTGCCAATGACGATGAAGCCACCCTGGAACGGGATCATTCCCGGCCCGGTGCCAGCGACCCAGCGGCTGGTGTTGATCAGCCAGAGCGTGATGCCGGGCAGTGCCACGCCGAAGTCCATGAAGATGACTTCGAACTTCGGAATGATGAAGACCATGATGAACGTCATGATCAGAGCAGCGACGACGATAACGACGATCGGGTAGACCATCGCGCCCTTGATCTTGCGCTTCAGACGCTCGCTCTTTTCCATGAACTCGGCGAG
>CAZSBR010000249.1:0-3574 GCA_964605165.1 uncultured Phycisphaeraceae bacterium
AGGTGAGCTTTGGTGATTTCCTGCTGACGCTGACGCTGCTGGGCCCGTGCGCGGGGGGGACGCCGGGCTGCGATGGGGATATTGCCGATGACTTTGGCTTTGCGGGCGCTGATGGCCAGGTGAGCTTCGGCGACTTCCTGCTGATGCTCACGCTCCTCGGGCCTTGCACGTAAGAGGCTTTGCCGGACACAGCGGAAGCGCACGACAGCGCCCCGCATGTGCGGGGCGCTGTTCATTGGTCGGGTTGTCGAACCGAAATGATTCAGCGGCGGCGGCGGGCAGCAGCCAGGCCGGCCAGGCCCAGCACGCTCACAGCACCGGGCGTGGGGATGACGCCGGGCGAACCGAAGACGGTCTCGTTGTTATCGCCGGCGAGGCCCTCGGACTCGAAGGCCCAGGGAAGGGGGGCGCTGCTCAGCGCGGAGTCGAGGGGTGTGCGGAAGACCTTGGTGGGGTCAACGGCGGCGTAGTCGATGGTCGTGCGAGCAACCTCGCTGTCGTACGCGGCGGTCGAAATGACTTGTGCGCTCGCGGTGTTGCCGCTGAAGATCGAGACAGCGTCACCGCCGCCGCCGAGGCCCGAGCCACCGGTCACAACGCCGACCTGGACGTTGGCAACCGCAGCGCCCCAGAAGGCGAAGAACTCGGCGACCGCGTCGGCCGGGTCGACGAAGTCATCTTCCCAACTCACGAGGAAGACCACGCTCTCGCCCGGCGCGATGGTGAGCGCGTCGAGCGCATCGTCCTGCGTGGCGTCGAAGCTGTTGTCGTCATAGAAGAGGCCCGCGGTGCTGACGGTGGTGTTGCTGTAGTTGGTCAGCTCGAACCAGTCCGTCGTGCCGTTGGCACCGGGCAGGCCCGGGAAGACCTCGGTGATGCGGAGGTCGGTGATGTCGGCCGAGGCAGCGGCAGCGAGGCCTGCAATGGCGAGCGTGGCGATGGCGGTTCTCATGGTGATCTCTCCGGGTAAGTCGTTGTCAGAACTCGATCTCTCTCGCGTCCGGCATCGGCTGGCGCGATCTCTCAAGCGTCAAACTTAGTTGGGTCGGCTCGGGGACACTGCTTTGAGTTCGCGCACATTGAATGAAGATTTCGTTAAGGGCTGTTGCGCAGGGGTCTAGGCGTGGTATCAGGCCCAGGGCACTTCTAACCTGTCGCCATGCCCATGACACGCACCCGGGCGTTCACCCTCATTGAGTTGTTGGTGGTGATCGCAATCATTGCTTTGCTCATTGGAATCCTGCTCCCCGCACTGGGAGCCGCGCGAGACCTCGCGCGTCAGGCGGCGTGCGGCTCGAATCAGCGGCAGATGGGCATCGGCTTCAATTCGTTTGCGGTGGACAACCGCGGCGACTACGCCTCGGGCGCATGGGACAACCGTGACAGCGGCCCCGGGTCGGTCGTTCCCAACGGCCTCGGCCCCATCGATACCACGGGCTGGGTGGCCGACCAGGTGCTTCGCGAGACGAACATGGGCGAATTGCTCTGCCCGGGCAGCGAGGCGCTGTTCAGCCAGAACCTTCAGCACAGCGGCGACAACGCAGCGCCGCGCATCGACGATGGGGCTGTGTTCAAGAGCTTCACGCTCGATGAGCGCAACGACCTCATCCGCCAGGGCTTCAACACGAACTACACAGCAAGCTGGTACCTCGCCCACACGGAACTGACGCCGCGCTCGGCGACACGCGTTTCGCAGCTCACCGGCGTGCTCGGTCCGCTCAACGATCGCTGGATGACGCACGTGTCCCCCTCGTCCGTGCCGCTGCTGGCCGATGGACGTGTTGACAACGACGAAGGCGTGCTCAACGTGGTCGCATTCGAGGGCGAAGTCAGCCAGACGGCCAAGGAACTGGTCGATGCACCGCTCAAGGTGCCCGGCGGGCCGCGCGCCATCCAGAAGTACGACGACTTCGGCTTCAACCATGGCCAGGGCAAGCTGGTCATCTTCGATGGCAGCCAGGGAAGCTCTTCTGTCAGCATGGTCCTCTTTGCAGATGGCCACGTGGCGCCCCTGAAAGATCAGAACGGCGACCGACGCTTCGATGGAGAGTTCCGCGATGGCGTCTTCGTCTACGACGACTTCACACGAAACGAGATGTTCGGTGGCCAGCTGACCACCGGCAGGTATCACGGCAGCGGCCAGAACTGAGGAGCTCGTGCGCGCACCGGGCACGAGTGGGCCACGAGAGAAAGGACCAAAGAGATGAACATGCGGATGAACATTGCAGCGCTCATGGCATGCGTGGGCGCTGCCTCCGGACAGGTCGTCATCAACGAAGCGTGGGAGAACCCCAAGGGTGACGGCGACACGTTCGATGTCGCGCTCGAGTACATCGAGCTCTACGGCGTGCCCGGCACGGATCTCACCGGCTTTGCCATCGCTCTCATCAAGGGCGGCGCTGATCTCAACAACGACAACTTCCCCGAAGCTCGGCCCGAGATCGACGAAGCCTTCAGCCTCGACGGCATCGTCATTCCCGCCAATGGCTTTGTGCTGATCTACAACGACACCGCGGGCGACTCGGACATTCCCTTCATCGCGCCGCCCGGCTTTGCCGGCATCGGCTTTGAGGCTGCTCACATCCCCGCGCCCGACACCCCCGGCAAGCTCGCCAACGGCCAGAGCTCGAGCTACGTCCTCGTGCGTGCACGCCCCAATCACTCCATCGTCAACGGCGTGAGCGTCTATGCCCCCGGCTACGCCTTTGCCAAGGAGACCGACCCCGACGTCGACTTCGATGGCAAGGTCGACTTCGGTGATGAGGGCAGCGGCGCCGCTCAGGTGGATCCGTTCCAGGTCATCGACGATGTCGCGTGGTCCAACGCGGGCGGCAAGGAGTACGTCCGCAGCAGCGAGCAGGAGATCAGCGATACGCCGAACTTCAACCCCGATGGCATCAGCCGCGTGAACTACTTCGGCGTCAACCCCTTGGCGGGCCTTCGCATCAACTCGGATGGCCAGACCGTGCCCACGCGTATGGCCGACGAGGAGTGGATCTACGGCGAGCACGGGCCGCTTGACGGTGATCTCCGCTACTGGGTCGAGCGCGAGGAGCAGACCTCCCCGGGCGTCTTCGAACTGGTGACCGTCTACGGCGCGCCGACCGATCCCAACGGCGACGGCTTCCAGGACATCGACATCACCGGCTTTGAGATGACCCCGGGCGCCTTCAACGACTCGACCACAGCGGGCATCACGCAGTTCCGCTTTGTTCGCGGCGACTTCAACTTCGATCACGCCGTGGACGCCGCCGACAGCGCGCTGATCAACGCGAACCTCGGTCAGGATCTTGACCGCACCACACCCTGCCTCGATGACATGGGTGCGCCCAACGGCTTTACGTGCTACTTCTATGAGGGCCGGGCGGCCAACGGACTCATGGCCATGATGAACATGGACCAGGCTGATGGTCCCGGCGGCACGAACGCCACGTTTGTCACGCAGGCCGACCTCGATGCCTGGAACAACGAGTTCGGCGTGGCCTGCACGGGCGACATCGCTGACGACTTTGGCTTTGCGGGCGCTGACGGGCAGGTGAGCTTTGGTGATTTCCTGCTGACGCTGACGCTGCTG
>CAZSBR010000250.1:0-3570 GCA_964605165.1 uncultured Phycisphaeraceae bacterium
TTCAAACTGGGGCAAGGGGGTGATGGGCACTCAGATACACCTTCAATCAGACACACCTTCAATCTCAATCGCTCGCCAGGGCCGGGCGTGGCCGTCGTCCCTGCTAGCGTGGTGGCCGCTGACCACGCGCCGCATCAAAGAGCCGCCCGAGCTGCTCGCGGCCGCTCAGACGCAGTTCATTCTGGTTCCGCACCTCGTAGATCAAGAGCGTCTCGGCCCGGTCGTCCAGCACCGCCAGCACCTCGTCGGGCCCGGACCTGGTCGTCACCATGCCAAAGTCGTTGCTGCGCACAGCAGCATCCGCCCGTGCCACCGGCTGGTGCATGGGCCACGCGCTGATCAGCACGCCGGTGAGCACCAACACACCCGCAATGAGCACGCCGTCGAGCCACGGCCCGGGCTGACGACGCTCGATGCTGTCCATGGGGGGCTGGTCGTTCATCGTCCCGCCTCCTGCGAAGTGTCGCGGCGGACATCGCGGTAGCCAAGCACCTCGAGCACCCGCCGGCTGTGATTCCACCGCACCGCGAGCAACTCCTCGTTGATCGTGTCGAGCACGTAGATCGCATTGGCGTCGCCGCCCTGGATCTCCCCGCCGATGATCAGGTAGCTGCCGCGGCTGCGTGGATCACTCTGCGCCTGCCCCGGACTGGCCGCCCAGTGCACGACCGCAGCGGCCATCAGCAGGCCGACGTTGACGCCGATGAGAACTTTGCGTTGGCGACGCATCGATACGCCCGCTTTCGATGCCGATGTGGCACCACTGGTGTGAGCTGTCAATCCTGGTGACCACGCTTGCTGGGCACCGTCTGAGCAAAGACAGCAACCGCCACCAGCACCGCCATGATGAGGTACGTCAGGATGATCGGGGGCTCGGCCGTCTCGCTCGGCACGGGCGGCCGCTGCGTCGCAGCCTGGGCCGACGCGGTCATCGCGGGGATGAGCACCGCGCCCAGCGCAGCCAAGAGCTTCATCGCACGGCTCGTCCGCTGGCCGGCTGTCGTGCGCATGGAGGATGTCGTCGTGGAAGCGTCACGCATCATGACCGAGAGCATAGCTCCCCTCACCGGTCAGCCCAAGGGGTGCCTTGCCTCGCAGTCCACGAATCCGGTGCCTGCTCCAGGCCGAGACCGCAAGCCGACGCCCGCTCGATCCACGGCGACGCCGGGCACTCGGCCGCTGGTGCAAGTTCGCCCGCGGGCCGCCACGCCGCCGGACTCTGCTGGGGCCAGGGCTCCACCCCCGGCCTGAGCAGCGGCCCGCTGACCTCGCTGAATGCATCACGGGCCACATCCACCGTCCGCCAGCGACGGCTGCGGGGCTTCATCACCCGCGCGTAGTCACCCACCGCCACCAGCCGGGGGGCATACCACGCCCCCTCAAAGCCAAAGACCTCGTCGAAGAGATCGCCCGCCGGCGGCTGAGCACTCGCGTAGAAGAAGACGAACACCGCCTCGAAATCAGGCCCGAAGAGCTGTTCCCATGCGAGCATAGACCGAACATCGTCCTCGTTCACCCACGATTCCAGCCTCGGCTCAGCGGCCGAAGCACGCGACCTTGCCCTGGCTTGCTTGGCAGCCGGAGCCAGTCGGCGGCCCTTGACGTCGATCAGCAGGTTCGTCCCCGGGCCGTAGATCACAAAGTCGAAGTTCTTCAGCGAGTGCTCCGTCCACGTGCCCGCAGCATCCTGCTGGCGATAGCTGTCGCGGCCCGGCACGATCGCCCGCTTGGCCTCGTTGACGCTCACGCACGGCACCCGCAGCTTGCGGAGCATGGCATGGAAGGCTCGCTCGTAGTGATGCCGCTGCTGACCCATCGCCCAAGCGTACCGTTCGGGCTCTAAAAGGTCCATGCTCGCAGTCTGGTGGGCGTGGGGCTGGTCGTCGTGCGTTGCTCGGCTCTCAACAGCCTCTCTTCGCCCATCAGGGCTGGAACTGGGCCATCAACTCCAGCAGCCTTCGCTCGGCCTCGGCCTGACGCTGGCGGTTGGCGCTGAGTTCTTCCATCAGCGCTCGCACCTCGCTCGCGCTCACCTCGCTGCCGCCCGCATCGGCACCACTGGCCTGCGCCCGCAGCACGTTCTCAAGCGAGGCGCTGGCAGCCCTCAGATCACTGACCGC
Organism: uncultured Phycisphaeraceae bacterium; assembly: GCA_964605165.1. GTDB lineage: Bacteria > Planctomycetota > Phycisphaerae > Phycisphaerales > UBA1924 > OFTM382. The sequence goes on from CAZSBR010000250.1 coordinate 2,121, forward strand.
CTGCGCGTACGAACGCGAGGCGTCGTACAGCAGCTGGCTCTCGAGCTCCTTGGTGTCCGGGCGATGAAGCAGCCGCCAAGGCTGGCTGCGGACCTCGACCGTAAAGAGCTTGAACTGGTCGGCCCCGAGCCTGAACCTTGCCAGCGCCTGGTCGATGTTGGGCCGGAAGCTGTCCCACGAGGTGTTGAGCCGCTCCTGCAGGTCGTTGGCCCCGGCGATCGCCTCGTTGCCCGTGTCGAGCGCCGAGCTGAACTTGTCGCTCCACTCGCCCGCTGCGCGCGTCGTGAACGCCTGCACGTTGGAGATCGAGTCGTCGATCTTCTGGCGGTTGTCATCGACCAGGGCCTTGCCCGTGTCAAAGAGATCCCGCGCCCGCTGGAGCGTGTTATCAAAGGACTCGCCGTAGCCATCGAGCCGTTCGGTGAACGACCGCGTGTTGGCGAGCGTCTGATCGACCTCGCTCTTCCAGCCGGGCCACGCATTGTCCTTGGCATCGATGATCAGGGTGTCGGTGTTCTCCATGATCGAATCGATCCGGCGGGCCCACGCACCGGGCGGGATGTCGTCCTCTTCCTGCGGCGCCAGCGCCGTCATGAAGGCATTGAACTGCTGGGCACCGGCCTTCACCTCGTCGATCGCGTCTGCGACGTCGTTCAGGTCCACCCCGCGCAGGAACGGCGGGGGGGCCACATCCGCCACGATGATCGAGCCCTCGGCCAGCAAGTCATCCGTGGGCTTGCCCGTGTACACGATGTTCAACGACCCGCCGCTGCCCAACAGCGGTACGTCCAGCAGCACCTTGGCCCCCGGACGCATGGGCACATCGGCATCAAGCTCGATATCGACGGTCACCACCAGGCCCTCATCGGGCTGGCGGCGCGTCGCGAGCGTGGTCAGCGTCTCGGCATTGGGCCGTGACTCGAGCGACGAACGCTCGACCACACGCACCTCGGTCACGCGGCCCTTGCGGTTGCCGCCGACCTTCACCGCCGAGTCCTTGTCCAGCCCGCCCGAGCCGGTGTCGAGGTCCATCACGATCGTGTAGGTCGTCCGCTGCTGGCCAAAGCTCGCGCCCTGGATGTAGAACGCGCCCCACACCACACCCACGATGCCCGAAAGCAGAAACAAACCCGCGACCAACCCCTGCGTACTCGTTTGTGTGCTCATGACTGCTTACTCACGGCTGCTGCGTTTCTCTGTCGGTCTGCTCGTGCTGATTCGCGGTGTTTACTGGCTGGTGTCGGGCCCGAACAGGTCGGCCTCAAACGCCGAGGCGTCCCGCCGCTCGGTGATCGGCCCCTGCGAATCACCCCGCAGGAACTGCCGAATCAGCCGGTCGGCCTCGGGCCGCACGCTTGCCTCTTCTTCGGTCTGGTCCCGCAGCGTTTCGTACCACTGCCTCGTCTCGACCCGCAGGATCCGTCCCTTGTCGAGCATCGCCATGCGGTCG
>CAZSBR010000251.1:0-3535 GCA_964605165.1 uncultured Phycisphaeraceae bacterium
GTGTAGGCGATCAGCGGGATCCACAGCTCGCGGGTGATCTCCGTGCCCCGGTACTTGAGCTCGCGGAGCTTCTCCTGGGGCATGTCCTGAAACTCGTCCCTGAGCTTGGTTCTGCGCTCGACGACGACGTAGCCCGTCGAGGGGCTGGTGTGGTCGGTCGGGAAGGCGCGGAGGAAGAGGTTGTTCTTGATCTCGAGCTGGGCGTCGGGTTCGAGGCTGATGAGCTCGTAGGGGGTTTTTTGCTGCTCGAGGTTCTCAAAGCCGGCCATCATGTCCCGGATGGGCTGGGCGATGGCGGCGGGGCAGACGATGGTGCCCGAGCCCATGCCCTGGAATCGGCGCTGGGAGCAGTAGTACGCGAGGCCCCCGATATGGTCCATGTGGCCGTGGGTGATGGCCACGTGCTTGCAGGCAAGGGCTGCGCGGGGGCACAGGCCCATGTCGAAGCAGAGGTCCATCTCGGGAATCTGGATGCTGGTGGCTTCGCCCGCGACGCTGATGCCCTGCACGCGGAAGGGCGGCAGGTAGAGAAACCCGAGGGAGCCTTCACGGGGTGGGGGCTTTGGAAGCACGATGAATCTCCGGGTCCGGGCGGTTGGCCCGAACGGGTGCGGGGGGTGGACACACCCCATGGTAACGGCGGGCGGGGGTGCAGGCGGCAGCGGGGCGTCGGCCCGTGCAAGCCTAAGCTCCGCTGCCATGGCAGAGCGCACAGAAACGGACGCATCCCCGCCTTCTGAGGCATCTCCTCGGGCCGACGCGGCGGCAGCGGGGCAGGCGCTGGACAACTCGGCGGGCGCGATCGCTCGCAGGCTTGGGCCGGCGAGTGTCCTGGCCGGGCTGTGGGTGGCGCTGCCGGCGTTGCTTGGCTTCCTGCTGCTGGCGAACATGGAGCCGGTGGCGCAGTGGCTCAGCCCCAAGCCGATGTGGCAGCAGCTCGGGCTGTACGTGGGCGTGTTCGTGCTCAGCGCGGGCTTTGGTCTCTTGCCGACGTATGCACAGGCGCTCTTCGGCGGGTATCTGACGCGGGACCTGGTGCTGGGCGTGCCCGCAGCATTGACCGGGTTTGTCGGCGCTTCGTTGATCGGCTATGTGCTATCGAAGCGCGTGGCGCGGGAGCGTGTGCAGGCTGAGCTTGATCGTCATCCACGGGCCCGGGCGGTGCAGCGGGCCTTGGTTGGCCGGGGGTTCTGGCCCACGCTCGGCATCGTGACGCTCGTTCGCGTGCCGCCGAACTCGCCGTTTGCGCTGACAAACCTCGTGCTGGCCAGTGCCGGGGTGCCCAAGCGGATCTATCTCATCGGCACGCTGGTGGGCATGACGCCCCGCACCGCGATCGTGGTGTGGCTTGGCACGCAGATCCAGTCCTGGGCCGAGCAGGAGAAGCCGGTCTGGTTCTTCGTGGCGGGCATCGCGAGCTTCATCGTGGTGCTGGTCGTGCTGAGCCACATCGCCAACAAGGCGCTCGAGCGCGCGACGCGCGAGCCGGGCGCAGAGGGCACTGCCCCGCACGCCGACGAGGCGGCGACGCCCGACTGAAACCAGTTTCGCCCGGAGTGTGCAGCAGCCATCTGAAACCCATTGATCGCTCGCACCTACACCTGAATCGTCACCCCACCCCTTCTGCTATGAGGAACGAGATGACCCACTACGCCCTTTCACTTCTGGCAGCAGCCTGCACGCTCCTGTCGCTCGCCCAGCCAGCGCCGGCGGTCGTGCAGGATGAACTCATCGACCGCGAGGTGCTCTTCGGCAACCCCGAACGCACACAGGTCCGCCTCAGCCCCGATGGCAAGTACCTCAGCTACATCGCTCCCACCGATGGCGTGCTCAACGTCTGGGTCGGACCCGCGGACGACTGGACGCAGGCCAAGCCCATCACCAACGACACCGTCCGCGGCATCCGCAACCACTTCTGGGCGTGGAACAGCACCCACGTCATCTACACCCAGGACAAGGGCGGCGACGAGAACTTCCACGCCTACAGCGTCAACGTCGAGACAGGTGAAGAACTCGACCTCACGCCCGGCGACAACCTCCGCGCGCAGATCCAGCAGGTCAGCCCCAAGTTCCCCGACCACATCCTCATCGGGGTCAACGACCGCGATCCGCGGTTCCACGATGTCTACCGCGTGCACCTCGCCACGGGCGAGCGCGAACTGGTGATGACCAATGCGGGCTACCTCGGCTTCGTCACCGATGATGACTACGGCGTGCGGTTTGCCCAGCGCTTCCGTCCCGATGGAGGCATCGACATCTTCCGCGTGAGCGATGGCACCGTTGAGCCCGAAGCGTGGCAGTCCATCCCCGAGGCGGATGCTGCGACGACGAGCATGGCGGGCTTTGATGCCTCGGGCGAGCACCTTTACATGCTCGATTCCCGCAAGGCCGACACGGCGGGGCTCTACCGCGTGGATGTGGCCACCAAGGAGAGCGAGTTGATCTACCGCGATCCGCGGGCGGATGTCAGCGGCGCGATGGTGCACCCGACGACGTACGAGATCGAGGCGGTGCAGTCGACGTATGAACGCCGGGAGATGAAGTTCTTCGATGCGGACGTCGAGGCGGACTTCCGCGTGCTCGAGAAGCTCGCCGATGCTGAAGTTTCGGTCGCCTCGCGCACCGCGGACGACCGCACATGGATCGTCGCGCTGCTCGATGACAACGGCCCGGTGCGGTATTACAAGTACGACCGCGATTCCAAGAACGCGCAGTTCCTGTTCACCCATCGCCCGGAGCTGGAGGGCCTGCCCCTGGCCGAGATGCACTCGGTGGTGGTCACCGCTCGCGACGGGCTCGAGATGGTGTGCTACCTGACCCTGCCGAGGTGGACGGATGAGGACGGCGATGCGCGCCCCGCCGAGCCGCTGCCGATGGTTCTGACCGTTCACGGCGGGCCGTGGGCGCGCGACAACTGGGGCTACAACCCCATGCACCAGTGGCTGGCCAACCGCGGCTATGCCGTCTTGAGCGTCAACTTCCGCGGCTCGACCGGGTTTGGCAAGTCGTTCATCAACGCGGCCAACTACGAGTGGGGTGGCAAGATGCACGACGATCTGATCGACGCGGTCGATTGGGCCATCGCCGAGGGCATCGCAGATCCCGACCGCGTGGGCATCATGGGCGGCAGCTACGGCGGATACGCCGCGCTGGTCGGCCTGACCTTCACGCCCGATCGCTTCGCTGCGGGTGTTTCGATTGTCGGTCCCTCGAACCTGATCACGCTGCTCGAGTCGATCCCGCCTTACTGGGCGCCGGCGCAGCAACTCTTCAAGACGCGCATGGGCGACAAGGACACGCCCGAAGGTCGCCGCGCGCTGCGGGCCGCCTCGCCGCTGACGCACGTCGATGAGATCCGTGCGCCGCTCCTGATCGGCCAAGGTGCCAATGACCCGCGCGTCAAGCAGCAGGAGTCCGACCAGATCGTCGAGGCGATGACCGAGCGGAGCATCCCCGTGGCGTACGCGCTGTTCCCCGATGAGGGCCACGGCTTTGCACGCCCCGAGAACCGCATGGCGTTCAACGCGGTGACCGA
>CAZSBR010000252.1:0-3522 GCA_964605165.1 uncultured Phycisphaeraceae bacterium
GGGGCGAGGTCGTTGGAGCGGGTGTCGGGCGATTCGATGATGCGCGCCCAGCGCAGCGCCTTGGCGGTGCCGAAGACGCGCATGCGGTAAGGCGGCTGATCAAGCTCGACGCGTGCCGGCCTGCCGATGCCGCCGGAGTCTTCATCCATCGGCACGAGAATGACTTCGAGCACGCCGCTGCGCGTGTCCGTCTCGGGTGTGATGGAGGTCTCGGTGGCGCCGCCCGGCGAGACGGTCAGCGTCGGCTGGCCGGGCAGCGTGACCATCTCGACATCGATCGTCGCGGACGAATCGTTGAGCAGCGTGAAGGTCGAGGTGCCCGGGCCGTCGGGCGCCGAGCTTGCGCAGCCGCCAGCCAGGAGCGCCACCGAGGCAAGCCCAGCGAGCATCGAGCAGCGAGAGAGCCGAATCTTGCAGTGGGTCATGGCGCGTCCTCATCGGGTGAGCGAGTCGTGTCCGCCAGCGACTCGCGTGGCAGGGTGACTTCCTCGATCGTTGTTCGGCGCAGCGTAACCGGGCCGCTGGGCGTCTGTCGACGCTCGGTGGTGGTCTCGCGGCTGACCTCGATGGTCTCGGCCGCGTCGGTTGGTTTGGACTTGGCGCTGTGGGCGATGTGCCCGAAGAACTGGCCGAGGCTTCGCATCAGGCTTGGTCGGGTGTCGCCCATGAAGGTGGCCCGTGGTTGGTTCGGCAGCGGGCTGGCAGGCAGCGCTCAGTGCGCGCCGTTGTCGCCGCGCGCCGCTTCGATCTTCTGGATGATCGTCTCGGGCGTGACATCTTCGTGCAGCGTCTCATCGATGAGCGCCGCGGGCGCCGTGCCGCAGGAGCCGATGCACTCGAGCTCGATCAGCGTGAACTCGCCGTCGTCGGTGGTTTCGCCAACGTCGATGCCCAGCTTGTCCTTGACGGCCTGGGTGATCTCCGGCTGACCCATGAACTCGCAGGCGATGGATCGGCACACCGCGACGATGTGCTTGCCTCTGGGCTTGAGCCAGTACTCCTCGTAGAACGTCGCGGTGTCGATCACGTCCGCGGGCTTGAGATCGAGGAAGTCGGCAATCTCCATCAGTGCCTGGTGCGGCAGCCAACTGTGAACATGTTGCACAGCGTGCAGCGTGGGCAGGAGCGCTGCCTGCTTGGTCTCGAACCGCGGCAGGATGGTGTCACGCAGTTCCTTCTTCAGGTCCTCGGTGAGGTAGGGCTCATCGCGGCGTTCGACCTTTCTGGTCGCAGAGGGCTTTGGAATCCATGCCATGCCGGGTCTCCAACTAAAGGGCGCTTGAGTGTAGAGGCGAAAGCGCCTGCTGAACACAGACAAATCTTGGAACGATCCGCCTCGGCTGGTATCGTCAATGCACACAAATTCCCGACGCATGTGTCCGCAACACGCGGCGGCGAAGACCGCATCACGAAGAGGAGAGGTCATGAACAAAACAGGACGAACAGGTCTGTCATCACGCGCCAGCGTCGAGCACGCACGCAGGGCCGCTCTCGTGCTGGCGGTCGGTCTCGCGGCCGGCCTCTCTGATGCTGCCAGCGCTCAGGCGCTGCGCCTGCTTGACAGCGCATCCGTCGGCACGGTGCAGGTGCCCACCGACGAGACGGTCGTCGTCAACGCCACATTCTCGGGCGTCGCTGAGCCCGTCATCGGCATCGGCCTCAGCGGACTCTTCACGGGCGTCATCCGCGATGACTCCGGCGGCCTTGGGCCGTGGGCGCTGGATGTCCGGCTCGCAGCAGAGGCACCCTCCGGTGCTCGCCTCACATGGACGCCCATCGGCGGTGACCGCACCATCGCGGACTATCCGCTGCAGGACGCTACGGGCGGGCTTGCCCCCTCGGCGGGTGATGGCCAGTGGGCCTTCGAGTTCTCGAGCACCGAGGCTTCGAGCGTGTGGGTTTACGCGCTTCTGGACACCGAGGTCTACCTGCTGGGCGATGCGCCGCTCCAGAGCCTGCAGTTCGATGCTGAGCCCGACCCGGCCCAGCAGTGGGATCGTCCCTTCTTCATCGAGGGCATCAGTGGGCTTGGGCCCGTGGCGTACACCGCGTTCGTCTTCGAGGTCGACGAGTCGGGCCTCTACGAGTTCGAGAGCGTGCTGCCCACGGCGGCGGACCACTTCACGTTTCTCTACCGCGGCTCCTTTGACCCATCCCAGCCGCTCACAAACCTGCTGGACTACGGGCTTGGCAACGGCAACTCGCCGCTCAACGTGCCTCGCGGCACGTCCCGCATCGAGGCGCTGCTCTTCGAAGGCCAGACCTACATCTGGGTGACCTCGCAGTGGTCACGCTTCTCGGCCATCCAGGTGGCGTCCAACACGGTCGCGGGCCCGGGCATGCTCATCGACCCCGGCGGGTGCACGGGCGACATCGCCGACGATACGGGCACGCTGGGCGAACTCGACGGCCAGGTGAGCTTCGGGGACTTCCTCGCGCTGCTGGGTTTGCTCGGGCCGTGTCCCGGCAGCGTGCCCGGGTGCGCGGGCGACATCGCCGACGACACGGGCATGCTGGGCGCAGCCGACGGCCAGATCAGCTTCGGGGATTTCCTCGCGCTGCTGGGCCTGTTGGGGCCGTGCACCTGAAGCGAGTGGGCGGCGAGCCCAGGCAGCACCCTCTGCCAGAGGCCCGATAACGCATGGGTGGTGGGTCGCTTTCTGGCCGGCGGTGACGGCTGTTGGGAGCGATAACTCTAGATATTGCAGGTGGTTGTGGCTCTTTTTCAACGCCGTGCTATCGGTTTTGGAAAGGGGGTTTTTCCATGAACCAAGATCTGCACACCTTCCAGGCGTTCACCAGGGCTGCCCTGCTGTCCACGGTTGTGGCCGCGGGCCTCGCCACCGGCTCTGCCAACGCTCAGCTTGAACTGGTCGCAGAGGGCACCGGCGCTGCGTTCGCCGCTGACCCGGACACGGCCTTTGTCAATCTCGCTCCGGCCATCAACGGGGATCGGCTGGAGATCGAGGCCGCGATGCCCAACGCGGTGCTGATGCGCTACCCCATCGCGGTGCCCGAGACGTATGCGTTCACCAGCCAGCCGGTGACGGTGCGCTACGAGATCGACCTTGCTCGTCTGAGCAGCGACTTCGACCCGGTCATCGCGCTGAGCGATGGCATCTCGATCGTCGGGGGCCAGGTGGGTGACAACCCGGGCGGCGCCGCACGGCTCATCGCTGGCGATGTGTCGGGCGACATGCTGATGCTCCGGGAGCTTCCGCTGCTGTTCGTCGATGCCGGCTTCGTCGAACTCGGCGATATGGTAGAGGCAACGATTGAGATCACCGCGCTGGAAACCGAGACACGCGTTCATGTCAGTTTCATGAACGGCGATGCAACACTCAGCACCAGCACCGTGCTCGATCGCACCCAGCCCTGGACGATGGAGCTCATCGCCAACTCGGTCTTCGAGAGCTCGGAGCGCTACGGCATCGACGCGCTCAAGATCGAGCGATCCGTGACCTGCCCGCAGGACCTTGCCGGGCCACTTGGTGATGGTCTGGGCGATGGCTTCATCGACTT
>CAZSBR010000253.1:0-3515 GCA_964605165.1 uncultured Phycisphaeraceae bacterium
CATCGGTAAGGCGCGACCCGTCGAAAAGCTCATCAACGGCCCGGCAGAGCAGGGCGTCGTTGTCGGCCACGTCCTCCAGCGGTCCGCGCGTCGCAGCGATCCGGTCGTCACCCAGACCCAGTTTGCGCGCGCGGTCGATGTGATGTGACCATTCGTAGTCGGATTTCAGATGCGTTCCCGCGCGCAGGATGCGAGTCGGTGTCAGGCGCTGGCGGGATCAGGAGGTCTGGATGCCCGCCGCGAACGTGAACTACCAGCGCACCCGCGAGATGACGATCGAGGAGTTGCTTCTCGAGCACCGGATCGTCTTCTTGACGACGGACATCAACCACGCCAGTGCGACGCGGGTGATGATGCAGATGCACTACCTCGAGCATCAGAAGCGGGGTCAGCCCATCAATCTGTACATCAAGAGCCCGGGCGGGGCGGTGGATGACACGCTGGCGATCTACGACACGATGAAGCTGCTTTCGAGCCCGGTCGAGACGTACTGCATCGGGTATGCCTATTCGGGCGCTGCGGTGCTCCTGAGCGCGGGCGCCGAGGGCAAGCGGTACATCCTGCCCCACGGCACGGTGATGATCCACCAGCCTCACGGCGGGGTGACGGGCCAGACGGAGGACATCCGCATTCAGGCCGAGCAGATCATCAAGGCCAAGCGGCAGCTCACGGAGATCCTGAGCAAGCACACGGGCCAGAGCATTGAGCAGTTGCAGATCGACAGCGAGCGGGACAAGTTCTTCAACGCTGAGGAGGCGGTGAAGTATGGTCTCGTGGATGAAATCCTGAGTCATCCGCCGAAGGATGGTGCGAGCGGCGGATGAGCGTGTGGATCTGAAGTGTGAATGTGCAAACAGATGAGCTTTGCTGCGAGCGCAGCGGGGCCTCAGCGGCAGCAGATGTGATGGAGGTCAAGTCGTGACGACTTCAATGAGCAGCGGTGCAGAGAGCTCGTACCTCGTGCCGATCGTGATCGAGCAGACGGCGCGCGGTGAGCGCTCCTACGACATTTACAGCCGGCTGCTCAAGGACCGGATCATCTTCATGGGTGGCCCCGTGACGGACGACAGCGCCAACCTGATCGTGGCGCAGTTGCTGTTCCTGGCCAACGAGGATCCCAAGAGCGACATTGATATGTACATCAACTCGCCCGGTGGATCGGTCACAGCGGGCCTGGGCGTGCTCGACACGATGCGGTTCATCCGTCCCGATGTGCGGACGACCATCATCGGGCAGGCCGCGTCCATGGGCTCGCTGCTCGCGTGCGCGGGCACGAAGGGCAAGCGGTTTGCGCTGCACAACGCACGCAACCTGATGCACCAGCCCCTGGTCCACGGCATCATCGAGGGCCAGGCGACGGACATCGAGATCGAGGCCCGCGAGATGATCCGACTCCGCGATCGCCTGTACAAGGTCTACGCCAACGCCACCGGCAAGCCCGAAGAGCAGATCATGCGGGACTGCGACCGCAACAAATGGCTTGATGATGCAGAGATGCTGTCGTACGGCCTGATCGACGGCGTGCTGGACTCGATGCCCGTCAAGGACTGATGCCCGGTGCCCGCCGAGGGCCTTGCTCGCTCATGAGCTTGAGAGCAGGAAGTAGTAGCGATCGCCGCCCACCTGCTGGAATGAGCCGGTGGAGAGGTCGCCGTCGTCGAGGATGGCGTCGATCTCAGCCATGAACGCGGCGTCTCGGGTGTCGCCCGCGCCGTTGAAGTGCACGCCGATGCGGTCGTTCTCGGTGTCCCAAGAGCCGCCGATGGGCGTGGGCAGCACCCACGCGATCTGATCGATGAAGTCCTCGAAGCCGTTGGTCGGAAGCTGCCCCGTGGAGGTGTCTCCGATGGGGTTGCCCGTGGAGATCATGAAGTACTCGGCGTTGCTTGCGTAGGTCTTCAGGCTTGAGATGAAGGCCGACTGCTTGGCATCAGCGGTGGCACCCGCGAACTGTGGTGTGATGATCGCTGCCAAGATGCCGAGGATGACGACCACGATGAGAATCTCGACGAGGGTGAAGCCTCGAGGGGTCATGCGCACGCGGCAGGGTCCGACGATGCTGGTCGAGCGCGGAAGTCCACATTCATCCATGTCATCAGTTTCGGATTCACCGGGACGATGATCGAGATGCGAGGGTGATGCGGCTGGGCGGAGGGGGCGTTCTCGGTCGCCCTAGAAGGGCTGGGCGGCGCTGGCTGGCCCTTCGGGTGAAGCCTCTGAGGCTGATAACGCGCTGAGCGTCGTGGCTCGCAGCAGCGCTCAGGCCTCCATCAGGCCTCCATCAGGCCTCCATCAGGGCAGGAAGTCCTCGATCATCTCGCCGAACTGGCTCAGCAGACCGACGGGGCCGGGCAGTTCGAGCCATGCATCGGCTTCGGCGGGCTCGATCCATATCCGCTCGCGGGCGTGTTTTTCGTCCCAGGATTCGAGGATGGTCGTGATCCGCATGGGAAAGAGGTGCACGCGGCACTGCTTGCCGGAGAGCTTGTGGTAGTCGTACGACCCGACGGGATTGATCGCGACGTCCCCCAGCAGGCCGGCCTCTTCGAAGGCTTCGACCGCCGCGGATTCGTGAGGCAGGTGGCCCGGGTCGATGTGGCCCTTGGGCAGGGTCCAGCCGCCGCTGTTGGCGCTGACGAGGCAGACCACAACGCCCCGCCGGCGTTCGAGCGTGTAGGCGATCACGCCCGCCTGTGGGGTCCAGAGGCTCTGCGAGACCGAGTTGCCAAGGGCCCGAGCCGCGCTGCGGGGGCCGGTGAGGCGAGCAGGAAATCGTGCGTCAGCCTTGTGGGGTGTGCCCTTGCTGCCGGGCGCAGCGGGGGGCGGGTGTTTGACGGGCTGGGGTCCCGTGTCGGCGAGGGTGGGGTCATCCATGGTGCCATCCTGCGAACGAGAGACCCGGTGAACCTGAGACAAGGAGAGAACTGACGTGTGTCGGCGGCCGCCCGTGCGACCTGTCCAAGCATCCGGGTTGAGGATACGGAGTTGAATCGCGGCATGCGGGGGTCTGGATTGCCTGATTGGTCCGGCGTGCATTCGAGCGTTTCGAGCCTAGGGTTTCCTTCGGTCGAGTTTGCTTGGGCGTGGCACGCCCGCAACACCTGTCAGACACCCGAGCGGAGAATGAGCGATGGCATCGATTCTGGTGGTCAAGGGTCCGAACAAGGGCGATTACTACCCGGTCAACAAGCCGCGGATGACGGTGGGCCGGCTTGCCGAGTGCACGATCCAGATTCTGGATGACGCGGTCAGCCGCGAGCACTGCGTGCTCGAACTCGAGGCCGACAAGAAGAAGCTCCGCGTGATCGACCGCGGTTCATCCCATGGAACGCTGGTCAACGGCACCAAGATCGAGGGTGAGGCGCTGGCGGGCGATGGCGACGAGATCTCGCTGGGCGATTCGACGCTGCTGTTCACGACGCGTGACTTCGATGACCGCGAGAGCGCGCTCAAGGACCAGCACCTCAAGCGCTGGTTCGGCGAGGATCAGCGCCAGACGATCATGCGGTGAACGC
>CAZSBR010000254.1:0-3514 GCA_964605165.1 uncultured Phycisphaeraceae bacterium
TGAGTCTTGAGGTGAGCTTCCAGGCCCCGAGTTCACCTTGTTCCTGCATGTCGAGCACGTCGGATCGCATCTGGATCTGACCGCTCTGGGACTGGAAGCTGTAGAAGCGATACTCGGACGGCAGGCCGGTCTGGACAAGCAGATAAGGCAGCAGGAAGGATTCCACGCGGGAGATGTACCCGGGGCCTTGGATCTGCGGCTTGCTGGTCTCGGCGGGGGCATCGCCGACGCGGGTGGAGACGGTCAGGTCGTCGCCGTAGCGCACGCCGATCTCGGAGGATCGCTGGACCTGCCCGGTCTGCTGATCGCGCACGGCCATCTCGACCGACCATGACTCCTCCGAGCGATCAAGCGAGAGGAAGAAGACAGCAGCTGAATCGATGACGAGCCCCTGGTGCAGCGTGCGGCTCTGAATGCGAACGACGTACCCGCGTTGGTTGTCGAGCGTGCGAGCGCTGCCGGTGGACGCCTGGTTGACGTCGGACCTGCGGCCTACGCGGGCGTTGATGCGGCGATAGGCGATTTCTTCGGCTGCGTCATCGCCGCCTCCGGCGATGTTGGGCCTGAAGAGCCGCTCGTATCGCCAGTCCTCGCCGATGGCTTGTACGGCTGCGGTGAGGCGCTTCTGATCGATGTCCTGCAGCCAGCGGATGCCGGTCTCTACGCCGACTCTGCGTCGCTCGGCGATGTCCGAGGGATCCTCAATGATGGCGGAGGCGACGGTCAGTTCGTACATCTGCCGTGCGCGTTCGAACCGCGTGGGATCGGTGATGAGTTCGAAGGTCAGGACGCGTGTGTCGGAGGGCTTGATGACGGTGTAGCCCAGCACGGCGGCCGAGGTGGGGGAGTCCTGGATGCCGAGGTAGACGCGTTCTGCCCGGTGTGTTGGGCCATTGTTCTGGCTGATGGCGAGATTGGGTGCTCGGGCGATGACGGCGCCGCGGCCCATTCTGCTGCCCGGGCCCGGAATGGGCCGCGTGGGGTTGAGATCGAGCCGGCTGCGGATGATGCCGTCGGTGATGGTGGGCAGGGTGGACTCCGCGGAAGCGGCTGAGTCCTGGATGTTGATGATGCCCAGTTCTCCCGGGAGCATGACCGTCAGGCTGGACCTGCCGCCGAACTCATAGGTCTGGGCCTCGGCACCGAGGGGGAGGTACAGCCGCAGGCCGAGGGACTCGCGGACGACCGGGCGGTTTGAAAGCTCCACGACAGCGGTGCCGGACCGGCTGGGGGCGAGCGTCTGACCCGGCTGTTGGCGGGTGGACTGGGCGTGGAGGGCGGGTGTAATGATGGCAAGACAGGCAAGCAGGGCTACTAGGAGTTGCCTTCCGGGGTTCGCGGCGGGTGGCTCGTTGGACGTGGAAGTGCTGATCTGCATGCGTGGCTCCGGCGCGGGGCTGAGCGGAATCTGGTCGAGAGTGTCTGTGTGTATCGTCGGTCGGGTGCCGGTGCTGCCTCAAGCCAGCGGGCTCGAAATGGTTCCAAAGGGGAGTGTAAGGCGTCGAGGCAAAGCGTCTGGCGATGACAAAAATGTCATGTGAGGCGCGTGACCGGATTGACTCCCGCAGCGGCGCATCTACCCTCATGGGCTCGTCTCAGAGCGGGACTCGGAGCTTGGGGCACGCCCTGAGCGGATGTCTTGCTCTCCGGCCGGAGGCCGGTTGAGGCGTGTGCACGCGGCTGCTGGAGCGGCCATCGTCGCACTGCGAGCAGATGGGTGAGTCCGGGTCTGTTCAGGGCCCGCTCAGGTGTAGTGTCGTCTGGTTTGGTGCATTGTCCCCGACGGGCAATGAAATTGGGTCGAGCATCTCGGTCGTCCGGGGTGCATGCGAACGAACGGAGCAAGGTCGAGCATGAGCGCCCCGAAGATCCGAATCCGTATGGAGGCGTACGACCACATCGCCTTGGATGCATCCGCGCGTGAGATCGTTGATCACGCCAAGCGGACCAATGCGAAGGTGAAGGGTCCTGTGCCGCTGCCCACTCGGATTGAGCGCTACACGGTGCTTCGGTCGCCGTTTGTTGACAAGAAGAGCCGTGAGCAGTTCGAGATTCGCACGCACAAAAGGATCATTGACATCGTCGAGCCCAACGCTCGCACGGTCGAGGCGTTGAACCGCCTTGTGGTCCCCGCGGGTGTGTTCGTGAAGATCAAGGCGTAGAGAAGAGTTGATCCGGCGCGTCGAGAGGCGGGCCGGTTTTCATTTGATGTGTTTCGACTGAGCAGTTTCAACGGGATCGGCGGCTGCGGCCGGCTCGAGCAGGCAATCAAGAAGACTTCCTCTGGTTCAGCGTTTTTGCTGATGCCACGAAGCAGGCAAGAGGCGTTTGATGTCGTTTGTGATCGCAGGTAACAAGGTGGGCATGACCCGCGTCTTCAGCGAAGACAACCGCTCGATTCCGGTGACGGTGATCGAGTTGTTTGACAACGTTGTGACGCAGCTTCGCACTCCTGAGAAGGACGGCTACTCCGCTGTGCAGATCGGGTACGACGAGGTGAAGCCTCGCAACTCGACGATGCCGCTGATTGCGCACGATCACAAGGCTGGCACGACTCCGAAGCGTCATCACAGCGAGTTTCGCGTGGATGACACGTCTGCCTACGAGGTTGGCCAGACGCTCGGCATCGAGCAGTTCGATGGCCTGGCCTTCGTTGATGTGATTGGCATCAGCAAGGGCAAGGGCTTCCAGGGTGGTATGAAGCGTCACGGCTTCAAGGGCCAACTTGCGAGCCACGGCGTGGAGCGCAAGCACCGCTCGCCTGGCTCGATCGGTGGCCACGCCCTCAATGCGGGCAAGTCCGGCCGGCTCAAGAAGGGCAAGAAGATGTCCGGGCACATGGGCACGGACCGCATCACGGTCCGCAGCCTTGATGTGATCCGCGTGATCGCTGACAAGAAGCTGGTGCTGGTCAAGGGACCGGTGCCGGGAGCGAATGGTTCGGTCGTGTGGCTTCGTCCCGCGGTTCGGCTGTACAAGTCCAAGGCTGCGGCTGCTGCTGAAGCGGCCAAGGCGTGAAA
The DNA here is from genome assembly GCA_964605165.1 of uncultured Phycisphaeraceae bacterium. GTDB lineage: Bacteria > Planctomycetota > Phycisphaerae > Phycisphaerales > UBA1924 > OFTM382. The sequence continues at coordinate 3,021 of CAZSBR010000254.1, forward strand.
TGAAGCGAGCCGGCGCGTGACCGGCCATGTCGGGTGAGAAGCTCGCAGATGGAAGCCGGTGAGCGAGCCGTGAGCGGTTCATCGGTGCTCGGCGCGTTCGAGAGGTCTCTTTGGGGGCTTTGAGAATACGGCCGGGCGGAGACAGGCAGGTGCAGGTCGGGACGGTCCCGGCCTGAAGCGACAGCCGAGTTCAACTCGGCCCGACCCCACCGCGGCGTAGCTGCGGGGCCCCGAGCGGGCGACAGGAGGCGGGCGAGGAGAGCGAAGCGGACTGGCCCGGCGGATGCGTTGGGCCCGAAAGGCGTCAGGACGGAAATGACCATGAAAGTCCCCGTCTACAACATGGCCGGCGATGAAGTCTCGGCCATCACCATTGATGAAGAAGCCCTTGGCGGGGTTGTCAACGCGCCGCTGCTCAAGCAGGCGTTCGTGATGTACCACGCCAACCTTCGGCAGGGTTCGGCCCGTCAGAAGTCACGGGGTGAGATCGTCGG
>CAZSBR010000255.1:0-3514 GCA_964605165.1 uncultured Phycisphaeraceae bacterium
TGCGACGGCGAGCGGCAGCAAAGCCCGCGAGCCCGAACATCGCAGCAGATGCCGGCGCCGGCACGAAGCTCACATTGTCGATGGCGCTCGAGTCGGCACCATTGGTGTACTCGCCGCGGATGTGCAGGCCATCGAGGGAGCCGAGCACTGCCCGGAGATCCGCCTCGGTGGCATCGGTTGTGGTGAGTGTGCCGTTGGAAAGTGAGGCGATCACCTTCCAATCGGCGGCGGCATCGAGCGCGCCCGTCCAGCTCGTCCAGTCCGCGGTGGAGGGCTGGACGTCGAGGTCGATGCCGAGTTGGAGTCCGGCACCGGTGATGATGATGTCGGCCCGGTCGACGATGCTGGTCTGGTTGCCCGTGATGCCGAGGATGTCCCAGCTCAGCGAGCCGCCGTACAGCGAGGACTGATCACCGAGGTAGGCCACCGGCGCGGTGAAATACCAGATCGCGCCGGTGCCGCGATCGGTTGCCCGCAGGCTGCCGGCCGGGTTGCCGATGGTGTCCGACCACTGGAGGTCCCGGGCATCGTTGAGGAAGCCCCACCCCTCGGTATCGAGATCAAAGGTCGACGAGATTTGTGCGAGCGACGGGCCTGCTGCAGCCAAGGCAGCGGCCAGCGAACCACGGACGATGGTCGAATTCAACATATCGGACTCTCCCTCGGTCTTCGTTCGGTGTTGGCCTGCACGGGCGCGGCTTCTTCGCCGCGACAATGGCCGCAAACCACTACCCATCAGCATGATGCGCCCCCGGTGCGACGAGTCAAGCAAAGTCCGGCGGTGACACCCATTCGCGCGGAAAAACAGCCGCCCCCGAGGTGGGAGCGGCTGCGAGGTCTGCTTTCAGGCTCGGCTGAGCCTGTGCTTACGGGCAGGGACCGAGCAGGGTGAGGGCAGCGAGGAAGTCGCCGAAGCTCACCTGGCCATCGCTCGAGCCAAGACCGCCGAAGTCATCGGCGATGTCGCCCGTGCAGCCGGGCGTGCCGCCGGGGCACGGCCCGAGGAGCGTGAGCATCGCCAGGAAGTCGCCGAAGCTCACCTGGCCGTCGCTTGCCCCAAGAACACCGAAGTCGTCGGCGATGTCGCCCGTGCAGGAGCCGGGCTCGTCGCAGTTCACAGCCGACACCTCGATGTTGTCGATGCCCGCCTCGACGACGTTCTGCGTGCCGATGTCGCTTGCGCTGAAGCGCAGGCGGACGTTCGACGACGCGGTGAAGTCGGTGCCCTCGACGAGTTCGTCTGCGCGCCAGCCGCTGAAGGCGGTGGTGTAGCTGCGAACGGTCGAGTAGCTCGCGCCGTTGTTGGTCGAGATCTCGACGGTGAGGGCATCGCCGCCCTGCAGTGCGCCATTGGCGACATCGTTGAGCCAGTAGTTGTAGCTGATCGTCGAGCCCGCACCGGCCTCGAAGGCGGCGCTGGTGAGGACCGTCGTGCCGTCATCGACGTCGGTGTTGTCGACACCCGAGACGATACCCGTCAGCCAGGCGCGCTGGCCGGCGTCATCGGAGTCGGTATCCGGATCGCCCCGGCCAAAGCCCTGCGGGAGGCCGCGGGCCCAGCCGCCGGCGCTGCCAGCGGTGATGCCGCTGACCGTCCAGCCGGTGTTGGTCTCAGAGGTGTCCGTGAAGGTGACATCGATGCTGCCGACGACGGCCTGGAAGGCGCCGCTCGCGGGATACGTCACCACGCCGAGGGTCTCGAGGTTGGCAGCGATGAAGAACGCCGGATCGCTGCCGCAATCGAGAGCGGGCAGCGTGGCGCGCCAGACGTTGCCGCCCTGATTGACGAGGGCGAAGGTCTGCTGCGAAGCGCCGGCGGGCTCAACACGGATGACGGGCGTGCCGAGGAGCACGTCGTTCTCGATCTGAATCTGCACGTCAAAGGTCGTCGAGGCGCCCGGAGCAAGCTCAGCGGGGATCGCCGTGACGGGCGTGAAGTTGACATCGATCGGGTTGGCTGCAGCGAGCATGGCCTGGAAGAGGTTCACGCGGCCATGGCCAAAGGTGTCGTCCTCTCCGGGAACGCCGATGTCGTCACAGGTGTCGAAGAGAATCTGCTCGACGTCGTTGATGTCGAGCGTGGGGTTGGAGGCTGCGATCATCGCTGCGACACCCGCAGCGATCGGCGCCGAGAAGCTCGTGCCGCTGCCGGTGCCCTGGCTGCCGCCGTTGCGGGTCGAACGAACAGCGTCGCCCGGCGCGGTGAGGTCCACGCCCCGGCCGAAGGCACTGAAGCTGGCCTTGCTGTCCGAAGGCGTGCTGGCACCAACAACGACGACGTCGGCGTGATCGAAGCCAGACAGGTTGCGGTTGTCGTTGCCGGCCGAGCGGAACGAGAGCGTGCCACGAGCGCGGCAGTAGGCGCCGGTGGTCTGCACGTTGGCGCCGTCGACGCCGGAGAAGGACGTGTTGACGACGGTGGCGCCGTTGTCAGCAGCCCAGCGAGCGCCCTGGTCGAGGTCTGCCGAGAAGGCCGAACCCGCTGTGCCCGCGGGTGTAGCGCGGATGGGCATGACGCTCAGGTTCCAGCCCATGCCGACGACCTGCGTGCCGTTGTTGCCGGTCGCTGCAGCGCAGCCTGCGACGAACGTGCCGTGGCCGTTCTCATCGTTGACGTTGCCGCCATCGACCTGTGCGAGGTTCTGATCGGAGTTGAAGCCCGGGATCCAGCGATCAACAAGATCGGGGTGGTCGAGGTCTGCGCCGGAGTCGACGACCGCGACGATGATGCTCGAGTCGCCCGTGAAGATGTCCCACGCCTTGGCGGACTCGACGTTGATGTGCTGCCATGAGTTGCCGAAGTTCGGATCGTTGGGAACCGTGTCGGTCGTGAAGCACAGCCAGTTGGGCGTGACGTACTCGTAGTCGCCCGTGGCCATGAGCATCTTGGCGTAGGAGTTCTCGTCGTGGCCCTCGGGCACACGCACGACGTACTCATCGACTTCGCCGAAGTGCTCGATGACATCGTTGATGATGCGCGCACGCGCCGGATCGGCGATGTCGGCTTGCGCCGCCTTCTGCCCGGGGATGGGCATCCACGAACGCGCGGGCGAGGCATCGGGCCGCGGGTTGGTCGCGGCGTAGAGGTCCTGCCTGGGCCGGACGATCATCTGGCCCGTGAACTCGAGCACGCCGGGCGTCTCGACGAAGAGCGGCTCGTCCGCTGGCGCAGCGACAGCTGCTGCGGGCTGGGTAGTCCCCACGAGGACCGCCAGCGCAAGCATGGTGGCACGAATGAACATTCCTTCTCCTTGAACTCTCAGGTCGTAAATCCGCCCAGCACATGAGGTTGAGCAGGCAAACAGCAGCATGCAGCGCTGCCAGATCAGGTTGTCCTCTATTCGGACAGCCGCTGGCGAAAGTTCCGCGATTCTGAACAATCCGGACCCCGCCCACACACCGAATTGCGCCGCGATCCGCACAGCCGCTACGCAAACGCCCCGGCCAATGCTGACCGGGGCGCTGGGGAAGAACTCAGGTTGGACTCAGCCTCGAGCGAGGCCCGCCGTTATGG
>CAZSBR010000256.1:0-3484 GCA_964605165.1 uncultured Phycisphaeraceae bacterium
TCATCGCGGTGCTGATCGGACTCGGCGCAGGGCTCGTGGGCGGGCTCTGCGGCATTGGGGGCTCGATCATCATGCTCCCGGCGCTGGGGCTCGTCTTTGGCTATCAACTCGCCGACGGCTCAGCAGACCCCAATCGATCGGCTCACCACGTCTACATGGCCGCAGCGATGCTGGTCAACGTGGTCATCGCGTGGGCATCGACCCTCCAGCACAAGAAAGCCGGCGCAGAGCCGCCACAAGTTGTTGCTAAAGCCCTACCCAGCATGATCTTGGGGATCATTGCAGGCGTCTTGGCCTCGAACATTTTCTCGGGCAGCGTCCCCAAGATCGGCCTCGGCATCTTCATGGTGCTCGCCGCCGCGTGGACAGCCTTCAGCGCCGCGCGCAAGCTGCCCGACGCCCAGCCCGAAGACCTCCGCGCCACCTGGGGCCGGGTCGGGCCAGCGTCGATGTTCACCGGGTTCCTCGCGGGTTTCCTGGGCATCGGCGGCGGGATTGTCCTCGTGCCCCTGCTCCAGATCTTCGCCCGCGTGCCCATGAAGGCCTCGATCGCGACCAGCGCCAACGTCATGCGCACCACGGCGATCATCGGTGCGGGGCTCAAGCTCGCCACGCTGCCATCCCTCGGCGTGGCCGTGGATCGGCCCGCCCTGACCGCCTCCGTGCTGGGTGTGGTCATGGGGCTCGGCGGCGTCTTCGGGGCCTTGGCGGGTGCCCGCCTGACCCACCGGCTGCCGCTCCGGGAGCTCCGCCTGGCCTTTGCCGTGGTGCTGGTACTGGCCGCCCTGAAGCTCGTCGGCTGGTTGTGAGCCGTGGCTGGTGCGTTAGACCTTTGCATCCGCAGATGGCCAGCCTCGAAGCAGCCACGACCGCCCCGAGCCGCGGGCTGGCAACGGTGACAGGCTGCGAACAAATTTCCCAACAAGGGCGTACAATCCGCCATGACCACCTTCGTGAACAACACCAAGACGATCCTGCTGATGGGTGCCATGACCGGGCTGCTCGTTGCTGTGGGCGGCGCCTTGGGTCAGGGGTTCATCATCCCCTTCTTCATCATGTCCGTCGCGATGAACGTCGGCATGTGGTTCTTCAGCGACAAGCTCGCCATCGCCTCCATGCGCGGCCAGGAAGTCACCGAGGGCCCCCTCTACGACATGGTTGATCGACTCCGCCGCAATGCCGGGCTGCCCATGCCCCGCGTCTACATCTGCCCGCACGAGGCCCCCAACGCATTTGCCACGGGCCGGAGCCCCAAGAAGGCCGCCGTCGCGGTCACCCAGGGCGCTCTGCACCTTCTGGACCAGCGCGAACTCGAGGGTGTGATGGCCCATGAGCTTGCACACGTGAAGAACCGGGACACGCTCATCTCGACCGTCGCCGCCACCATCGCGGGCCTGCTGGCCATGATCGCCCAGTGGGGTTTCTTCCTTGGCGCCGGCAACCGTGAAGGGGCCAACCCCCTCGTGATGATCGTCGTGATCATCATGGCCGCCGTGGGCGCCGCGATGCTCAAGGCCATGATCAGCCGAAGCCGCGAGTTCGTGGCGGATGCGGACGGCGCGCGCATCGCCGGCTCTCCCGAAGGCCTCAAGAGTGCGCTCATGAAGCTCGAGAGCCTCAACCAGCGCATCCCGCTGCAATCGCCCAACCCGGCGCAGAACAGCATGTTCATCGTGGAGCCCTTCAGCGCCGGCTCCACCATCAACCGCCTCTTTGCTTCACATCCCCCCACCGAGCAGCGGATCGCCTCTCTGAACCGTCTGTAATTCGCCCCAGCGCTCTCAAGGCGATCGCCCTTCACATCAGTCGTCCGACGCCACGAGCACGCGGGTCGGCTCATCGCCAACGTCCGACTCGGGAAGCCTTCCACGCGTGTCTTCACGCAGAATGCGGCGTGCCTCAAGCCTCAGGCGATCGACCTCCCGGGCCAGACGCTCAAGCGCCTCTTCATCCCTGAGATCTTCGGGCGCCACCGGCTCGCCGTAGACAACAACAACCCGCTGCCCGAAGAGCCTGGGCAACTTGCGCATCCGCGGCCACGCATCGAACGCCCCCTCGACAGCCGCCGGCACCACGGGCACCTTCGCCCGCCTCACGAGCAACACCACGCCCCTCTTGAAGGGCTGCATCGCGCCATCTCTGGTGCGGGCACCCTCGGGAAAGACAACCACGGGACGACCTTCTCGCAGGGTCTTGATCAGCGTCTTGATCGTCGCCGTGTCAGTGCCGTCGCCGCTGATGGGAACCGAGTTCAGACCGCGAATCAGCCAGTTCAGGACGGGAACACGAAAGAGGTACGCCTGAGCCATGAAGGCGAACTGACGCCACACGATGAAGCATCCGAGCACGGGTGGGTCGAGAAACGACTGGTGATTGGAGATCAGCAGCACGCCGCCCTCAGGGGGCACGCGCTCTGCGTGGACGATCCTCGCGCGATACACGACCTTGAAAATCGAGGCCGCGATGATGCGAAAGAAGCTGTAGAACGCCCTGCGCTCGCCCTTGGGCTTCTGTGGCCTCACGTCGCCTCGCACTGGCACAGCCCGGGTCATGGCGCCGTGGTCGCGGCCAGCTTGGCGCGAACGCGCTGTTCCAGAAGATCGATGACCTCATCGATGTCCCGATGACTCGTATCGATGCATTCCGCATCGGCCGGCATGACCAGAGGCCCCTCCGTTCGCGATGAGTCGATGAGATCCCGCTGCTGCAGTTCAGCAAGAATGACAGCGTCCTCTACCGGCTTGCCCGCAGCCCGCAACTGCTCGGCCCGCCTCCGGGCACGCACCTCCGGCTCCGCATCCAGATAGAACTTCACCGCCGCATCGGGGAACACCACCGAGCCCTGGTCCCGTCCCTCGGTCACAAGCCTTGGATGCTGATGCCCGATGATGCGCTGCTTGCGGACCATGTGCCGACGGAGCGGTGCAATGGCAGCAATCACCGACACAAGCGCAGTCACCTCACGCGACCGGATGCGGTCGTTCATGGGCTTGAGCCACGCCAGCATCTCGGGCGGGTCCGTCGACCAGTCAAAGTGCAGGTCCGCATCCGTCACCACACGCACGACCTCGTCGTGGTCGTCCGGGTCGATGCCCCGCTCGAGCACGATCGCCGCCGCGGCTCTGTACATCGCACCCGTGTCGAGAAAGCCAAGCCCCAACCGTGCTGCGAGCTGACGGGCGACGGACGACTTGCCCGTGCCCGCAGGGCCGTCGATCGTGACGATCGTCGGCTGCTTCACCGCGCGGCGTGGATTGTCGTTGCTTGGCTCCTGCACGACAGCCTCGGCAAGGTTCGTTTGGTATGCCATCTACAACACCCCGGCAACGCCCCCGGGCGGCCACACGACCATCGAGCACACGAGAGCCAACGGCGGTTGGGGCCGCTACTCCCCGGCGAGCCGCTCGAGGGCGTCCTCGATGGCGTCACGGCTCTGCTCGATGCCCAGCTTAGCATCACCTTCACCCTCGTACGAGAGCGCCAG
>CAZSBR010000257.1:0-3461 GCA_964605165.1 uncultured Phycisphaeraceae bacterium
GCGGCCGGTGTGCCTGGGTTCCTGTTCGCCCGGCGTGAGTGGAAGAAAGACAGGCTGCCCCGATGGCCATCGCCATCGGGGTTGTTGTGCGCTCACCATGCGTATCTCGCCCCGACAACGCGCTCGCGTCACGGGCTGCGCTGAGCCACGGCAGGCGGCGCATCGGACACAACCGCTGCATCGGGCTGGAGATCTGCGAGCTTGGCGTAGGTCTGCGCATCAACCCGGATCACCGAGCCGTGGCGATGCCCCCGCGGAAACCAGACACGGTCGGAGATGTCGGTCCACGTCACGAGATCGAAGGTCTCCATCGCGCCCATGGCGTCATCGACGTAGGCGTCAAAGTAGAGCACGAGCCGGTCCTGCTCGACCAGCGCCGATGCGCCCTCGATCGGTGCCAGCGGCAGCGTCTCGACGCCCGGCTTGAAGGGACCCCGTGGGTCGCTTGCGCGACTCATGAGAATCACCTTGCGGTCGGGCGTGAGGCGCTCGTCCTTGTAGAACAGCAGGTACTCCCCCCTGAACTGCACGATCTCGGGATCGATGACGTTGTGCCCCGGATCAAAGAAGAGCCACGTCGGGCTGAGTGTCACGAAGTCTCTCGTCGTGGCGGCGTAGAGCCGGTGAATGAACCGCTCGTCGTCCTTGTCGACGCGGAACTTGTCCGCGACATCCGAGGACCACACGAGCAGCCATTCGCTGCGCTTGGCATCCCAGAGAAGATCCGGCGCCCACGACACACGCACGCCCGGCTCGTGCTTCATGACGGGCAGCCAGCGGGGCGGCGACCAGTTGATGAGGTCCGTGCTCGAGATGTGCCCGATCGAGCCCGGATCACCCGAGGTGTACACGCAGTGGTACACGCCATCGGGCCCCTGCACGATGGACGGATCTCGAAAGTCGGCATTCTCGCGGAAGAAGCCCTTGCCGCCCGCCACCGGTCGCCATGTCTGGCCATTGCGGCTGATGGCATAGCGAAGCTCGGGCGATGCACGGTCAAACGTCGCATACACCAGGTGCTGGCGTCCCACATCCGCGGAAGGCAACGAGGCGGGCAGCGGCCTGCGCGGATCCACCGCGCGGTACGACTCGCCGCAGCCCGCAAGCGATGCCAGAACCACGGCGGCGGCCAGCGCGCGACAGAGAATCCGACCCGGACAGAACATCAGTGGCTCGAAGCCTTGGAGAACTTCTTGTCGAGCACACGCATGATCTTGTTGGTGGCTTCGTTGATGGCTGCGTAGAGATCGCCATGATGAGCCTCGGCGATGAGGGGCTCGTGGTGCGCTGCGCGCGCCTCGATCATGCACCGCTTGTCGTTCGGGCCGGCCTTGTGTGCATTGTCATCACCCAGATGAACCTCGACGCGTGTCAGCCGCTCGGCAAACCTTGCCAGCCGGTCCTGCAGATGGGTCGTCACATGGTCGTCGACGGCGTCGGAGTGGTCGATGTTCTGATAGCTGATCTCGATGTGCATGAAGCGCCTTTCTCGCAGCAAGCTGCTGCGCCTTCCATTTTACAGCATCACGGGCGCACGGGTTCGGCCCGCGGCGGGCGTATCGGCCCGGAAACCACATGCCCGAACGCCGGAGGTCGATTCCGGCGCACTGCACTGGCGGGCAGGGCCCGAGCAGCGAAAGATTGGGCATGATCAAGGCCGCCATCGCCCTCTTCGTCTACGCCCTGCTGCTGGTGGGCATGGGCCTGCTCGCGTACCGCATCGCCCCTCCCGAGGCCAACGCCCTGACGGCGCTCATCGTGCCCTCGGTCGCAGCGGTGCTCGCCCTGGCCAGCGCCGTGCTGTGCGTGCTCGGGCTGCGCAATCGCAAGCTGGGCATGATCGGTGCGCACGCGGGCCTGGCGCTGCCCATCCTGTTCGCGCTGGCCTTTGCGGGCCGGGCCTTCCCCGCGACGACCGCCTACCTCGATGCCCGCGCCGAGCTTGCCGAGCGCCCCAGCGCCTCGGACCTCGCCCAGTTCGCCGATGCTGCAATCCAGCAGGGCCAGACGGGTGTGGCCGATGTCGCTGCGGGCATGGCACGCGACAGCGCCGAGGCACTCGAAGCCGTCTCCAAGGACTACCTCATCGTCACCCTCTGGAGCGTCACCGCCCTGAGCCTCCAGACCTTCGTCGTGCTCCTGATGCTCAGGCCCAAGCCCGCCAAGGCAGAAGACTGATCGAACAATCTCCGCGTCCGCACATCCGCGGTACGCTCACGCCATCAACCACAACGCCCCACGCAGGCGTCTCACGCTCAGGAGCTTTCCCATGGTCCGCACCGCTGCTGTCGCACTCGTTCTCGCTCTTCCCGCCACGCTCATGACCACCGGCTGCGCAACCGACGGCGGAACTGGCAGTGGAACGGGCGGCTCCATCACGGATTCCCTCGTGAGCTCACTTTCCGAACAGATCACCGGCAACTGGAACCTCCAGAGCCTCGGCGACCAGAGCATCAACCAGCTCATGCAGATGGCCGGCCTGACCAACCCACCCAGCATGTCCATCGGCGATGATGGCACGGTCTCGGGCTTCAGCGGCGTCAACCGCTTCACCGGCGGGCTCGACCTCAGCCAGATCGCCAGCGGCGACTTCGACCTCGGCCAGCTCGCCTCCACCCGCATGGCTGGCAGCCCCGGCGCCATGAGCCTCGAAGACCAGTTCCTCTCGGCGCTCGGCAACGTCCAGGGCTTTGATGTCTCAAGCCTGACCGACGGCGTGCTCAGCCTCCTGGGCGACAACGGCCAGGAACTGATGCGCTTCGTCCGCCCGAGCTAACGCCCCCCGCCCTCACGAACCTCATACAGCTCGATCGGTAGGTCGTCCGGATCACGGAAGAACGTGAACCGTGCGCCCGTGTGCTCATCCGTGCGCACGGGTTCGCATGAGATGCTGTGCGTGCCGAGCCGCGCGATCTCGGCATCGATATCGGTCACCGTCAGCGCCAAGTGCCGAAGGCCTGCCGCCTCAGGGTTGGTCACGCGCCTTGGCGGGTCGGGGAAGCTGAAGAGCTCGATCTGCACGCCGCCGTCAAGCTCGAGATCGAGCTTGTGCGATCGGCGGTCCTCGCGGTAGACCTCGCGGACGACCCTCAGCCCGAGCACATCCACGTAGAAACGCTTCGAGCGCTCATAGTCCGAAGCGATGATCGCAACGTGATGGAGGCGGGGCGGCACGAGAGCTCGGTCGCAGCTCAGCCGTCGGTGTTCTCGCCGAGGGCGATGGCGAGGATTTCGTCCTTGCCGGCCTCGTCCTCGAGGGCCCACGAGGCGGCGCAGCCCTCGCAGCAGAACGCGATGACGTGGCCCTTGTGGACCGCGGTCAGTTCGTTGTTGGGCACGTCATGGCCGCCGATGGGGCAGACCGTGTTGACGGGCTCAGCAGAAGCCGTCGCAGCCGAGTCCGTCTTGGACGACGACGCACAGCCGGCCAGCAGAGCACCAGTGACAGCAAGAGCGATGAA
>CAZSBR010000258.1:0-3460 GCA_964605165.1 uncultured Phycisphaeraceae bacterium
CTGCGAGCGCATCGGTGGCGTTGATCGTGTCGCCCGGCTTGACGAGCCACTTGATGAGCTCGGCCTCGGTGAGACCCTCGCCAATGTCTGGCAGCAGGAACTGGTTGGGATCAGAAGATACTTTGCCGGCCATGGATAGGACCCCTCGGTTCAGTACGCCAGACACTCGCGGACACCCTTGCCGATGCGTTCGGCGTCGGGCAGGTAGCTCAACTCGAGCTTGTAGTACGGCATGACGGTATCGAAGCCGGTGACCCGCTGCACGGGCGCTTCGAGATGCAGGAAGCACTGCTCCTGAATGCGTGCCGAGAGCTCGGCCCCGAGGCCGCAGGTCAGCGGCGCTTCGTGGACGATCACGCACCGGCCCGTCTTCTCGACGCTCTGGGCCACCGCGCCCATGTCGAAGGGGTAGACGCTCCGCAGGTCGATGAGCTCGATGGAGACATCATCGGGCAGGTGGTCCATGGCCTCGAGCGCCTGGAAGACGCTCGCGCCCCAGGTGATGAGCGTGAGGTCATCGCCCTCGCTGACGACCTTCGCCTCGCCGATGGGGATCGTGTAGTCGCCTTCGGGCACTTCTTCCTTGAAGCTGCGATAGACGCGCTTGGGTTCGAAGAAGATGACGGGGTCCGGGTCGCGGATGGCGCTGAGGAGCAGGCCCTTGGCGTCGTAGGGCGTCGAGGGCATGACGATCTTGAGCCCGGGCGTGTGGGCGTAGATGGCCTCGGGGCTGTCGGAGTGAAGCTCGGGCGCGTGGATGCCGCCGCCGACGGGCACGCGGACGGTCAGCGGGATCGGGATCGCACCGCGGGTGCGGTTGCGGTACCGAGCGCCGTGGTTGACGAGCTGGTCGTAAGCCGGCCCGAGAAAGCCCTCGAACTGGATCTCGGGGATGGGCCGCATGTCGGCCATGGCGAGGCCGATCGCCACGCCCATGATGCCCGATTCATCGAGCGGGGTGTTCTGCACGCGGTGTCCGCCGTGCTTGGCTGCGAGCCCCTCGGTGACGCGGAAGACGCCGCCGTTGGCGCCGACATCCTCGCCGAGGCAGACGACGCGGCTGTCGCGCTGCATCTCCTGATCGAGGGCCTGGTTGATTGCTTGTACGAGGTTGAGTTCTGGCATCTTTGCTGTTCCGTTGAGTGAGCCTGCACAGGGTCTCAGTCGCCGCCTCCATCGCCGCCGCCATCTCCATCACCGCTTGAGCCGTCGCCATCGTCGCCGCCCGCGACAGCGAGGCCCACCGCGAAGTCCGCGGTCATGGCGCCGCCTCCGCCGCCGAAGATCAGGGGCAGCGTCTCACCGATCGCATCGGCAACGGCCGATGCGGACTCCTTGACGGTGATAAAGCGATCGGAAGACCTCGCCGGATCCACGTGGAAGAAGATCTCCGTTTTGCCCGCGGGATCCTTCTCCTTGACCATGCGCACAAAGACCGGGTTGATCCAGACCTTCGTGTTCTTGGCGTCAGTCAGCGGTATGAGCATCAGACGCGCTCCGCCTGGGCGCGAAGGCCGGCCTGCTCGGGGTTCTGGCCGATCGAACTGGTTCGCAGCGTATCACGCTGCTTGCGGAGGTCTTCCGGGATCTCGGCAAACATGTGGTCGAAGAAGTCGTTGGTCGAAGGTTCTGCAATGCCGTCGGCTGCGGCCACGATCTCATTGGTGATGGTCGCCGCCTTCTCATCGAGTTTGGTCTGCGCCTTGTCGTCCCACACCTTGCGCATTTCGAGGTACTTGCGAGTCCGGATCAGCGGGTCGCGTCCGAGCCACGCCTCGACCTCGGCGGGGTCGCGGTACCGCTTGGCGTCGTCAGCCGTGGTGTGGTCCGCCAGCCGGTAGGTCACGCCCTCGATGAAGCTCGGCCCTTCGCCCGCCACCGCCCGCTCGCGGGCCTTCTTGGTGGCGAGGTAGGTCGCGAAGATGTCGTTGCCATCCACACGGACGGTCGGCATCTCGTAGGCGAGCGCCTTCTGTGCAACCGTGGGGGAGGCCATCTGCTGACTCCGCGGCACGCTGATCGCCCATTGGTTGTTCTGGCAGTAGAACACCACGGGCACCTTGAGCGTGCTTGCGAAGTTCATCGCGCCATGAAAATCGCCTTCACTTGTCGCGCCGTCGCCGAAGTAGGTGATGGCTGCACGGTCCTTCTCGCCGCGGAGCTTGAAGGCCCAGGCGATGCCCGTGGCGTGCATCATGTGCGTACCGATGGGAACGCTCAGCGGGGTGACGTTCACACCCTCGGGGATCTGGTTGCCGCGCTCATCGCCCATCCAGTGGAGGAGGATGTAGTGGTAGGGCAGCCCGTGCATGAACATCGCCGCGTTCTCGCGGTAGCACGGCACGACCCAGTCGTTGCCCTTCTTCATGGCCAGCGCCGAGCCGACCGCGTTGGCTTCCTGACCCTTGTTCTGCGGGTAGGTGCCCATGCGCCCGGATCGCTGAAGCTTGAAGGCGGTCTCGTCGAGCTTACGGCAGATGCTCATCTGCTCGTACAGATACGTGACCTCTTCATCGGTGAGGATGGGCTTGCCGCCCGGCGCGCCGAGGTCGGCATCGAAGTTGCCGTGCTCATCGAGGATCGACAGGTGCTCGATCTTCGCTTCGTAGGCGGTGGTAACAGGCATGAAAGTCTCCGGCGAGGCCAAGCGTGGCGTGGGCTCGATAGGGTCAGATGCAACCGTCGATCAACGATACTGCGCCGGGTGGGCTTCATCCGCGATGAACGGCTCGCTGCCGCCCGGGAACTGGCGGACACCGTTCTGACGGGGCGTGCGACCCTTGCCCTTGAACTCGGTGGGCGACTGCTCGGGAATGATGAAGTCCGACGCCGGCAGGGTGTCGTTGTGCGCCAGCGCCGCATCTGCGGCTGAGAAGAGCGACTCGTCCGCGTGGTAGTAGAGCTCGCGAATGTTGCGATCGATCTCGAGTTCGGCGAGGTCGAAGAAGTGCAGGGCCGCGGCCTTGTCACGGGCGAACTCCGTGCCGCCATTGTCGCCGTGCTTGCGAATGTCGCGATCGAGCTTGCTGAGCGTACACGCCCACGCGTGCAGCCAGATAGCGTTGAGAGCGAGCCTCGACTGCGGGATCTGGCGTGCGACCAGGGCCGCGTCGTAGCGCTTGCTGGTCTGCTTGAACTGGTAGGTATGCTCGCTGATGAGGCGTGCAAGACGCTGCGCATGAGGGCGGAGGCTCTCGTGCACCTTGTCGATCTGGGGCTGGCGGCGGCGAACACCCCCGAACACTTCGATCGCCAGCGGGATGGCCTGCTTGAGGAAGCTCGGCGTCATCTTCGTAGTCAACGGCGCTTCGCGGATGCCAAGCATCCACTCGCCGAGCTGCTTGCCGCCGTAGGCGAAGATGAACGACCACATGAGGTCGTTCGAGCCCTCGACGATCGTGTTGATGCGGCTATCGCGGAAGATGCGGTCGATCTCGTTCTCGGTCATGTACGACTCGCC
>CAZSBR010000259.1:0-3454 GCA_964605165.1 uncultured Phycisphaeraceae bacterium
ATCGCCGGCTCGTTCATGTCGTTCCACACGCCGTCGATGCCCGTGGCCATGAAGTCGTGGTAGAGCGAGGCCCACCACTTGCGCACATCGGCATTCGTGAAATCGGGGAAAACGCAGTCGCCGGGCCACACCTCGCCGACGTAGGTCTCGCCCTTGTTGTTCTTCACCCACGCGTTGCGCTCGGTGCCCTGGTCATAGACGAAGTAGCCGGGATCCTTCTTCACGCCCGGGTTGATCATCCAGATCGTCTTGAACCCGAGCCCGTGCATCGTCGCGTTCGTGCTCGTCGGGTCTGGATAGTGCTCGGGGCTGAAGCTGAACGTACGGAAGTCATCCATGTAGTCGATGTCAAACCAGATGACATCCGCCGGCAGGTTGCGCTCGCGGAAGCCATTGGCCACCTCGATGGCGCGCGCTTCGGGGTAGTAGCTGTAGCGGCACTGGTGATAGCCCAGCGACCACTTGGGCGGCATCTCGATCTTGCCCGTCAGATCCGCGAAGGTCATCACCACTTCCTGCGGCGAGTCGCCCTCGATGATGATCACCGGGAAGTCCGGGCCGTCGCTGGTCATCTCGATGTGCTCGGTGAGATCGATCCTCACCCGATACGTCGTGTCGGCGTACACACCAAACGCCGTGCCGTCAGCGCGAACCGCAAGCACCCACGGGAAGGACTTGTACAGGTAGGGCTGCTCATCGCCATAGCCGTAGGCATCGTGATTCCACGTCTCGGTGATGCGGCCATTGCGCAGCAGTGGTCCACTGACCTCGCCCGTGCCGTAGAGCGAGGTGCCCTCGGCGATCTCAACGCGGAACGCTTCCTTGCCCTCTTCGGTCTGGAAGAACTCGGGCACGACCGTCCAGCCGCGAGGCATCGGGCCGATGCCGTCCATCTGCTCGATCAGGCCCATCGAAGGCACGATGGTCATCGGGTCGGCATCCGCAGCGAGGAAGCGAACCGTGTCCTCGTGGATGAGCTCGCCCTCGGCTTGCGCGAGCGCCGAGCTTGCAACGCTCGCAGAGAGGCCGGCGGCCAGCAGCAACGCCGGGAGAGAGGCGACGGATCGGGGTGGACGGACAGCTTGGCCAACAGACCTGAGCATGTGCTTTCCTTTCGATAGCGACCGAGTGCAGACCGGGTCAGGTGGTACAGCGGGCACGCATTCGCGGCCGGCATCACCTCGGGGCAGGTCCGAGATGATGGCTCGGATCCCAGAATAGGGCGCTTTACGCACGATCCCCACATGTTCGGGCTTGATCCGCTGCCGGAAGCGCAGAAACTGACCGACACCACCATGCGAATGTTCTTGCGTGGTGTGTGCGGTGGTTGCAGTTCGTTCTGCAAGCAGCAGACCAACCGCACAAGCAGAACTGTTTTAGCAATTCCGCGATCAAGCACTTCATCGACCGCTGACCTCCTGGAGAGTGAGACCATGTTGAGCGCTGTCCGACCAACTGCCCTGGCCGCCCTGCTTCTCGCTGGCACCACCATCACCCCGGCAGCCGCTGCCGGCCCCGAGGACCCCGCCTACCTCCAGTGGTTCGAGACTACCTGGGCCGACATGGCCTACCGCATGCCCGACTTCTACGTCGCCGGCTACAACGCCGTCTGGATGCCCCCGCCCAGCCCCACGGGCGACTCGACCAGCCCCGGCTACGACCCCTTTGACCGCTTCAGCCTCGGCACCGCGTCCAACCCCACGATCTACGGCGTCGAGGCAGACTTCGTCGCCCTCGTCGAAGAATTCAAGCAGGCAGACGCTGCCGTCTACATCGACTGGGTCATGAACCACAACTCCGGCCGAACCGACAACACCTTCTTCCAGGATCAGGGCGGCTGGCCCGGCTTCTGGCTCGACTCCGAAACCCCCGCTGTGCCCAAGGCTCCCGATGACTCGTGGGGTGACTTCCACAACGGCACCAGCGCCGGCTTCTTCCAGTCCGAGGATCCCAATGCCCCGCGCTACGACGTCTTCCGCGGCGATCTCGTCGCGCTGATCGATATCGCCCACGGCTCGGACAACCGCTTCATCCGCCACCCCATCGAGCCGGGCAACCCCAACAACATCCCCGGCGGCACGACCTTCAACCTGCCCAACCCCGACAACCGCGCCCTCTACCCCGACCTCGATTCAACCCCCATGGTCTTCACCAACCCGGGCACGCCCAACAACCCAGGCGCATTCCAGGTCACCATCTATCCATTCAACACCGCCGATCCCATGGCCGGCGATCCCGTCATCGAGAACGCCTCCGAGCTGCTCGTGCGCGCCACCCAGCGCATGCTCGATGTCTACAACGTCGACGGCTTCCGACTCGATGCTGTCAAGCACGTGCCGCCCTCGTTCTGGGATACCCAGTGGGACAACGCGGTCTACATGCGCCGCACCCTGCCCGATGGCTCCAAGGCGACTGCCTTCAGCTTCGTCGAGTCCGTCACAGGCAACTTCGACACCTTCGCCAACTTCACCCGCAAGGACGGCTTTGGCAACCGCGATGCGCTCGACCTCAACGGCGCCAGCGCGCTCCGCGGCCTGATCGGTGCCAGCGGCTTTGGCGACTGGGCCAACGTCCTCAACGATCACATCGATCTCACCGACGACGGCTTCCAGAACGGCTCGCTGGGCATGAACCACCCCTTCAGCCACGACAACGGCACAGCGGGCGATGGCAACAGCGCACCACCCGCTGCGGGCCTCCGCACCATCGCGCCCTACGCCGCGGCGTACACCCTGCTCCGCCCCGGCCCACCCATCATCTATCACAACGGCCGGGGCGTGCCCCGCTCGAGAGGCTTCTTCCCACGCGAGGGCTACCCCTACGCGCTGGGCTTCGACCCGCAGGGCTTCGGGCTCGATGACGCCATGACCCGGCTCGTGCAGGCTCGCAACATGGTCGGCCGAGGCGAGTTCCACATCCTCAACGGCAGCGACCCGGTCAACCAGTCCATCGCCGACGTGCTTGTCTTCGAACGCAGAACCAACGGCATCGGCAATGCCCTCGTCGCCGTCAACGACCAGTGGGTTCAGGGCAACACCCAGCGCAGCGTCCAGACCACCTTCCCGCCCGGCACCCGCCTGCAGGAACTCAGCGGCACCGCGGGCCACCCGCTCGCAGACCCCAACAACCAGATCCCCGAATTCCTCACCGTTGACGCCACCGGCCGCGTGCTCATCCCCGTGCCGCACAACATCAACGCCAACGGCGTCGAGCACGGCATGGGCTACACGATCTACGCGCCCGTCCTGCCCTCGGGCACGCTCAGTTGGTCCACCCAGGCCGGCACCGTCGCGCCCGATGATGCAAGCGTGCCCACGCACCGCCGACGACTCGTGGAGATGCCCATCGTCCGCGGGACCGACGCCATCCTCCGCCTCGACACCGTGCAGACCGATGCGCTCGACCCCGCGGTCGATGACAACGCCCTCTTCAAGATCAACCAGGGCTACGTCGA
>CAZSBR010000260.1:0-3445 GCA_964605165.1 uncultured Phycisphaeraceae bacterium
GCCTGTCTTTCTTCCACTCACGCCGGGCGAACAGGAACCCAGGCACACCGGCCGCTGTCAGGCAGCCGGGTCTCAGCGCGTTTGTCGAGAGAGCCCAAAGGCCGAGGCGGTTCGAACACCACCCCCCTCAGCCCTACGATTGTGGCACCAAAGAGGTTGCAACTCCAGCACGCATTCGTAGCTTTGTCAATCTTGACGATGTACTGAGCCCCTGTTCGCATCCTTGAAGGGGGGCTCATCATGGTGCGGGCTTCGTCCGATACTCTGCTGACGGTCTTTCCAGAGGGAGTCGCGCTCAGGTGATCGAAACGCTTTGCCTGCCACTGGACGCGCTGCCCGACCCGCTGCCCATGGTCCCGATTCCGAACTCGGGCACGCGCGATGCGTTCGATGTCACCGTCCAGCCGCCCGGGTCCAAGAGCCTGACCAACCGCGTCCTGCTGCTGGCAGCCCTCACAGAGGGGCGAAGCACCATCCGTGGGGCTCTGACCAACGCCGACGACGCCAAACGCATGATCGCGGCCGTCCAGCGGCTCGGTGCCGGCGTCGATCAGCTGCAACCCGATGTGCTGGGAGTGCAGGGCGTGGGCGGCAGATGGAAGCCCGTGGAAGCCGACGCGCGGGACGTGGAGCTTCACCTGGGCAATGCGGGCACAGCGACGCGGTTCCTTGCCGCAGCGAGCTGCTTTGCTCCAAAGCCGGTCGTCATTGACGGCACGCCCCGCATGCGAGAGCGCCCGCTTGGTGAACTCACCGAGGTGCTGCCCCAACTCGGCATCACGGTCGAGCACCTCGGTCAGGTGGGCTATCCGCCCGTTCGCCTGCATCCCACCCTCTCGGGGCCCCCCGAGGAGGCGTTCGTGCAGCTCGGCAAAACCGCATCGAGCCAGTTCATCACCGCTCTGCTCCTCTGCGGCCCGTGGCTGCCAGGAGGCCTCACCGTCGAACTGAGCGACACCATCACCTCGCGGTCGTACATCGAGATGACCGTCGGCCTGCTCGACCGCCTGGGTGCTTCGGTGCGGCTTGCGGAGGATCTTCGGGTGATCAGGGTCGGCCCCGCCGAGCATCGGGCGGATCGGGGGCACATCGGGCTTGACCCGTTTGACTACGTCGTGGAGCCCGACGCGAGCGGCGCGACGTACTTCTGGGCCGCTGCGGGGCTCGTCACTGGCGGGCGATGCCGCGTGCAGGGTGTCGGGCGAGATTCGTTGCAAGGCGATGCGGACTTTCCCGATGTGCTGGCGCGGATGGGCATCACGCTGCTCGAGCACACGGACGACGACGGCACGCTCGAAACCCGCGGCCCGCGATCGCTCTCGGGCGTGCTGGCGGACATGGCGGACATGCCCGACGCGGTGATGACGCTCGCTGTGCTCTGCGCCTTTGCCTCTACGCCTTCGATCATCCGCGGCGTGCGCACGCTCCGCGTCAAAGAGACCGACCGCATCGCTGCGCTGCAAAAGGAGCTTGGCAAGCTGGGCGTTCAGGTCGAGGCATCGGGCGACTCGGACACGATCACCATCACGCCGCCCGCCGACGGCATTGACTGCTCGCCCGGCGTTGCGCCCGTGGAGTTCGAGACCTACGACGACCACCGCATGGCGATGGCGCTCTCGCTCGTCGGGCTTCGCAGGCCCAACACGTTCATCTGGGATCCGCAGTGCGTGGCCAAGACCTACCCCGGCTACTGGCGAGATCTGGCCCGGCTCTACGAGAGCGCCTGAGGGACACCCAGCCAAGGCAGCATTACGCCGAGGCGGCGCACTCGCTGCAGAGCCCGCTCATCGAGATCTCGTGGGACGAGAGTTTGAAGCCCTCGGGCAGCATGCCACTGAGCCCACCCGGGCAGCCCTCGATGTCGTACACCTTGCCGCAGGATTCACAGTGGAAGTGGTGGTGGTGGTGCTCGGCCGCCTTGGCGGTTTCGTAGCGGTCTGCTTCGCCCGGCACATGCACGGTGACGATGAGGCCCTCGTCCTCCAGGCGGCGGAGATTGCGGTAGACAGTCGACATGCCGAGGCCCGGCACAGCCTGCTGCGCATGCTCGAGCACCTCGGCTGGGCTCATGGGCCGGCCGACCGCCTGAAAGGCTTCCCAGATCGCATCGCGCTGCTGTGTTTGCCGCGTCATGCCCGAGCATAGAGCCCCTAGCATTGAACTGCGCGTCGACGTGCCGCGCCCGCACCCTCCACGCTCCCATCCACCACGGAGGTTCACCCCATGACCGATGTTCAGGACACCTCCCAGGCGGGTGACGCCAGCACGCTGGCAGAAGACCACTACGGCCTGCAGAACTGGGGCGATGGCTACTTCGCGGTCACCGAGCGGGGCACGCTCGCTGTGCGCCCCTGCGCGGACGCATCACAGCCCCAGATCGATCTGCATCAGCTCATCGAGGGGCTGGCAGATCGCGGCTTGTCCACGCCCGTCGTGCTGAGGTTCGGGCAGGTGCTCCGCCACCGGCTGCACAGGATCCGCGCAGCGTTTGACGATGCCATCGCTGCCGAGTCCTTCACCGGTAAGTACTCCTGCCTCTATCCCATCAAGGTCAACCAGCAGCGGCATGTGTGCGAGGAGATCCGCGACATCGGCTCCGAACTCGGATTCGGGCTCGAGGCCGGTTCCAAGCCCGAACTCTGGGCGGTGCTCGGCATGACGGGCGACCACCCAGAGATGCCCATCGTCTGCAACGGATTCAAGGACGCCGAGTACGTCGAGACCGTGATCCTCGCTGCCAAGCTCGGCCGGCGGATCATCCCCGTGGTCGAGCAGCCCCACGAGCTTGATCTCATCGTGCGCGAGGCCGAGCGCTACGGCGTTGAGCCGCAGATCGGCATCCGCGTCAAGCCCTCGGCGACAGGCGCCGGCAGGTGGGCAAGCTCAGGCGGGCAGCGCAGCAAGTTCGGCCTCTCCGCCCCTGAACTGCTCGAAGCAGTCGAGTCGCTCGAAGCCCGCGGCAAGGCACACTGCCTCAAGATGTTGCACTTCCACATCGGCAGCCAGGTCTGCGACATCCGCCAGATGAAGACCGCTCTGGGTGAGCTGGGCCGCCTGTACGCCGAGGTCAGCAAACTCGCGCCGGGGCTCGACTCCCTCAACGTCGGCGGCGGGTTGGGTATCGACTATGACGGTTCTTCATCCGCCATCGAGTCGAGCATCAACTACTCGATCGAGGAGTATGCGGCCGACGTGATCTGGCGCGTCAAATCCGCTTGCGACGAGGCAGACGTCCGCCACCCCAACGTGTTCAGCGAGTCCGGCCGCGCGATGGCCGCCTTCGGCAGCGTGCTGGTCTTTGATGTCATCGGCAAGACGGGCCCCGCGATGCATGCGGGCTCGCTTCAGGAGCTTCGCGCCCGGCTCAGTGCGCACGAAGACCGCTCTGCCCCGATTCAGACGCTGATCGACTGCGCGGACAGGCTCGACAGCGCGCCGCTGGTTG